>JBOFCU010000080.1:0-33023 GCA_051646285.1 Beijerinckiaceae bacterium
AGGTAGCCGAGAACAAACCCGGCAATGGCACCGACAAGGCCGATCATCAGGGCTTCCAGCACAAAAATGCGGCGCACGGTTTTGCGCGGCAGGCCGAGCGATTTCATGATGGCGATATCGCGGGTTTTTTCATGGGTGATGGTTGACACGATATTGTAGGTGCCAAAACTGGCGACCAGCAGAATGGCCCCGACAACGGTGAACATGATGATGTTGCGCACTAGAAAGGCGCTCATCAAATCCTCATTCGCTTCCTGCCAGGACAGGGCCTTGTAGCCAACCTGCGCTTCGATCAGTGCTGCAATATCACGCGATTCCATGGCATCATTCAGCCGCACACGAATTTCGTTGATGAGGCCGGTTTGCCCCGCCAGAATTTGTGCCGTGCGGGTCAGTGTATAAATCTGGCTTTCATCGACGCTGCGTACCCCGGTGTGAAAAATGCCGGCGATGCGTGCGTTGATCGGTGTGCCTGAGACGGGGACGAGCGATACGGTGGCCCCGAATTTCGCGCCCAGCTTCGTCACCATGCCGTCGCCAACGATAATGCCATTTGGCACGGTGTTGAGGGCTTCAAGTGTGCCGATGCGCATATTCTTGGGCAGGGACGACACGCGCAATTCGCGCCGTGGATCAATGCCGAGAACGCCACCTGCCAGATCGCGTCCAGCATAGCGGATAATCGCGCGGGTTGACACGGATGGCGCGAGTGCGCCCGGCACCCATGCCTCCAGCGCGCTGATCAGCGCCAGCGGATTTTTCAGTCCCGGTCGTTGCTCGTCCGGCCGCAAGCCATCAATTTTTGCCGCATCAAAACGGGTTTCAGCCGGTTGCAGCGTGGCATTGCGCTGTTCATCCTTGATGCTGACATGGGGCAGGGTATCCACCAGCGTGGCAACGAAATCGCGCTGCGATCCTTCCATCAGCGCCGCCATCATGACGGAAAATCCAACACCCGTCGCAATGCCGAGAATGCCGACAAGGGTCTGGCGCAGGCGAAAACGCACATGCGTCCATGCAATATAAAAGACCAGATTCATGACGGGTTTTTCTCAATCACGCGGATGCGGTCTCCGTCCTTCAGCCCTTTGGGGATAGGGGCAATGACGCGCTGGCCATCGCTCAGCCCCTGGACGATTTCGACCGCGCGCGTCCCGCGGATGCCAACGATAATCTCGCGGCGGACGGCCCGGCCATTTTCAAGAACAAAGACGGCATTGCCCATCAATGCTTCGGCCGGAACCGTGAGTGCATCTTTCTTGGCGCTGGTGATGATGTTGGCTTCTACACTCATGCCAACCCGCAGTGGGGTATCATCCGGGAGGCTCAAATAAATCCGGAATGTCTTTTTTGCCGGGTCGCCCTTGGGTGTCACGGATGCGACTTTGGCTGGCAGGGTGCGATCCTGAAAGGCGTCATTGCGCAGCATGACCTCCTGACCATCAATGACACGTGCAATATCTTCTTCATTGACGTCAGCCACGATATGCAGGGGATGGGGCTTTCCGACCCAAAACAGCGGTTCAACTGTGCCGGCAATTTCACCCATCTGGCCATCCGCACGCAGCACCACACCATCAATCGGCGCGGTCATTGTATAATCACCGAGACGGGCATTGGCCGCAGCGATCTGCGCCTCGGCCTGACCAAGATCACTCTGGGCGCGTTCAAATGTCTGGCGAGACGTCATGCCGCGCGCAACCAGATCGGTCTGGCGGGCAATTTCTGCGGAAAGAAAATTCTTGCGGGCCTCAAGCTGAGCCAGTTCGGCGCGCGGCCCTTTTTCATCGAGCCTTGCCAGGACATCACCTTTTTTCACAGCCTTGCCTTCGCAGCGGCAGTGAAATTCAATGCGCGCCCGCACCGGCGCGATGACTTTGGCCCATTCAATCGGCTCGACAGTGCCGGTGCCATAGACAATTTCTGCCGCGCTGCCCCGTTTGGCCGCCTGCATGACCACGGCGACGCCCTGACCGAAGAAATACCAGCCGCCTGCGCCAATCAGCGCCAGCAGCGTCAGGAGTGTGATGCGTCCGGTCCAACTCATGGATTTCTTGCCCTTCGGTCGGTCAATCGCCTCAGTGTAGCAGCCCGTGTCATTGATCCGCCACCTGTGCCGGTCAAAACTCTCATCCCTTGGGCTTCAAGTTTGTCTTTGGGCTGCATATGAAGCCAGAAACAATGGCTGCGCATAGGGCGTTGCTGTTTGCGGCCTATCCTGCGGCGACATGCCGCGCTAGCACAGGGGCTATCGTTTCCTGAAATGCTTCCATGATTGATCCGTTCTGGCTCGCTCTGGCGACTAAAATCCTGATTGCGTCTGCCGTTGTCGTCAGTGCATCGCTGATCGCGCAGCGCTCAAGCCCATTCATTGGTGCGATGGTGGCGACATTGCCCATTTCTGCCGGGCCGATCATCGTGTTTCTCGCCTATGAATATGGTGCGGCCTATGTTGCGCGCAGCAGCATCGGCAGCATTGCGGCTTTGGCTGCCAATGGGCTTTTTCTAACCGGTTATATTTTTGCTGCGCAGCGTTTTGGGTACGTTATTTCCCTCGTCACGGGGCTGGCGGGCTGGTTCGCCTTTATTTTGTTGTTTGATGTGAATAGCTGGACAGTGCCAACAGCCTTGCTGGCGCTCAGCCTCGTCTTTGCTGCCGGTATTCCACTGACGCAGCGCTTCCGGCATGTGGCCATGCCAGCGGTGCGACCGCGCATCTGGTATGATGTGCCGCTGCGGGTGCTGGGTGTGGCGGCGATCACGGGTCTTTCCGGTTATCTCGGCCAGCGCGTTGGCCCAACGATCTCCGGGTTTGTGGCGGTGTTTCCGGTTGTGTTCACGAGTCTGACGCTGATCCTGCATCACACTGTCGGCGGCAAGGTCACGGCCGCGGTGCTGGCCAACAGTTTCTGGGGGTTGGCGGGCTTCGCCGTTGCGCTCGCTTTTGTACATTATAGCATCGAAAAAACTGGCTGGCCGCTTGGTCTGGCGCTCGGCCTTGGCATCTGCATCGTGTGGAATATGGGACTGGTGGTGATCCGTCAGCGTCGTGTCAGACAATCCATGGTCTAGTATTCGCCATGCTTGTGTGAAACGCATCGCCATCCCATCTGGTTGGTGAGGCCAGGACCGGCCTTGCGCCGGAGCGGAATCGGAGACTGTATGCGCAAGCCCGTATTTTTTGCAGGGGTCGCTCTGGCGGCTGTTGTCGTCGGCGCGATGGCATACTGGAATTCAACCGGTGCCCGCACGGAAAAGGCGAATTACCGCACGGCTGCGGTGGAGCGCGGTGCGATTATCGCTGCTGTCAAGGCTACCGGCACATTGACGCCGGTATCGACCGTGCTCGTGGGGTCGCAACTATCCGGGCAGGTGGTTGAAATTTTATCCGACTACAATGCCGACGTGAAAGCCGGGCAGATCATGGCGCGGCTGGCGTCGGACCAGATCTTGACGCGGCGTGATGCGGCGCGTGCCGATGTCATGCAGGGTGAGGCTGACCTGGCGGTCAAATCCGCGCGGGTCGATCGTCAGCGGGCGACAGTCGAGCGGGCCAAGGCGGCGATGCTTGACCAGACCGCGCAACGGGACCGGGCGGCAGCGCAGCTTGCCGATGCCAAGCGCACCTTTGACCGGCAGAATGATTTGTTTGGCACCGGGTCCGGCTCGCGGGTGGCGCTGGATTCCGCCCGTACGCAGCAGGATGTCCAGAAGGCAGCTCTTGCTTCGGCCGAAGCGCAAATCAATTCCGCCAAGGCGGAACTGGTCGGCCTTGAAGTGGACATCAAACTCGCAGAAGCCGAAGTGATGGCCTCGCGCGCCGTGATTGCATCACGCAAAGCGCGCCTGCGCGATATTGAAATTGATCTCGAACACACGGAAATCAAATCACCGGTGGAAGGCGTCGTCGTGCAGAAATCTGTCGAGCTTGGCCAGACGGTTGCCGCATCGCTCTCCTCGCCAACCCTGTTCACGGTCGCGCAGGATCTGCGGCAGATCGAAATTTATGCCAATGTCGATGAAAGCGATGTTGGCCGCATCGCTGACAATCAGCGCGTGACATTTACGGTGACGGCTTATCCCAACCGCACATTCGAGGGCCGCGTGAAGCAGGTGCGGCTGGGCGCGCAGACAATCCAGAACGTGGTGATCTATACCGCTGTCATCACCGTCGCGAATATGGATCGTGCCCTGCTGCCGGGCATGACGGCCAATCTTTCCGTCATTACGCAAGAAAAACAGGATGTGCTGAAAGTGCCGAATGCGGCGCTGCGCTGGCGGCCGGCGTCGGCAGTGGTTGCGGCTGTGCAGCCGCCTGCATCGAACGCGAGTGCACCACCTTTGTCGCTGGATGCGCCGGCCGGGCCCAACCCGTTTGCCCAATCCGGCGGGCAAGGCCGGGGCGGCGGGCAGGGCGGCAACCGGCGCATCACCGATGAATTGCGCGAAACCCTTGTGGGAGAATTAAAGCCCACGGCTGATGAATTGAAAGCGATTGATGGTATCATCGCCGAATTGCGCCCGCGTATGGGTGCGGCCATGCAAAATGCCAATTCGCCAGACGAGCGCCGTGCCAAAATGCGCGAGGTGCGGCAGGAGATGATCACGAAAATGCGCACCGTTCTGCCGGAAGCCAAGCGTGCGGATTTCGATGCCATCGCCGCGCGCATGGGCGGCAATGGTGCGCGCCAGCAGCGCGCGGATGCTGCGCCCAGCGCGCCCGGGCGGGTTTATATTCCCGGCGAGGGCGGCGAGCCGGTGGCTGTGAATATCATGCTAGGGTCCAGCGATGGCGTGATGACGGAAATTGCACCCGGTGCCATTGCTGCCGGACAACAATTGATTGTCGGCGGCGGCCCGCGCCCGGCCCCGGCGCAACGCTCACCGTTTGGCAGCTCGCCAGCGGGCGGCGGCCCGCGAGCATTTTGAGATGAACACGCCGGTTATTTCCGCGCGCGGCCTGACGCGTATTTTCACGCTCGGTGATACACGCGTGGTTGCCCTGGATTCCGTCACGGTGGATATTCAGACTGGCGCGTGCGTGGCGGTGATGGGGCCATCGGGTTCCGGCAAATCCACGTTCATGAATGTCATTGGCTGCCTTGATAAGCCCAATGCCGGAGACTGTTATATTGATGGTGTGGCGACAGCATCGCTCAATGCCAATGAACTGGCCCATTTGCGTAACCGCAAGCTGGGATTTGTTTTCCAGCAATTCAATTTGCTGCCGCGCTCCAGCGCGCTGGACAATGTGGAATTGCCGCTGCTTTATGCGGGGATGGCGCGCAGCGAACGGCGCGTCAAAGCGATGGCTGCGCTGGAGCGTGTCGGATTAAAAGATCGCTGGCACCATAAGCCAACGGAATTATCGGGCGGGCAACAGCAGCGTGTGGCCATCGCCCGTGCCATCGTCAACACCCCCACGATTCTGCTGGCGGATGAACCGACGGGCGCGCTTGACTCTCGCACATCCATCGAAATTCTGGCCCTTTTCCAGCAACTCAACCGCGAAGGCGTGACGGTGGTGATTGTGACGCATGATGCGGATGTGGCCCTGCATGCTTCGCGCGTGATCCGCTTTCTCGACGGGCGCATCGTTGCTGATGATGCGCAGATTGCGAAGGTGGCGCGCGTCAATAATAATGATACGGCAACCGCTTCTGATCATGAGCGTGCGGCGGTGCTGGCATGAATCCGGTGGAAGCCTTTCGTACTGCCCTGTCCGCCGTTGCTGCGAACAAATTGCGCTCGCTGCTGACGATGCTGGGCATCGTTATCGGCGTGGCGGCAGTGATCGTCATGGTCGCCATCGGCTCTGGCGCGCGCCAGCGTGTGGTCGATCAGGTGCGCTCGCTTGGCGCCAATCTGGCGATTGTGCAGGCTGGCACGGTGACGCAAGGCGGTGTGCGCCTCGGTTTTGGCGCATCATCGACGCTGACGGATGAAGATGCCGCTGCGATCAAAAAAGAAATTGATGGCGTCGTTGGCGCATCTTCCACCGTGCGCGGCAATTCACAGGTTGTCGCGGGCGGCAACAACTGGGCGACGGGTGTGATCGGCACCGATCTGGATTACCTGGTCGTGCGCGAGTGGGAGTTAAGTGGTGGTCGCGGGTTTGAGCCGGATGAATTGCGCCGGGGTGAAGCGGTTGCGATTCTTGGATCGACCGTCGTCAAAAATCTGTTTGGCGAAGACAACCCGGTCGATGCCGAAATCCGCATCCGCAACGTGCCGTTTCGCGTCATCGGTGTGCTGGAAACCAAAGGCCAGTCAATGATGGGGCAGGATCAGGATGATACTATTCTGGTGCCGCTGGAAACCGCGCGCCGCCGGGTGCTGGGCCGCAACTGGGCGCGCGGGCGGTCTGTCGGCAGCATCATGGTGAAGTTCGACAGCGAGGATGAGCTGACGGACGGTATCGATAAAATGAAAGCCCTGTTGCGCCAGAGGCACCGCCTGGCGGATGATCAGGATGATGATTTTTCCGTGCGCAACATGACGGAGGTGATGAATACGGTTGGCGCGGCGGCGGGCACCTTATCGCTGCTGCTGGCTGCGGTGGCGGCTGTCTCCCTGCTTGTGGGCGGCATCGGCATCATGAATATCATGCTCGTGTCAGTCACGGAGCGGACGCGGGAAATCGGCTTGCGTCTGGCCGTTGGGGCGCGGCCACGGGACATTCTGGGGCAGTTTCTGATTGAGGCAACAACGCTTGCCACGCTTGGCGGTGCGGTGGGGGTTATTCTTGGCCTCGGTGTCGCGCGGGCCATATCGGCCTATCTCAACTGGCCATCCCTGATCCTGCCAGAATCCATCCTGCTGGCTGTCGGGTTCTCCGCCATCGTCGGCATTTTCTTCGGGTTTTATCCCGCCCGGCGCGCCGCCCAGCTTGACCCGATCGAGGCGTTGCGGCGGGTGTGAGGCTGCCAGCGTGCTGGTGCCAGAGTCCCGGGAAATGGCCTCTAGTGTTCAGAAATTGTGACTGTGCAGGTCAGTGTTGAACAGCCGGAGCCATCGTTGCTGTTGCCGCATACGCTTAGCCTGTATCCATCCTTGCCAATGCGGCGCGGTGTGTATCGGAAGGACAACGGGCCTGTCTGTTCCAGCTTGCCAGCCATAGGGGCGGTCAAAATACGCGCTGACGTGTAGTGCAGCGTGCCATTTGACCTGAAGTTCTGATTGCATGCTCTCGATATCGTCTGAGCGGCATAAACTGTCACGTGATCGTTCTGTGCAGGAAAGAATGTCACCGGCGCCACACGGCAGACGGCCCATGCCGGGCCAGTGCTGATCATGCCGCATGCCGTGAGAATCAAGCGAAGCCGCATCCTGTCACTCCTCCTGCTCATTTTGCCGCAATGGGCGCTTGCCCTGACTTTTCAATCATCAATTGGTGCTGCCAGTGGCAATCCTAAGACTTCATTAACCCTAAACGATTCTGATCGCGGATAAGTGCCGGCGGTGCTTCGTCATGGACTCGCATGTCCGTACGGAAATCGTTAGCAATTCGTTGACGCCCAAGTTTGCCCATGATATCCCAATTTATCCCGCTCATTAGCTGTGGATCTGGCCTCGCGACCTCTGCCTTGGCCGGCAGTGCGGCGCGTTCCCGGTTCTGGCGGATGGCTGGGTATGGTGTGACAGCAGGGCCGGGGGGCTTGTTGGCTGCGATCACGCCTGTGGTTGCCGCGAGCCGCGTTCCGTATGGATCGTTTTGTTTCCCACCTGACCGTGAAACTGGATGCCAAGGGCCGCGCCTCGATCCCGGCTGCGTTCCGCACCGTGCTGGCGCGCGACGGGCACGAAGGGCTGTATATCCATCCCTCGCTGGACAAGCCGGCACTCGATGCGGGTGGCCATGCGCTGATCCGCGAAATCGACATGCTTCTGTCACGTTACGAGCCATTTTCGGACGCATGGGAAGTGTTCTCGACGGCACTGAACGGCGAGAGCGAAATTGTGAAGATGGACCCGGAAGGACGCATCGTTTTATCGGAGCGCCTGAAGGCACGGGCCTTCATCACCGACGACATCACCGTGGTCGGTCTCGGCCACAAATTTCAGATGTGGGAACCCACACGTTTTGCGGAGCATCGCGCCAAGGCCATGGACGCGATGCGCGCATACCGGCGCGAGCTTGGCTCTCGCCCACCTCCAGGAGCACGGGAACAATGACGGATCGCGGCGTTGGTTTTTCTCCCGGCGCCGCTGGTGGACCGACCCGGCATATTCCCGTGCTCCTTGAAGAGGTTCTGCAGGGCCTCAAGCCTGCTCCGGGTGAAATATATTGCGATGGCACTTTTGGGGCTGGCGGATATTCGCGCGCGCTTTTGCAGACGCCGGACACACGGGTGATCGCCATTGACCGCGACCCGGATGCCATTGCCGGGGGGGCTGCCCTGGTGGCGGCCAGCGGCGGCCGCCTGCGGCTGGTGCAGGACCAGTTCAGCCACCTCGATTCCCTTGCCCATTCGCTCGGTGTGGGTGCGCTTGACGGCATTGTGCTCGATATTGGCGTGTCGTCCATGCAATTTGATGAGGCGCAGCGCGGATTTTCCTTCCGCTTCGATGCGCCGCTCGATATGCGCATGGCACAAGCCGGGCGCAGTGCGGCTGATATCATCAATACAGCAGATGAGGCTGAAATTGCCGATATTCTGTACTATTATGGTGAGGAGCGGCGCTCGCGTGCCATGGCGCGGCTTATTGTTGCGGAGCGGGAAAAAGCCCCCATTCTGACAACAAAACAACTCAGCGATATCATCACGCGTGTTGAATTCGTGCGGCCGGATCGTATCCATCCTGCCACGCGCAGCTTTCAGGCCTTGCGCATTGCCGTCAATGACGAGCTTGGCGAATTGGTGCGTGCGCTTGTTGCGGCCGAGGCTGTGCTCAAGCCGGGCGGCCGGTTGGCGATCGTGACGTTTCATTCGCTCGAAGACCGCATCGTGAAACAGTTTTTCGCGCAACGCTCCGGGCGGGGTGTGGCCATTTCACGCCCTTTGCCGGGTGAGCCTGTGCCGGACGCGCCGACCTTTGAGTTGCTGACGCGCAAGCCGGTCGAGCCAGGCGCGGCGGAAAATGCGCGCAATCCGCGCGCCCGCTCAGCCAAGCTGCGTGTTGCTATGCGCACTGCTGCGCCGGCCCGCGGCGCAAGTGCTGATATTTCCGCACTGGCTGCCCTGCCTGTGCATAAAAGTGGGAGACGCCGGTGATCCTACGCATTCTTCATGTTGCAGCGATTGGCGGGTTGCTGTCATCGGCGCTGTATGCCTACTCCATCAAATATGAAACGACCTTGCAGGGTGAAAAGCTCGCCAAGCTCAAGCACAAGATGCAGCGTGAAAAAGATGCCATCGCAATTTTGCGCGCGGAATGGCAGCTGCTGAACACGCCGGAGCGGTTGCAGGATTTTGCCAAGCGCGTTCCTGACCTTATCCCCTTGCAGGTGCATCAGGTCGGCACGGTGGCGGAATTGCCGATGCGCCAGAACAAGGCCGATGAAATCGGCAAGAAACTCGATCTGCTCGGTATTGCCGAGCCGACGGTTACCCCACGCGAAACAACGGGCAGCGTCACCAGCACGCGGTCGTCCGGCAGCAAAACACCTTCGAGGTAAGCGCATGGTGCCGGATAAAAAATCTTTGAACATACGTGCGGCAGCGCGGCTTGCAGCCATCAAGTCGCTGGGCAGCCGCGCACTGGGCGGCTTGTTTCGCATGCGTGCAGACAAAAGCAGCATACGGCTGCTTGTCGTCGGTGCCGGATTTCTGGGGCTTTATGGTGTCATCGGCGGGCGGCTGGTGCAGCTTGCGCTGCAGCCCCCGGAGGTCACTGGCAGCATCCATCGCACCACGTCCTCCGCCATTTCCTCTGCCCGGCCCGACATTGTTGACCGCAATGGCGAGGTGATGGCGACTGATGTGAAAATGGTCTCTGTCTTTGCCGAACCGCGCAAAATCATCGACAAGGATGAGGCGGTTGAACTGTTGACCGCCGTTCTGCCCGATCTCAATGCACGGGAATTGCGTGACAAGCTGTCAACCAAGCGTGGCTTTGTATGGGTCAAGCGGGAAATCACGCCGCGCCAACAGGTGGAAGTGCACCGGCTTGGTATCCCCGGTGTTGGTTTTGTGCCGGAAAACAAGCGTGTTTATCCCAATGGCAATATCGCTGCGCACGTGCTCGGCTTTGCCAATGTCGATAATCAGGGCATTTCCGGCATTGAAAAATATATTGATGGCCGTGGCTTGCAGGATTTGGCAGGGGCGGGCTTTGCTCTCTCTGCACGGGATATGAAAGCTGTTGAGTTGTCCATCGACATGCGCGTCCAGCATGCGCTACGCGATGAGCTGCACAAGGCCATGGAAAAATTCCGCGCCAAGGCTGCAGCCGGCGCCATCATTGATGTCAACACCGGGGAAGTCGTTGCGCTGGCATCGCTGCCGGATTTCGATCCCAACAATCCCGTTGATGCACTTGATCCGACGCGGATCAACCGCGTTAACGTCGGTGTTTTCGAGATGGGTTCAACCTTCAAGGCGCTGACGATCGCGATGGCGCTGGATTCTGGAAAATTCAGTCTCAACTCGTCGCTTGATGCACGCAACGCCCTGCGGTATGGCAAATTCAAAATCAATGATTTTCATGCGCAGAGGCGGGTGATGCGCGTGCCTGAAGTATTCACCTATTCTTCCAACATCGGCACCGCCCGCATGGCGCTGGGTATCGGTGTTGAAGGACATAAGGATTTTCTCCGCAAAGCTGGACAGCTTGACCGGCTTGTGACCGAGTTGCCAGAAAATGCCATGCCAATCGTCCCCTCAAAATGGGGCGAACTGAATACAATGACAATTGCATTCGGTCACGGTCTTGCTGTTGCGCCCTTGCAGGCGGCGATGGCCACGGCGGCGCTGATGAATGGCGGCTATCTCATCACACCAACATTTTTGAAGCGCACGCAGGAAGAGGCACGGCTCGTCGCCAAGCGTGTTATTAAGCCGGAAACATCAGAAGCCATGCGGTTTATGATGCGTCTGAATGCTGAAAAAGGATCGGCATCCAAGGCTAATGTTCCAGGATATTATGCGGGTGGAAAAACGGGCACCGCAGAAAAAGTGATCAACGGCCGCTATGCAAAGAGCCGGCTTTTCACAACTTTCATGGCTGTCGCGCCTTCAGACAAACCACGCTACCTGTTCATGACATTGCTCGATGAGCCGCAGCCGACAAAAGACACACACGGTTACGCCACGTCGGGATGGAATGCGTCTCCAACAACCGGTCGGATCATTGAACGCGTTGCACCCATCATGGGTATTGAGCCACGGTTTGAAATTCCACACAATCCGTTTCCCAATGTTGCCCGTCTTGGCTGGAGGCCAGCCCAGTGAAATTGCGTGACCTCGTTGTAAAAGCCCCGCCGCAATATGGCGATATAGAGATTTCCGGGATTACAGCCGATTCACGTGAAGTGAAGCCAGGGTTTTTGTTTGTTGCTGTGCCAGGCGTGAAGGCTGATGGATCACAATTCATTACGGATGCTTTTCAACGCGGCGCTGCGGCGATTGTTTCCGAAGCAGCAGCAACTTCAGAATATAAGATACCATTGCTACACGTTGGAGATGCGCGCCTTGCACTGTCGAAGGCTGCAGCGGTCTTTTATCCGCACCAGCCCAAGACCATTGTGGCGGTGACGGGTACGAGTGGCAAAACATCGGTTGCTGATTTTGTCCGGCAAATTTTTCAACTGAACGGCCTGATGTCAGCGAGTATCGGTACGCTCGGTGTTATTCGCAGCGATGGACAATCCAATGGTTCATTGACAACGCCTGATCCTGTGACTCTGCATGCCACGCTGCAAACATTGGCAGACGATGGCGTTCAGCACGTGGCGATGGAGGCATCATCCCATGGGCTTGATCAAAAGAGGTTGCATGGTGTGCGGCTGACCGCGGCTGCATTCACAAATCTTGGGCATGACCATCTCGACTATCATTCCACAGTCTCGGATTATTTGACCGCGAAGATGCGGCTTTTTTCGGAGCTGCTGCCCGTTGGTTCACCTGCGATTATCAATGCAGACAGCCGCCATGTTGCCGATGTGGTTAAGGTTGTCGAGTCTTCGGGCCGCCGGGCTGTTCGGGTCGGAAAAAATGGACATGACATCAGGATAACCGAACATCTCCGCGATGGGTTTTCGCAGATATTCACTGTCGAGCATAATGGCAGAAGCTATAATGTTCGCCTGAATTTGCTTGGTGATTTTCAGGTTGACAATGTGATTGTGGCTGCTGGTTTGGCCATTGCAGCGGGTTTGAAGCCTGCCGATGTTTTCTCCAGTTTTTCAAAATTGAGCGGAGTACCGGGCCGACTTGAGATTGTTGGGCAGACGCGCGGTGGCATCGTGCTGGTTGATTATGCGCATAAGCCGGAAGCTCTTGAGGCTGCGCTTTCGACACTCAAGCCGTTCGCGGGCGGAAAGCTGCGCGTTGTTTTTGGCTGCGGCGGTGATCGTGACCGTGCGAAGCGGCCCATGATGGGCGCAATCGCTGCACGGCTGGCTGATGACATTATCATTACGGATGATAATCCCCGCAGCGAAGAACCTGCCAGCATACGTGAAGAAATTTTGCGCGCTGCGCCACAGGCAAGAAATATCGGCAACAGGCGAGCAGCCATTGCAGAGGCCATTCATTCCATCAATGCTGGTGATGTGGTTCTTGTTGCTGGCAAGGGCCATGAAACCGGACAAATTATCGGCGCGCGTGTCGAGCCATTTTCCGACAAGGAAGAAGCAATGGCTGCAATCCGGAGGTACTCATGACAACCATGCCTCTCTGGACTGGTGCAGCAATTGTGGCTGCAACACAAGGGCGACTGATCGGTCGTCTTCCATCAGCGATCACTGGAATTTCTATCGATTCACGCACAATCAAGCCTGGTGACCTTTATGTTGCCATCGCAGGTGATGTGCATGATGGGCATTCTTTTGTTGGCTCTGCATTGGCGAATGGTGCCTCCGCTGCGCTCGTCTCTGCCGGCAATCTTGCTGATCTCGGCGATGCCGCGCCGCTTATTGTGGTCCCAGATGCTTTGCAAGGCCTGATTGCCATCGGTCACGCTGCGCGCGCACGCTCTCTTGGTAAAATTATAGCTGTCACGGGATCTGCCGGAAAAACCGGCACCAAAGATGCGCTTGGTGTACTTTTGTCCGCGCAGGCTGAAACACATTTTTCGGTTGCATCTTTCAACAATCACTGGGGCGTGCCACTGACACTGGCTCGATTTTCTCAATCAGCGCGCTTTGGGATATTTGAAATTGGCATGAACCACGCAGGCGAGATTACGCCACTTGTTGCCATGGTGCGCCCGCATGTTGCCATTGTTACGACAATTGCCCCAGTTCATCTGGCACATTTTACATCGACAGACGATATTGCTGATGCGAAGGCTGAAATATTTTCTGGTGTTGAGGAAGGTGGCTCGGTCATCATCAATGGGGATATTAGCGAAACACAACGTCTGATTGCGCATGCGCAGAAGCGTGGAAACGCGCATATTCATACATTTGGTGCTACGGACCATTGCGACGTGCGGCTCATCCATTCCACCTTGCATCCAGCATCATCTGATGTGGAGGCGGAGATTTTTGGGAAGCGGTATCGTTATACGATCAGCAGCCCGGGTCAGCATATTGTAATGAACAGCTTGGCTGTCCTGGCCGCATGCTCTTGCGTGGGTGCTGATGTTGAGCAGGCCGCACGCGATTTTATCCGTGTCATGCCCCCACAGGGGCGAGGCGCGAGGTTAAACATACAAGTCGGCGACGGTTTCGCGGAAATCATCGACGAGAGTTATAATGCCAATCCAGCATCTATGTGTGCTGCGCTCGACAATCTTGGCCGCATGCAACCCAAGGGCCGGCGTATTGCCGTGCTTGGCGACATGCTTGAACTGGGACCACAGTCGGCAGCCATGCATGCTTCCCTCAACGCCGCCATCATGTCCAATCAGATCAACCGCATTTTTCTTGCTGGTCCCATGATGCAGCACTTATGGCATGAGTTGCCCATGTCAGTGCGCGGTGTTTACGCCATCAGTGCGCAAGAACTTTTGCCGCACATTCTTGAAGAAGTGCAGGCAGGCGATGTCATCACCATCAAGGGTTCTCTCGGCAGTAAAATGGGACCAATCGTCAAGGCCCTTGCACAAAAATTTCCTCTGACCGCGCAAAAGTCAGCCTGAAGGTCTATCGCGATGCTCGCTTTTCTCGCCGAATTCAGTTCATCCTTTAGCGCACTGAATGTCTTTCGATACATTACGCTGCGCACAGCTGGTGCAACGGTCACTGCCTTGTTTTTTGTTTTCTTGCTTGGTCCAAGGATTATTGGGACTTTGCGTCTGAAACAGGGAAAAGGCCAACCCATTCGTGAAGATGGTCCGCAGTCACATTTACTGACCAAAAAAGGCACCCCCACGATGGGTGGGTTGATGATCCTTTCGGGGTTGCTTTTTTCCACATTGCTATGGGCCAATTTGCGCAATCCCTATGTCTGGATTGTGCTTTTTGTTACACTTGGATTTGGCGCCATTGGATTTTATGATGATTACCTCAAGGTCACGAAGCAATCGCATCAGGGATTTTCTGGAAAAGCACGGTTGGCGATCGAAACCGTGATTGCTGGATTGGCCTGTTTTGCCATTGCCAAGGTGGGCTCACCTGCATTGGCAACAAAACTTGCATTTCCGTTCTTCAAGGACGTGCTTTTTGATCTTGGCTGGTTCTTCGTTATTTTTGGCGCATTCGTCATTGTGGCCGCGGGAAATGCGGTCAATCTGACCGACGGCCTGGACGGTCTGGCCATCGTGCCAGTGATGATTTCGGCTGCGACGTTTGGCTTCATTGCCTATCTGGTTGGCAATGCTCTTTTTGCTAATTATCTGCAAATTCTCTTTGTGCCGGGCACTGGCGAGCTTGCTGTTTTGTGTGGCGCAGTTATCGGTGCAGGTCTTGGATTTTTGTGGTTTAATGCGCCACCGGCGCAGGTTTTCATGGGTGATACCGGCTCGCTTGCCTTGGGTGGCATGCTCGGTTCCATTGCGGTTGCAACAAAGCATGAGGTTGTGCTTGCAATTGTTGGCGGCTTGTTTGTTGTCGAAGCGCTGTCAGTTATCATTCAGGTTTTTGTCTATAAGCGTACGGGCAAGCGCGTCTTTTTGATGGCACCGATTCATCACCATTTTGAAAAGAAGGGATGGACGGAGCCGCAGGTGGTTATCCGGTTCTGGATTATTTCCGTCATCCTCGCGCTCGCTGCCCTTTCGACGCTGAAGTTGCGGTAAAATAATGACCCCGGTTACACACGCAAAGGGAAAGCACATTGCTGTCGTCGGACTTGGTGGTTCCGGGTTGGCAACAGCACGCGCATTGATGGCAGGGGGGGTGCATGTCATTGCGTGGGATGACAATGAGGCTCAGCGTGTAAAGGCCACAGCCGAGGGAATTACAATCCTGCCGATTGGTGAATTTCCCTGGCCTGCAATGGATTCCATCGTTCTTGCGCCTGGTATTCCGTTGACGCACAAGGATGGCAAGGCATTTACGCATGAGGCTGTCGCCGCTGCACGTCATTTTCATGTCGAGGTTATTGGCGATATTGAATTGTTCTGCCGTGAGCGAGCGCACATTGCCCCTGAAGCGCCGTTTGTTGCGATTACTGGCACGAATGGAAAATCTACCACCACGGCACTTGTTGCGCACATCCTGCGTGCGTGTCGACGAGATGTGCAGATGGGGGGCAATATTGGTG
Organism: Beijerinckiaceae bacterium; assembly: GCA_051646285.1. Classification (GTDB taxonomy): domain Bacteria; phylum Pseudomonadota; class Alphaproteobacteria; order Rhizobiales; family Beijerinckiaceae; genus Terrirubrum. Next base: position 15,813 of record JBOFCU010000080.1, read on the forward strand.
CGGCCATCCTTTCACTGGAGCCACCGTCGGATCGCCGGGTGCATGTAGTCGAATGTTCATCGTTCCAGATTGATCTGGCACCGGGATTGCACCCTGATGTCGGTATTTTTCTCAACCTCACGCCTGACCATCTCGACCGTCACGGTACAATTGATGATTATTGGGCCATTAAGCATCGGCTTGTGGCGTCGAGCCACCATGCCGTGATTGGCATTGATGACGCGTGGTCACGGCACTCTGCCATGCTGATTGCACCCGAAACGCGGACGATGGTTTCGACGCGTGGTGATGCGGATCTCGTCTGGCATGCCGGTTATATTTATTCAGGAAAGGCTGGAGGGCTGCAACTGGCTTCTGTTTCTGGTATTGGTTCTTTGCGCGGCGAGCATAATGGGCAAAATGCAGCCGCAGCGATTGCAGCCTGCCTGAAGATGGGTTGCACCAGACATGATATTCAGGCTGCATTGCAGACATTTCCCGGCCTTGCGCACCGAATGGAAATGATCGGAAAAAAAGATCGCGTTCTGTTTGTCAATGATTCAAAGGCAACGAATGCGGATTCAACCGAAAAGGCGCTGAGTTCATTCCCCGCAGATATATATTGGATTGTGGGCGGCAAGCCGAAAGAGGGCGGTATCGAGTCGTTGCGCGCCTATTTTCCGCGCGTGGCAAAGGCCTATCTCGTCGGCTCTTCGAGCGAAGAATTTGCCAGCACGCTCGATGGGCAGGTTGTCTACTCCCCGTGCGGCACGATCGATAATGCCGTGATGCAGGCCTACAACGATGCACAAAAGAGTGATGCTGCGGAGCCAGTGGTGATGCTGTCGCCTGCCTGCGCGTCGTATGATCAATTTCCAAATTTCGAAGTGCGCGGCGATTATTTTCGTAAGCTCGCACAGGCAATTATTGCCACAACCGTAACCCTGGCATGAGGAGATAGACATGGCATCCCGCACGGAACGCTCCTTGTTTGCCGATTGGTGGTGGACTGTTGATCGCTGGTTGCTCGCTTCGCTGTTCGCCTTGATGTTGTGCGGCATTGTTTTTTTGATGGGCGGTGGCCCGCCGGTGGCAGAACGGCTCGGTCTTTCGACATTCCATTTTGTGCACCGGCAGATTGCATGGCTGGGTGCTGCAACAATTGTGATGATAGCGGTTTCATTTCTGTCGCCACGTCATGTGCGCCGGCTGGCCCTGGCTGTTTATGTCATTGGCATGGCGCTGGTGGTGGCGACACTTATATTTGGTGCTGAAGTTAAAGGTGCACGGCGTTGGGTCACTCTGCTGGGCCTGAATGTTCAGCCATCGGAATTTGTGAAGCCGGCCTTTGTTATTCTTGCAGCGTGGGCCTTTTCAGAAGGATCGCGGCGGCAGGATATGCCGGGCACATGGCTTGGTGTTTTGTTGCTGCCAGCGACAATTGTGCCACTCGTCATGCAGCCTGATATTGGGCAGACCATGCTGCTGTGCCTCGTTTGGGCCGGATTATTTTATCTGGCCGGACTGCACATGTTCTGGGTTGTGGGGCTTGGCAGCGTTGGTGCAGGTGGGCTGGCGCTGGCTTATTTATTTTTTCCTCATGTTACGAACCGCATCAACCGCTTTCTCGACAAGGGTGCGGCAGGCGGAGACACCTTTCAGGTCGATACCGCAGTGGAGAGCTTTGTTTCGGGCGGGTGGTTTGGCAAGGGGCCGGGTGAGGGCACGATCAAACGTATTCTGCCTGATAGTCATACAGATTTTCTTTTTGCTGTGACGGGCGAAGAATTCGGCATTGCGGTGTGTCTGGCACTTGTCACGCTTTTCTCACTGATTGTTCTGCGCGCGCTCATATTGGCACGGCGCAATGATGATCCATTCTGCCGTTTTGCAGCATCTGGATTGGCGATGCTGACGGGTATACAAGCCGCCATCAATATGATGGTCAACTTGCACCTGATTCCACCCAAAGGCATGACGCTGCCATTTGTGTCGTATGGCGGATCGTCGTTGATTTCTGTCGCGCTGGGCATGGGATTTTTAATTGCCGTGACGAGGCGCCGGCCGAAATCGGAAGTGCAACGCCATTTTGGGCCGGCGACCCTTGCAGGAGCGCGCGCATGAGCGCTGAGGCGGATCCGTTTATCATGCTGGCTGCGGGGGGCACGGGCGGGCATCTTTTCCCGGCTGAAGCGCTCGCGGTAGCTTTGGCGAAGCGTGGCATTGCATGTGAATTGGCGACAGATTCACGTGCCGCTCGCTATGCCAAGGATTTTCCTGCGCGCGCTGTTCATGCGCTGCCTTCGGCAACGCCATCGGGTGGCTCCATTTTTACCAAATTGAGCGCGGGTGTGACGCTCTTGCGCGGTGCTATGAAAGCGCGCGGATTGATTGGTGCGCATCGGCCTGCGGCCATCGTCGGATTTGGCGGCTATCCATGCGTGCCGCCTGTGCTTGCTGGCGTGATGAAGTCTGTGCCGACGATTCTGCATGAGCAGAATGGTGTGCTGGGTCGCGCCAACGCTTTTCTTGCCAGCCGTGTGACGTCACTCGCAACGGGATTTCCGGATGTGCGAGGCATTACGCCTGAACTGGCGCAGAAAACAACGCATGTCGGTAATCCCGTGCGGCCAGCAGTGCTGGCGGCCGTGGCACCTTTTATCCCGCTTGATACGGATGGGCGATTTCATTTGTTGGTTTTCGGCGGCTCGCAGGGCGCGCGCGTGATGAGCGAAATTGTGCCTGAGGCTGTGGGATTGTTGCCGGATGCACTGCGTGCGCGCCTGTCAATTGTGCAACAGGCACGGGCTGAGGACATTGAGCGCGTGCGGGCCATGTATGCTGCATTGGGTGTTCAGGCTGCACTCGAACCCTTTTTCAAGGATCTGCCCGCGCGCATGGCCGCAAGCCATCTGGTGATCGCACGTTCTGGTGCATCCACGGTGGCTGAGCTTGGTGTGCTGGGCCGCCCGTCTGTGCTGGTGCCGTTGCCAGGATCGCTCGATCAGGATCAGGCTGCGAATGCAAAGGTTCTGGGCGCTATTGGTGCGGCCGAGGTTATCATGCAGCCGGATTTCACGCCGCAGCGCGTTGCAGAGGTCCTGGCACAGCGGTTGCTGGAGCCTGCACAGTTGACGGCGGCGGCTGTGGCGGCCAAAAGCGCCGGCATTCCTGACGCAGCGGATCGTTTGGCTGCACTTGTTGTGCGCGTCGCACATCTTTGAGTTTCTAGGTTTGGAGAAAATCCCATGCGCCTTCCGCGCGAACTTGGTGCGATTCATTTTATCGGTATCGGTGGCATTGGCATGTCAGGTATTGCCGAAGTGCTCGCTAATCTGGGCTATAAAGTGCAGGGGTCGGATGCGTCTGACAGCGCAAACGTCAAGCGTCTGCGTGAAAAGGGCATTACCTGTTTTGTCGGCCACAAGGCTGAAAATGTCGGCAATGCGGAAGTGGTTGTGGTTTCAACTGCAATCAAGCGCGACAATCCCGAATTGGCGCTGGCGCGTGAAAAGCGTATTCCCGTGGTGCGCCGTGCGGAAATGCTGGCCGAGCTGATGCGGTTTCGCCAATGCGTGTCAATTGCAGGCACCCATGGCAAAACAACGACGACATCGCTGGTGTCGACCTTGCTGGAAAAAGGCGGGTTTGATCCCACCATCGTCAATGGTGGCATTATCAATGCCCTTGGCACCAACGCAAAATTGGGCACTGGCGAATGGATGGTCGTCGAAGCTGACGAATCTGATGGCACATTTCTGAAATTGCCAACGACTGTTGCTGTCATCACAAATATCGACCCGGAGCATCTGGATCATTTCAAGACATTTGATGCGATCAAGGAAGCGTTCCGCAGTTTTGTGGAAAATCTGCCCTTCTACGGCTTTGCCGTGATGTGCCTTGACCATCCCACCGTGCAGGAGCTTGTCGGTAAAATTGAAGACCGGCGTGTCATCACTTATGGCGAAAATCCGCAGGCGGATGTGCGGTTGTCACGGATTGATCTCACTGGCGGGCAATGCAAGTTTGATGTGACGATTCATGACCGCAAGCTCGATACTGTTGTGTCGATACCAGATTTGATGCTGCCGATGCCGGGACATCACAATGCGCTGAATGCGACGGCGGCCATCGCGGTGGCCTATGAGCTTGGCATGACGCCGGATGCTATCGTGAAGGCGCTTGCATCCTTTGGCGGGGTCAAACGCCGCTTCACGAAAACTGGCGAATGGAACGGCACGCAGATATTTGATGACTATGGCCATCATCCGGTGGAAATTTCTGCGGTGTTGCGGGCGGCGCGTGCGTCCACCAAAGGTCAGGTTATTGCGGTGGTGCAGCCCCATCGCTACACGCGCCTGCAATCTTTGTTTTCCGATTTCGCCACTTGCTTTAATGATGCCGATACGGTGGTCGTTGCGCCGGTTTATGCTGCGGGCGAGCAGCCAATCGATGGCATCAACCGGGATTCACTGGTGGCTGCGATCAAGCAGCATGGGCATCGTGATGCGCGCGCGCTTGAAGCGCCGGAAAAATTGGCTGGCATTGTGCGCGGCATTGCAAAACCGGGTGATTATGTCGTGCTGCTGGGCGCAGGCACCATCACGCAATGGGCTTATGCGTTGCCGCAAGAGCTGGCGGGAGTGTGAAGGGCATGACACTTTTTCCCGACCTGACGGCACAATTATCGGCTGCCATGCCGAAGTTGCGTGGGCGGCTGACGCCCAATCAATCCATGGCGGATTTGACTTGGTTTCGGGCCGGCGGTCTGGCGCAGATGCTGTTTTCGCCAGCGGACGAGGATGATCTCGCCTATTTTATGGGCAAGCTCGATTTATCCATTCCTGTGACCGTTGTTGGTGTCGGTTCCAATCTGATTGTGCGCGATGGCGGTATTGAAGGCGTTGTGGTGCGTTTGCTGCCACGCGGGTTTGGTAAGGCCGAATATGTCGGAGAGAACAAGATAGCTGCCGGCTGCGCCACGCCTGATAAAAAGGTGGCCGAAGTTGCAGCGGAAGCCAGCCTGGGCGGCATGGAGTTTTATTTCGGCATCCCCGGATGGATTGGCGGCGCGCTGCGGATGAATGCGGGGGCCAATGGCGGCGAGACGAAGGACGTTCTTGTTTATGCCAACGCGATTACACGCGATGGCGATATGGTGACATTCACCAATGCCGAAATGGGCTTTGTCTACCGTGCATCCTCGGTGCCGGACGGGCATATTTTTACGAGTGCTTTGTTCGAGGGTAAGCCTGAAGACAAGGCTGTGATCAGGCAGCGCATGGCCGCAGTGCAGGAGCATCGCGAGGCCGCGCAGCCGATCCGTGAAAAAACCGGCGGCTCGACATTCAAAAATCCTCCCGGTCACAGTGCATGGAAACTGATTGACGCTGCCGGGTGCCGTGGTTTGCGTGTGGGCGGCGCGATGATGAGCGCCATGCATTGCAATTTCATGATCAATACTGGCACTGCCACGGCCGCTGATCTTGAAACGCTGGGCGAAGAGGTGCGCCGGCGCGTCAAAGATAAGTCTGGCATTGAGCTGCAATGGGAAATCAAGCGGCTTGGAAAAATCGCCGGTCCACTGGTGGCGTGAATCAAATCGCAAGAGTTGTGTGTGAAAACTGCGCACATGATTTTGGCTTTGGCGTGAACAAGGAGAGCGGCGATGACCAAGCATGTCGCGGTTTTGATGGGGGGCTGGTCGGTCGAGCGTGAGGTATCGCTCAACTCCGGCAAGGCCTGTGCGGCAGCGCTGGAGAGTGTTGGCTTTCGTGTCACGCCCGTTGATGTGCAGCGTGATATTGCTTCTGTGCTGGCCGCGCTTAAGCCCGATGTGGCTTTCAATGCGCTGCATGGCCGCTTTGGTGAAGATGGTACGATTCAGGGCATACTGGAAATTGCGGGCATTCCCTACACGCATTCCGGTGTGCTGGCCTCCTCGCTGGCGATTCAGAAAGACAAGGCAAAGATTGTTGCGGGTGCAGCGGGTGTGCCGGTGGCCAAGGGAATCACGCTATCGCGATTCGAGGCAGCGAAAAAACACGTCATGCCGCCGCCTTATGTCTTAAAGCCCGTTAACGAAGGCTCCTCGGTTGGCATCGTCATCGTGAAACAGGACCGAACCCATCCTCCGCAGGAACTGGCACGTGCTGATTGGCCTTGCGGCGAGATGATGCTGGCGGAAGAATTCGTTGCAGGACGGGAACTTACCTGCGCCATTATGGGTGACAGGGCGCTTGGCGTTACGGAAATTCGCGCCGCCACCGGCGAGTTCTATGATTACGATGCAAAATACACGAAAGGTGGCTCGTTCCACATTTGTCCTGCTGAACTGAAACCAAATATTTACCACCGTATTCAACAGTTGGCGTTAACGGCGCATCAAGCAATTGGTTGCCGCGGCGTCAGCCGTTCTGATTTCCGGTACGACGAGGAAAAGGATCACCTCGTCTGGCTTGAGGTCAACACGCAGCCCGGCATGACTGAGACAAGCCTGGTGCCCGAACTGGCAGCCCATGCGGGCCTTTCGTTCGGTGAGTTGGTAAAATGGATGGTGGAGGACGCTTCCTGCGATCGGTAACGGTGGGTGATCAACCCGCTGCCGCTGCTGCATTGCCGGCTATCGTCAAGGCCCATCTGCCCGTTCCCGCCCGCATCGACCGCCGCCGCCACGGCTTTCAGATTCCGCGCCATGCCGGCCTGACGTCGCTGGCCGGACTTTTTATCATTGTTGGCCTGATCGGCGCTGTGCAGGGTGGGCATTTTGCTGCGCTGCGCGACACCTACAGCGACGTGCATCACATTGTGGCACGCGGACTCGGCTTCGGCATCACCCGCATCACGATCGCCGGGCATGTCGAGTTGTCGGAAGCTGAAATTCTCAAGGCCACCGGCATCAACGACCGTGCCTCGCTGCCTTTTTCTGATATCGCCGATATTCGCCAGCGCGTGATGGCGCTGCCGCTCGTGCAGGCGGCATCGGTGCGCAAATTGTACCCCAATGATCTTGCCATCGATATTACCGAGCGCGAAGCCTATGCTGTCTGGCAGAAGGATGGCGCGCTGAATATCGTTTCATCCGATGGCACGGCCACGGAAAAATTCGATGATGCCCGCTTTATTCATCTGCCGCTTGTGGTCGGCGAAGGTGCGAACAAGCGCGTCAAGGAATTCACGGCGCTGACTGACAAGGTGCCCGACTTGAAAAGCCGCATCCGTGCTGGCGTACTGATCAGCGAGCGCCGCTGGAATTTGAAACTGACCAACGGCATTGATGTGAAGCTGCCGGAAGACAAGCCGGATGTGGCGTTGCAGCGCCTGTCTGCCTTGCAGCGCGAGCAGCGTATTCTGGAACGGGATGTGCTGTCGATTGATATGCGTATTCCTGATCGTGTCACGGTGCGTCTGGCTGCCGAGCCTGCGGAAACGCGGCTTGAATCTGCCAAGAAGAAAATGGGCAAATGGCAGGGCAGCGACGCATGAGCGGTTCATCCATGACTGGCACATCGCGCACCAAGCGCTTGCCGCCCAACCGCAGCCATACACTGTCGGTGATTGATATTGGCACGAATAAAATTGTCTGCCTTGTGGCCGAGCTGGAGCCGGTCAATTCTGCTGATTCCATTCGTGGCCGCAGCCATTCCTGCCGCGTGCTTGGCATTGGCCATCAGCGCTCTGCCGGCGTGAAGGCTGGTGTCATTGTTGATATGGAAGCGGCCGAACTGGCATTGCGCCACGCCATTGATGCGGCGGAACGCATGGCCAAGGTTTTCATCGATTCCGCCTATGTGAATCTGAGCGGCGGGCGGCTGGACTCTGTTACCCATGTGGGCACGACACCGTTGCGCAATGCGACGGTCAGTGCGGGCGATATTGATCGCGCCATTCTCGCCGCGGGTCAGTCGATGATGCGCCCTGGCCGTGCCATCATGCATGCATTGCCGGTCAATTTTTCGCTGGATCGTGGCGGTGCGCTGCGTGATCCGATCGGCATGGTTGGCACGGAACTGTCGTGCGGCCTGCATACGGTGTCGGGTGATCTGACCGCGACACGTAACCTGATGCTTGCCGTTGAACGCTGCCACGTGGATGTGGAAAGCGTTGTCGCCACACCTTATGCCTCAGGCCTTTCCTGCCTCATTGATGATGAAGTCGATATGGGAGCAGTTGTTGTCGATATGGGGGCCGGCACCACCACATTCGGTGTCTTTTCCCATGGCCGTCTTATTCATGCCGATGGCATTGCTGTCGGCGGCTATCATGTGACGCTGGATGTGGCGCGCGGATTATCAACCCGTCTCAGTGATGCCGAGCGCATTAAAACGCTTTTCGGATCGGTTGTGTCGGGCAGCGCCGATGACCGGGATGTGATTGCGGTGCCGCAGGTGGATGAGGGCGACCGGGATGTGGAAACGCATCTGCCGCGGGCGCATCTCACCCGCATTATCAAGCCGCGCGTTGAGGAAATTCTTGAATTGGTGCGTGACCGTTTGAAAAATGCCGGGCACGGCGCTGAATCCGGTGCCCGCATTATTTTGACGGGTGGTGCGAGCCAGTTGACGGGTTTGCCGGATCTGGCGCGCCGCATTTTGGGAACGACGGTGCGTCTGGGCAGGCCCCATGGCGTGAAAGGCTTGCCGGAAGCGGCCAAGGGGCCGGCATTCGCAGCCTCCGTCGGCCTGCTTGTCTACCCGCAAATTGCGCAGATTGATCGGATCGATTTGCGCTCCGGCTCCATGAAAGCCACTGGCACGGACGGGCGTTTTTCGCGCCTGACGCGCTGGCTCAAGGACAGTTTTTAATCATCCCGGATGCGGCGCTGCTCCGCCGTATCCACACCGTGTTTGCGTAATCCTGTAAATTGACGGACGAAGTTCCGTCTGACTCATGAGGCCGAATATGACCATCACACTCAGCGCTCCTGACATCCGCGAACTGAAGCCGCGTATCACCGTTTTTGGTTGTGGTGGTGCTGGCGGCAATGCTGTCAACAACATGGTTGAAGGCGGCCTTGTTGGTTGCGATTTTGTTGTTGCCAATACGGATGCGCAAGCCCTTGCCATGTCGAAGGCGACGAGGCGTATTCAGATGGGCCTGGAAGTCACGCAAGGCCTTGGTGCTGGCGCGCAGCCGGAAATCGGGCGCGCGTCTGCTGAAGAAGTGATTGATGAAATTCGTGACCAGCTTGCTGGCGCGCATATGGTGTTCATCTGCGGTGGCATGGGTGGCGGCACGGGCACGGGCGCTGCGCCTGTTGTGGCGCGCGCGGCCCGCGATCTCGGCATTCTCACTGTTGGTGTTGTTACCAAGCCATTTCAGTTTGAAGGCACGCGCCGCATGCGCATTGCGGAAGCCGGCATTTCCGAATTGCAGAAGCATGTCGATACGCTCATCGTGATTCCCAACCAGAATCTGTTCCGCGTGGCGAATGAAAAAACCACATTCGCTGAAGCCTTCGCGCTTGCTGATCAGGTTTTATATTCGGGCGTTGCCTCCGTCACGGATCTGATGGTGAAGGAAGGTCTGATCAATCTGGATTTCGCCGACGTGCGTTCCGTGATGCGCGAAATGGGCAAGGCGATGATGGGCACGGGTGAAGCGTCGGGCGATGGCCGTGCGCTGGCTGCTGCCGAAGCCGCGATTTCCAATCCGCTGCTCGATGAAACGTCGATGAAGGGTGCGCGCGGCCTGCTGATTTCGATTTCTGGCGGCCGTGACCTGACGCTGTATGAAATTGATGAAGCCGCCAACCGCATCCGTCAGGAAGTGGATGAAGATGCCAACGTGATTTTCGGCGCGACACGGGATGAAAGCCTTGAAGGCACGATCCGCGTTTCGGTTGTTGCCACCGGCATCGACAAGCCGGCCATGGCGCAGGAAGATGTGTCGGCCCATGAGCGCCGTATGGCGGAAGTGGCCGAGCGCATTGCGCAGGAAGCCCGTGCCCGCCAGGCCGAAGCTGCCCGCGTTCTCGTGCGCCGCCCGGTCGAGCAGCCGGTCCCTGCACCTGTCATGGAAGCGCCGCAGGCTCCGGTTTATACGCCAGCCCCGGCCATTGACGTGCAGCCTGTCATGGCCGCGCCGTCAGCAGCCCCGGTTTATGATTTGCCGCAACCTGAGGAAGCTCCCGTTATGGCTGCGCCAGCACCGGCGTATCAGCCAGCCGAGGCGCAACCAGCCGCTGTCCCGGCCTATCATGTCCCCCCCGCGCAGCCCGCTCCGGTTCAGCAGGCTCGGGTTCAGCATGTCCAGATGACGCATATGATGGCTCCGCAGGCGCACCATCAGCAGGCACAGCCACAGTCCCATGCCAATCCGCACGCGCCGATGCCGCCGCAGCACCCGACGACATTTGCCCAGCCGCGGGTTGAGCAGGTTGTGCGTCAGGTGCGGATGCCGAATGTGGCTGATCTGCCGGTCCCCGGCCAGCGCCAGGTTGAGGCTGCCCGCAGCGGCGTTGCCCAGCAGGCGCAGTCGGCGGAAGCCAAGCGCATGACCCTCCTGCAGCGTCTCGCGGCTGTGGGTCTTGGCCGCAAGGATGATGGGGCACAGGTTGCGCCGCCGCCGCCGCAGGCGGTTGGACCGTCGCCGGTTCATGCTGAATATGCCCGCCGTCAGGCCCAGCCGCAGCGTCCTGTCTCAGGCCAGCTAGATGCCATGGGGCGGCCGGCGAATCATGCCCGCCCTTCAGAGGAAGACCAGTTGGAAATTCCGGCCTTTTTACGCCGCCAGGCCAACTGAGCCACATCTGCCACATTTCGTCACATTGCGTGTGACAGCCATCTGGGCCCGGACGAAAGTCCGGGCCTTAATCATTTGATAAGTATATAAAATTTTATCAAATTGCGCTGACTCATTCGGGGCAGAAATGTGTTACAGAAGGTTAGAAACAGTGATTTTGAGAAGGTCGTCCGGCAGTTTAGATTGCCGGCAGATCAACAGGTGATGGATCGTTTCAGGCGTTCGTCTTGCAACAGTGACAATCATCTCCTCGACCGCTGCGGCACCTCTCCTCGATGGTGTCACGATGCTCAGAAGAGCGGGCGGTTGCCAAGGACGGAAGGGATAAACCGTGGCATCCAAGCAAACGACCCTTAAAGGGCGCGCAGAAATTGCTGGCGTTGGCGTGCACTCCGGTGCTCCTGCCCGCCTCATTCTGCATCCGGCGGAAGCTGGTCATGGAATCGTTTTTCAGCGCACGGGTTTGCCGGGTGGCCGGGATCGCCACATTGAAGCCAAGCACAAATTCGTCAGCGCGACCGAATTGTGCACCGTGATCGGTGATCAGTCGACGGGCGCTGTTTCGACCATTGAGCATCTCATGGCCGCTCTTGCCGGTCTGGGTATCGACAATGTGTTCATTGAGGTTGATGGGCCGGAGGTGCCGATTGTTGATGGCAGCGCCTGGCCTTTTGTCGAAGCCATCCAGTCGGTTGGTATCAGCACACTGAATATGCCGCGCCGCTTCCTCAAGGTTCTGAAGCCGGTGCGTGTCGAGCAGAATGGCTCGTTCTGCGAATTGCGGCCTGCGGATGCGGGTTTTGCACTTGATGTCGAGATTGATTTTCCCGTGGCCTGCATTGGCCGTCAGCGCCGCACCCTGGCGCTTGAGCCAGCGGCCTTTGCCAAGGAAATCTCCCGCGCCCGCACCTTCGGCATGCTCAAGGATGTCGAGCGGCTCTGGAAGATGAATCTGGCGCTTGGCGCATCGCTTGAAAATACGGTGGCGATTGATGATGACCGGGTGGTGAACCCGGAAGGGCTGCGCTTCCCGGACGAGTTCGTCCGCCACAAGCTTCTGGACGCCATTGGTGATCTGGCGCTTGCCGGTGCGCCTCTGATCGGCAGTTTCCGCTCCTATCGCGGCGGACACCGCATGAATTTCATGGTGCTTCAGGCCCTGTTTGCTGACCGTTCGGCCTACTCTTTTGTGGAGTTGCCGGCACAGCAGCGGCCCGTCCCTGCTGCGGCTGATTATGTGGCTGGTATGCCAGCCATGGCATTTGCTGCGGACCGGAGTTGAGAATTCACGGCTTTGTGCCGTGAATCAGCCTTATTCCCAAGACAGACGGTGGCATGCAGTTTCGCGTGCCACAGTGCGGCATGAAGGCACAGGGCGCGGGTGACATGCGCAGATTTCCGGCGTGATGTGGCTGTTGCGGGCTTGCACTTGGTGCGGTTCAGCGGCACAACACCGCCACCTTCCCGGACCGCTGTGCGGTTCCATGGGTTAGGCCTGTTGCGATGTGGTGAATTTGGGTTTGCCGCCAGTGACATGCGCTAACTTTTGACATCGTGAGCGAGGCGCCAGTGACGCGTTCTGATTTCCTTTCGACAGGTTCGGTTTCCGGCGGACATATGGCCTCGCGTTTTGGCCGGCCGCTGCGCATTATCGTTCTGTCTCTTGGTGCCGCCATGCCGCTGGCCGGATGCGAAAGCCTGTCGGCCTTGAACCCGTTCGACGGCAGCGAGAAATACAAGCCAGAGGCCGTGTCTTTCACACCGGCTGAGCAGCTTTATAATGAAGGCCTCGCGTTGCAGCGCGACAATGATCATATCGCTGCCGCGCGCAAATTCGAGACACTGGACAAGCAGCATCCGCGCACCGAGTGGGCGCGCAAGGCGCAGCTTATGCTGGTGTATTCGCACTTTGAATCCGGCAAGTATGATGACGCTGTCACCAGCGGCAAACGTTATCTGACGCTCTATCCCTCCAGCCCGGACAACGCTTATATTTCCTATCTGGTGGCCAATTCCTATTATAATCAGGTGCCCGACGTCTCGCGCGACCAGGAGCGGTCTGTGCTGGCGCTCGAGACGATGCTGCAATTTATGCAGCGTTATCCGAAATCTGAATATGCCAACGATATTCGTTATAAAATCGGCGTTGTGCGCGACCAGCTTGCCGGCAAGGAAATGCAGGTCGGGCGTTATTATCTGGAACGGCGCAATTATACGGCGGCTATCAACCGCTTCCGTGATGTTGTCGCGAAGTATCAGACGACGCGCCATGTGGAAGAGGCGCTGATGCGGTTGACCGAAGCCTATATGGCGCTGGGCATTGCATCAGAAGCGCAAACGGCCGCCGCCATTCTCGGCCACAACTTTCCCGACAGCAGCTGGTACAAGGATTCCTATCGCCTGCTGCAATCGGGTGGCCTGGAACCACGCGAAGATGCCGGTTCGTGGATCAGCCGCGCTTTTCGTGGCTTCACCCGCACCGTCGGGCTTGGCGGTTAAACCGGCGCAGGGCTGACGGTCCTGAGATTGGCCCGTCCGGGTGGCTTTCACGCGGGCTGGAATCCATTATCATCCTTCGAAATTGTGCAGAGATTCTGGCGCGCAGCGGTCGCTTGTGCCAGGAGACTTTGCGCATGCAACGCCATCGCGCGGGGTGGGCAAGCGAATGTGCTGCGGTGTGATCCGGGTGCAGGGCCTAGCCTGCCGCGCTGCCTGTCCTGTTTGTGAGCATGCTGGTTCAACTCGCCATCCGTGACATTGTGTTAATTGACCGCCTCGATCTTGCATTCGATGGCGGCATGTCTGTTCTCACGGGCGAAACCGGCGCGGGAAAATCCATTCTGCTCGATGCTCTGTCGCTGGCGATTGGCGGGCGGGGGGATGGCACGCTGGTGCGGCAAGGCCAGCCGCAGGGTCAAATCACCGCCGCTTTTGATCTGCACAAAAATCATCCCGCACGGGCCATTGCCGCTGCCCATGATCTTCTTGTTGATGGTGATCTGATTGCTAGGCGCGTGCAGTTTGCCGATGGCCGCACACGCGCCAGCATCAATGACCAGCCGGTGAGCGCACAGGTGATGCGCGCCATCGGGGCCGCGCTGGTTGAAATTCACGGGCAGCATGATGACCGTGCTTTTGTCGACCCGGCGACCCACCGCACTATGCTCGATGCCTATGGCGGGCTGGGCAAAGAGGTGGATGGTGTGCGGCAGGCGCACCGCGCCATGGCGCAAGCGGCGCAGGCGTTGAGCCTGCAGCGCGCGGCAGTGGAGAAAGCCCGCAAGGATGCTGATTTTCTTCGTCACGCTCATGATGAGCTGCATGCGCTGGCGCCAGAGGCTGGCGAGGAGCAGCGGCTTGCAGAACGCCGCACCTTGATGATGCAATCGGAAAAGGTGATGCAGGATATTGCCGATGCTGCCGAGGCGGTTGGCGGCAATGGCTCGCCCATTCCATCACTCTCGGCAGTTATGCGCCGGCTGGAGCGGCGTGGTGCCCAAGCGCCGGCCTTGATCGAACCATCGGTCAAAGCCCTCGAGGCATCGCTGAACGCCCTTGAGGAGGCGCGTGATGCGCTTGAGCGTGCTCTGCGGGACGCGGCCTATGATCCCGGCGAACTGGAGCGCACGGAGGAGCGGCTGTTTGCCCTGCGCGCTGCCTCGCGCAAATATCATGTGCCAGCAGATGAACTGGCCGCACTCGCTGATAAATATGCCAATGACCTGATATTGATTGATGCTGGTGAAACACAGCTGACGCAGTTGGAGGGTGCAGCCAAAGAGACCACCGCTGCGTATCAAAAAGCATCTTTAAAATTATCGTCATCACGCGCAGCGGCGGCAAAGAAACTCGACAAGGCCGTGACGGCTGAATTGACGCCATTAAAATTGGAGCGGGCTTCCTTCGTCACACATATTGTCACTGACGAGGCGTCCGCTTCGCCAGATGGTTTTGACCGTGTTGAATTCTGGGTGCAAACCAACCCCGGCTCACGGCCCGGACCGCTGACGAAAGTGGCGTCTGGTGGCGAATTGGCGCGATTCATGCTCGCCCTGAAGGTCGTGCTGGCAGATCGCGGTTCGGCTTCAACACTCGTGTTCGATGAAATTGATACCGGTGTCGGTGGCGCGGTGGCTGATGCGATTGGCCAGCGGCTCGCGCGGCTGTCAGGCAAAGTGCAGGTTTTGTGTGTGACACATGCCCCGCAGGTCGCCGCCAATGCGGCGCGGCATTTTCTCATCGCGAAGGAATCGATCGGCAAGGGTGAGCGCGTTGCAACCCGCGTTGCGGATATGGATGCAGAAGCGCGCCGGGAAGAATTGGCGCGTATGCTGGCCGGCGCCACCATTACAGAAGAAGCGCGGGCGGCTGCATCGAAATTGCTGGCTGCTGTCAATCATCGCCGCCAGTAGCCTGCGGGCGGTTTGGAGTTTTTTAATGAGCGCCAGCCTTTTTCAGAGTTTTGATGACAGCAGTGAACGCGCGCACAGTGCCGCGCGTGTAAAGCTGTTGCGTGCGGAAATGCAGCGTCTTGGCGTCGATGGATTTATCGTGCCGCGCGCTGACAGGCATCAGGGTGAATATGTGCCACACTGTGCCGAGCGGCTGGCATGGATCAGCGGCTTTACCGGATCAGCCGGGACGGCCATTGTTTTGCGCGACAAGGCCGCTGTATTTGTGGATGGACGCTACACGACGCAGGGGCGTGCGCAGACAGATGCCTCTGTTTTCGACGTGGTCGCCATTCACGAAACGTCCATCGAAAAATGGCTGGAAATACATGCGCCGCGTAATGGGATCATCGGTTATGATCCCTGGCTGCATACCAGCGATGGTGCCAGGAAAATCGAGGCGGCGCTGACGCGTGCATCTGCCCGTTTGCAGGCACTGGACAACAATCCGCTTGATGCGGTTTGGCATGACAGGCCTGTGCCGCCGCAAGCGCCTGTGGTTGTGCATGATCTGAAATTTGCCGGCGAAAATTCGGCTGATAAAATTGCACGCGTGCAGAAAATGCTTGCGGCGGACCAATGTGACGGACTGATAGTATCTGATCCGCATGCTCTATGCTGGCTTTTGAATATCCGTGGCAGCGATTTATCCCATTCACCGCTGGTGCTGGGTTTTCTTTATGTTCCCGTGGCAGCCTTTCCAACGGCGTTTATCGATCCTGCCAAAATCAGCCCGCCAGTTCATGCCGCATTGCAGGCGGTGTGTCATCTCTCTGATGAGCAGGATTTTCCGGACGGGCTGCAGACTCTGATCAAGAGCGGGCAGACTATCCGGTTTGATTCTGCAACGGCGGGTGTAAAGCTCGTGCGTTGCGTCGAGGCGCTTGGCGCAAAGGCTGATGTCGGCGCTGACCCCATCGCGCGCATGAAGGCCGCGAAAAATAGGGTAGAGCTTGAGGGGGCGCGCCATGCCCATGTGCGCGATGGCGCAGCCATGGCGCGGTTTCTGGCGTGGTTCGATGCTCACGCGCCGCTTGGCGCTCTGGATGAAATTGCTGCGGCGGAGCAACTGGAAGCGTGCCGACGCGAAACGAATCTGTTGTGCGACCTGTCGTTTCCAACCATTTCCGCCGCTGGCCCGCATGCGGCCATGCCGCATTACCGTGTCAGCCGCGCGACCAACCGGAAAATCGGGGACGGTATTTTTCTGATCGATTCCGGGGCGCAATACCGGGATGGCACCACCGATATTACCCGCACGATTGCTGTAGGAGAAGTTACAGATGAAATGCGGGATCGTTATACCCGTGTGCTCAAGGGCCATATCGCCATTGCCACAGCGGTTTTCCCCAAAGGCACTACCGGTGGGCAGATTGATGTGCTGGCACGTTTGCCTTTGTGGCAGGCCGGGCTGGATTTCGACCATGGCACCGGGCACGGTATCGGTTCATTTTTATCCGTGCATGAAGGGCCGCAGCGCATCGCGAAGGTGGGCCCAGCTCCGCTTGAAGCGGGTATGATTATTTCCAACGAGCCGGGATTTTATCAAGAAGGCGTCTTTGGAATCCGGATCGAAAATCTCGTGATTGTCGAAAAGCGCATGATTCCCGGCGGGGATCGTGAGATGTATGGCTTTGAAACGATCACGCTGGCACCAATCGACATGCGCCTGATCACACGCACACTTCTGACCCCTGATGAAGTGACGTGGCTGAACGATTATCATGCGCGCGTGCGCAGTGTTTTGTCGCCGCTGGTGGATGACGGCACGCGCGCATGGCTGACCGACGCCACGCAAGCCTTACCATTGCATTGAGTTTTACGCTCAATTGAACCAGACGAGATAGCCTGGAAAATTGCCGCCAAAAACGCGCTGCCATTCCATCCATGTGCGGCTGGAAATGGCCTTGCCATCGCGCAAATAGGGAATGGCGGCATGGCCGGTCATCCACAGCACGAGATCAAACTGGCGCGGTTGTGTGAACACGCTGGAAAAATCAAATCCCTGCTCGTAGCGCCAATGCGGCATGAGCAATTT
>JBOFCU010000266.1:0-8502 GCA_051646285.1 Beijerinckiaceae bacterium
GAGTTTGGTGAGTCAGCCGGGCGCTGGCCGGTGCTGGCTGGTGGTGCCGGCACTCTGAAAAGCGACAACCCGGTCAAGACCATTGGCTCGTTCTGGCCCTACGCCTCGACGCTGTATGACTATGTCAAACACGCGATGCCGTATGGCAGCGCGCAATCGCTCACAGCCGACGAGATTTATGGTATCAGCGCTTATCTGCTCTATCTCAACGATATCATCAAGGATGAGAATTTCGAGCTGAACGAGAAAACATTTCCCAAGATCAAGCTGCCGAATGAAGGCAATTTTTTCGACGATGACCGCGAAAAGAGTGAAAAACACTTTTGGAAAAAGCAGCCTTGCATGGCAAATTGTGCACCGGGCGCGGCCAAGATCACGGGCCGTGCGGCGCAGATTGACGTGACACCGGAGAGCGGAAAAGGCCCGAAGGTGGAATAAGCGGCTATTTGGGGGAAACTGAAACGCATGAAACGGGTCAATTGCCGGCGCAAGACTTTGGCAAGGACATGTGCGGCGTTGCTGGCGGTCTTGCTGGCAGCGCCTTCTTTGCATGCGCAAGGGAAGGGTGACAGGGCGTTTGGCGAATATCTCGCCAATGAATGTGTAACCTGCCACCAGCTCAGCGGGCGCTATGATGGCATCCCCCCGATCATTGGCTGGCCGGATGAATCCTTCATCGAAATCATGAACGAGTACAAGAAGAAGGAACGGGCCAATAACGTCATGCAAACCATTGCGGGGCGTCTGGCGGACGACGAAATTGCTGCACTTGCCGCCTATTTTGGCGGTCTGCCACAACAACCAGCGGTAAAATGAACCAACCGCATTTCGGAAGGGACGACCATGTCACAGCGCTTTTATTCCCTCGACCGGCGGCGGTTTCTGGCCGGATCTGCCGGCGTCATTGCCGCCAGCGGGCTGGCCATGCCGGCTATCGCTCAGGCCAAGCCAAAGGTCGTTGTCATCGGTGGCGGGCCGGGCGGCGCGACAGCGGCCAAGTATCTGGCCAAAGATTCTGCCGGCGCGCTCGATGTCACGCTGGTCGAGCCGGGCGAGACATTCACCACCTGCTTCCACTCCAATCTTTATCTTGGCGGTTACAAGGACTGGAGTGCGATCACCCATTCCTACGACAAGGTCAAAGCCTATGGCGTTACCCATGCGCGCACGATGGCGACGGCGATTGACAAGGACAAGCGCGTTGTCACGCTCGCAGACGGCAAGACGCTGGCCTATGACCGCCTGATCGTCGCGCCGGGCATTGATATCCGTTTTGATTCCGTACCCGGCTATTCGGAGGCCGCCGCCGAGATCATGCCGCATGCATGGAAGGCCGGGCCGCAGACGCAACTGCTGAAAGCCAAGCTCGATGCGCTGAAGGATGGTGCGGTGATTGTGATGATCGCGCCGCCCAACCCCTATCGCTGCCCGCCCGGCCCCTATGAGCGCGTGTCCATGATGGCGCATGTGCTGAAGGCTAAAGGCCATACCAAATCAAAAATCATCGTGCTGGATCCCAAGGAGGCTTTCTCCAAGCAGGCCCTGTTCGCTGATGGCTGGCAGAAATACTACACGGGCATGGTGGAATGGCAGGACCCGAAGATGCATGGCGGCATCAAGGGCGTCGATACCGCAGCTATGACCGTGAAAACCGATCTCGACACCATCAAGGCCGATCTGGTGAATGTCATTCCGGCGCAGTTTGCCGGCAAAATTGCCCGCGATGCCGGGCTGACCAATCAGGCCGGCTGGTGCCCGATTGATCCCACCAACATGAAATCAGCCAATGATGCCAATATCTTTGTGATTGGCGACGCTTGCATCGCCGGTGACATGCCCAAATCAGGCTTTTCCGCCAACAGTCAGGCCAAGGTTGCGGCCCTGATGGTGCGCGGCGAACTGACCGCTGCCCGCACCTTCCCGGCGCGCTATGCCAACACCTGCTGGTCGCTGATCGAGACCGGCGACACGGTGAAGGTCGGCGGGCGCTACGAAGCGAAGGATGGCAAGATCACCGCCACGGAAACCTTCGTGTCCAAGAAAGAAGAGACGGCCGACATGCGCAAGCAGCAGTCGGAAGAGAATGAGGGCTGGTACAAGGGGATCACCGCCGACATTTTTGGCTGAGGCCAGACCTCCAGCACCCGCAAAAGCCGCCTTCGGGCGGCTTTTTTGTGCCTTGGCTGCCGGTTGGCTGGCAAAGGCGAATTGCCCGCCGCGCCCTTCTCTGATATTGCGCCGCAACGAAATTAAAAAGTCGCGTGCCCGGCTGCCTTCCGTTGCGCCGGGCTTCGCGTTTCATGAACCCCGCTTTCAGGCCCGTTTGAGACCCCCTATGTCACTCCGCAATATCGCTATCATCGCCCACGTTGACCACGGCAAAACCACGCTGGTGGACAAGCTGCTCGCCCAGTCCGGCGCCTTCCGCGAGAATTCGCGCATCATCGAGCGCGTGATGGATTCGAACGATCTGGAAAAAGAGCGTGGCATCACCATTCTCGCCAAGGCCACCTCGGTGGTCTGGAAAGACACCCGCATCAACATCGTTGATACCCCTGGTCACGCCGATTTCGGCGGCGAGGTGGAACGCATTCTGAACATGGTTGATGGCGTCGTTGTGCTGGTCGATGCGGCCGAAGGGCCGATGCCGCAGACCAAATTCGTGGTCGGCAAGGCGCTCAAGCTTGGTTTGCGCCCGATCGTCGCCATCAACAAGGTGGACCGGCCCGACGCGCGCGAGGTCGAGGTCATCAATGAGGTGTTCGACCTGTTTGCGGCGCTGGATGCGACGGACGAGCAGCTCGATTTCCCGATCCTTTACGGGTCAGGCCGTGATGGCTGGATGGCAAAATCCCCGCAAGGTCCGAAGGATGAGGGGCTGGCCCCGCTGTTTGACCTTGTGCTGGCGCATGTGCCGGAAGCGCGGGTCGAAGAGGGCGGATTCCGCATGCTCGGCACCATTCTGGAAGCCAATCCGTTCCTGGGCCGCATCGTCACAGGCAAGATTTCGTCGGGCAGCATCAAGCCGGGCCAGCAGATCAAGGCGCTGTCGTTTGACGGCACGGTGATTGAAACCGGGCGTGTCTCGAAGATTCTGGCGTTCCGCGGCATTGAGCGCCAGCCGATTGAAGAAGGCGTGGCGGGCGACATCGTCGCCATTGCCGGCCTGCAAAAGGGTTCGGTTGCGGATACGTTTGCCGGCATGGATGTGACCGAAGCGCTGCCGGCACAGCCGATTGATCCGCCCACCGTCACCATGTCCTTCCTCGTCAATGACTCGCCGCTGGCCGGCACCGAAGGTGACAAGGTGACAAGCCGTGTCATCCGCGACCGCCTGCTGAAGGAAGCAGAGGGCAACGTGACGCTGAAGATCGAGGAAGCGACCGACAAGGATTCCTTCTTCGTGTCGGGCCGTGGCGAATTGCAGCTTGCCATTCTGATCGAGACGATGCGCCGCGAAGGTTTTGAGCTGGCCGTGTCGCGCCCGCGCGTCGTGCTGAAAAAGGATGAAGCCACAGGCGAAACGCTGGAGCCGATCGAAGAGGTCGTGGTTGACGTGGACGAAGAGCATTCCGGTGTGGTCGTGCAGAAAATGTCCGAGCGCAAAGCCGAGATGATCGAGATGCGGCCTTCCGGCGGCAACCGTCTGCGCCTTGTTTTCCATGCTCCGACACGTGGCCTGATCGGCTATCAGTCCGAACTGATGACAGATACGCGCGGCACCGCCATCATGAACCGGCTGTTCCATGCCTATCAGCCGTTCAAGGGCGATATTCCAGGCCGCATCAATGGTGTGCTGATTTCCAACGACTCCGGTGAAGCTGTCGCCTACGCCTTGTGGAATCTGGAAGACCGCGGGCCGATGGTGATCGACCCGGGTGTGAAGGTGTATCAGGGCATGATCATCGGCATTCATTCCCGCGATAATGATCTCGAGGTGAACGTGCTGAAAGGCAAGAAGCTCACCAACATCCGCACCACCTCGAAGGATGAGGCGGTGCGCCTGACGCCGCCAATCCGCATGACACTGGAAAAATCACTGGCCTGGATTCAGGATGATGAATTGGTGGAGGTCACACCGAAATCCATCCGCCTGCGCAAGACCGTGCTCGATCCGAATGATCGCAAGCGCTCCGAGCGCCAGAAGACGGAAGCGGCGTGATTTTTCTGACGCGCTTTTTCGGCATTATATTTGCAATGTCGGCGGTGCAGGGATGCGCCGCCGTTGTTGTAACCAGCGCTGTGACATCAGCAGCTGTAGGGGCCGGTTCGGTGGCTGTCGGGGCTACAACAGCCGTTGTCAAAACAACCGGCGGGCTGGCTGTTGCCGGCGTCAAGGCCGCTCACAATGCGTCTACCAAGCCTGATGCATCAAAAGCGGACTAGCCTCTGCATTGCGATTGTTGATCCAGGCTGCGACATAGCCGATTCAATCAACCATCTTGCAATCATCATGATCTGTGATGGCAATATTCACGGCTGTTTGCTTGTGCGGCCCTGATCGCAGGATACATTTTCAGCCATGAATCCTGAACCACACACACCCACCGCTGCTGATTATGGGCTTTATGCGCTTGTGGTTATCGCGTGGAGTACAAGCTGGATTGCCATGCATTATCAGGTTGGCGTTGTGGCACCGGAAATCTCGGTGTTCTGGCGTTTTCTGATTGCAGCCATCGCCATGTTCGTGATCGCCGTGTGGCGTGGTGAGCCGTTGCACTATGCACGGTCAGATCATGGGCGCTTTGCGGCCATGGGTATGCTGATGTTCTCATCGAATTTCATTTTATTCTATCACGGCGCGCAGGCCATTCCCTCCGGTCTGCTGTCGGTTGTCTTTTCACTCGCCTCCATCATCAATCTTTTATTGGCAGCGATTGTGTTCAAGCAGCCGATCACCGGGCGCATTGCGCTGGGTGCCTTGCTGGGAACGGCTGGAATTGGCTTGCTGTTCGCGCCGCAAATTCTTGGCGCGGACATGCAATCCGCCAGCGCGCGCGGTTTGCTGCTCTGCGTGGCTGGAACGCTCTGCTTTTGTGCCGGAAATTTATTTTCTGGTGAAAGCCAGCGGCGCGGGATCGGTGTCATCTCTGCATCCGCATGGGGTATGGCCTATGGCACGGTCTGGTCAGGCATTTTATCGTGGCTCATGGGCCGCCCCTTCATTGTGGAGTGGACAGTCCCGTATATCTTCGCCCTGATCTATCTGGCGCTGATGGCATCGGTGGTCGCATTTTATTCCTATCTCACCTTGCTCGGCCGCATCGGCGCGGGGCGTGCCGGCTATGCGACGGTGATGTTCCCGGTCTTCGCACTTCTTATTTCCACGTTTGCGGAAAATTATCAGTGGACGGTGATGGCGATGGCGGGGGCCGTTCTGGCACTGGCGGGCAATGTGCTGGTGATGCGGCGCTAGGCCTGCTTCATAGGCGCTTCGCCGTATTCAGGCATTGTCCTGAATTTTTTCCGCACCCATCCGCAACGCCATTTCCAGTGTGGCGCCGCCGCGCATTTCTGGCATGCGCGGTGTTTTGCCCTGCGTGATGAAGCAGATGGCCATCAGGGCGAGAAGGGTGAGGGACTGAAGGGAGCGGCGCATGGCGATGAATTCCTGTTGAATTCACCCTGAAGCGTGCCGCTCCCTTTTTCTGTGCGATGGCGCACGTGTGGTGCGATGCGCACTTATAAAGAGACGGCACAATGCCGCCCCTTCAACACTGTACTGACCGGCCAATCACAGCCCTTCAAACAAGGCCGTCGACAGATAACGCTCGGCGAAGGAGGGAATGATCACGACAATGCGCTTGCCGGCCATGCCGGGGCGGCTTGCCAGTTCAAGCGCGGCAGCCACCGCTGCGCCAGAGGAAATACCGCAGGGAATACCCTCCTGCCGGGCCAGGGCGCGGGCGGTATCAATCGCGGTCTGGTTGCCGACAGTAATGACCTCATCAATCACACTGCGATCAAGAATTTCGGGTACGAAGCCGGCACCGATGCCCTGAATTTTGTGTGGCCCCGGCGCACCGCCCGACAAAACGGGTGAGTCTTCCGGTTCCACCGCCACGATCTTGACATGCGGTGCGCGGGCTTTCAGGACCTGCCCAACGCCGGTAATGGTGCCGCCGGTGCCGACGCCGGATATAAAATAATCAAGCTTGCCGCCCGTGTCGGTCCAGATTTCTTCTGCCGTGGTGCGGCGGTGAATGTCGGGATTGGCCGGATTCTTGAACTGCTGCGGGATGATGGCACCGGGTATGGCCGCCTTCAGCTCTTCAGCCTTGGCAATCGCGCCCTTCATGCCCAGCGGGCCGGGGGTCAATTCAAGCTCGGCACCAAGCAGCGCCAGCATCTTGCGGCGTTCCACCGACATGGTTTCCGGCATGACGAGAATGAGGCGGTAGCCGCGCGCTGCGGCGACAAACGCCAGCGCAATGCCGGTATTACCGGATGTCGGCTCAATCAGCGTTGCACCGGGCTTGATGGCCCCTTCGGCCTCGAGCGCATCAATCATGTTGACGCCGATCCGGTCCTTGACGCTGGCGATCGGGTTGAAAAACTCCAGCTTCACAAGGATTTCAGCATTGATTCCCCGTGATTGCGGCAGGGCTTTCAGCCGCACGAGGGGCGTTTCACCAATGGTCTGGGTGATGGACTCATAAATGCGGCCGCGCCCCGGCGGCGGTAGCTGTGCGTGTGTCATCGCGTCCTCGCGCTTCTTGGGCTATGCGTGACGCGAGCCTAACCATATTCACATATCAAGTCGATAAAATAAAATATCTACATTCTAAATCGTAAAATCAGCCGTCACAGGCTCTCCAGCCGGCAATGCTTCTGCGCGGCGGCACATATCATCCACCGTCACAGCATCCAGTCTGGCCAGAAATGTCTCGCCCGCTTCGCCAACAATGGGCCCGACAACGGCATCAACCAGCAACGACTCCGGCACAGGTGGCATCGAATCCTCGCCGGTGGATGACATCGCAGCCCGGACAATCTCGCCCGCCGTAATCTTGCGGCGCTCGCGCGCCAGCTCATAGCCGCCACGGGGGCCGCGCATCCCCTTCAAAATACCGGCTCGCACCAGTGCCTGAAGCATGGTTTCGAGATGGCGGGGCGGTAGCTGATGGCGGGCCGCCAACAGTTTAGCCGGCACCGGCAATGGGCGCGCATGCAAGGCAATATCCACCACTGCAACGATGGCGAGCAATGAACGGCGGGACAAGAGAATCATCAGCAACCCCAGACAACCGGAATCGTTTTAGCGTATTCCTGTAGAACCATAACCGCCATCGGCGCGGTTGGTTGCATCCAGCACATCGGACTCCTGCCAGATAACACGTGTGACGGGTGCAACAACCATCTGCGCGATCCGCATGCCGCGCGTGACGGTGAAAACCTCCGCCCCCAGATTGATCAGCGCGACCATCAGTTCACCGCGATAATCTTCATCCACCGTGCCGGGGCTGTTGACCACAGTGACACCATGGCGGGCGGCCAGTCCGGAGCGGGGCCGCACCTGCGCCTCATGGCCGGCAGGCAGCGCGATGCGTAACCCGGTGGGAATGACGGCGCGCGCCAAAGGCTGGATCATCACAGGTTCGTTTTCCGGCAAGGCGGCACGCATATCCATGCCCGCAGCGCCCGCTGTCTCATAGGCCGGCAGCGGCAGGCCTTCGGCGTGCGGCAGCCGCACAATCTGCACAGGCAGGGTCACGCGCCCGCTTTCTGATCAAGCGCCCCGGCCATGGCAGCAACAAGGCGCTGCGCCACATCGCCCTTGGCCATATCCGGCCAATGATCCACACCATCCCTTGTAACAAGATGCACCGTGTTGCGATCCCCGCCCATGATGCCGGTGTGCGGCGAGACATCATTGGCGACAATCCAGTCACAGCCCTTGCGCAACAATTTGGCCTGCGCATGGGCAATGACATTTTCCGTCTCGGCGGCAAAACCGACAACCAGCGCCGGGCGATTTTTTCCCTTCGCAACGGTGGCAAGAATATCTGGATTTTCAGCCAGCGAAAATTGCGGCAGGGCCTTGCCATCCTTCTTGATCTTTTGCCCGGCCTCGCGATCAACCCGCCAATCGGCAACAGCGGCGGCGAAAATTCCAATATCCGCCGGCAATGCACGGTCCACCGCTGCGAGCATGTCGCGCGCACTTTCCACATGCACGACATCAACGCCATGCGGATCAGCCAGCGCGACAGGGCCGGAAATCAGCGTCACGCGGGCACCTGCTGCTGCTGCCGCCTGCGCAATGGCATGGCCCTGCTTGCCGGAGGAGCGATTGGCGATATAGCGCACCGGATCAATCGGCTCATGGGTGGGGCCAGATGTGATCAGCACATGCTTGCCTGCCAGGGTGCCTGTTTTCTTGGGCGGCGGCGTCACCACCACATGCGGCGGCATTGGCAACAGTTGCGGGCCGGGGCCGAGGAGATCGCTCGCCGCATCAGCAATCGCTGCCGGCTCGGCCATACGGCCCGGACCAAATTC
>JBOFCU010000075.1:0-13059 GCA_051646285.1 Beijerinckiaceae bacterium
TCACCGTGAGGCCGTGCGCCTTTACGCCACGCGGCTGGCGGGCGAACCGGATGGCCACTGGCGCTGTATTGCCATTGATCCAGACGGAATTGATCTGGCGCTGGGCGACAGGTTGACGCGGATATTTTTCCCTGCGCGCGTCACTGATGCGGTTCAATTGCGCAAGATGCTGAAAAGTCTGGCTGATCAGGCGCGTTCCAGTGCCTGAGAGGGCGATGGCAGGCTGCCTGCGTTCACCGCATTTGCAAATTTCCCCTGCGAAAACCCTCCGCCGCCGTTGTCAGCCGGAAGACTCGCTTGTGCGAAGGCGTTCCACAGCCTAAGGGGCGCGCGTCAGGCGTTGATCACTGGTCATCGCCTGCAATTCTCGTGGCGCATGATCAGACCGGCACAGATGTCGTGTTGGCTGATCTGCAAGACAGCGGCAGCAGACCTGCCGCTTCCAGCAGGAGACGAGCGGTGCAGAACCTCGGCAACTTCAATACAGCGCATGGCGCAGACAAGACCGGTTTTCGGAACCTTCATTCAGTGCGTTGGAATTTTGACGCACCGGTTCTGACCGAAGAAGCCATTCGCCGGGGCGAAGGCCAGCTTATCAAGGGCGGCGCACTGGCCGCCGATACGGGCGTGCATACCGGCCGCTCGCCGAAAGACAAATTCACAGTGCGCGATGCCGACACAGAAGCGCAGATCTGGTGGGACAACAATG
Source organism: Beijerinckiaceae bacterium (assembly GCA_051646285.1). Lineage (GTDB taxonomy): Bacteria > Pseudomonadota > Alphaproteobacteria > Rhizobiales > Beijerinckiaceae > Terrirubrum. The sequence goes on from JBOFCU010000075.1 coordinate 710, forward strand.
CCGCCATGTCGAAAGAGCATTTCGACGTGTTGCATGCTGATGTTTTGAAACATGCGGAAGGCAAGGAACTGTTCGCGCAGGATCTGTATGGCGGTAATCATCCTGACCATCGCATCAAGGTGCGCGTTTACACGGAATATGCCTGGCACTCGATGTTTATCCGGACGATGCTGGTGCGCCCGGAGATTGCGGAACTCGCTTCGTTCATGCCGGACATGACGATCATCGACATGCCGTCCTTCAAAACCGATCCGGCCCGTCATGGCTGCCGCAGTGACACGGTGATCGCCTGCGATTTCACCCGCAAGATCGTGCTGATCTGCAACACATCCTATGCCGGCGAAATGAAAAAGTCGGTGTTCAGCTATCTGAACTATCTGTTGCCATCGAAAAGCATCATGCCGATGCATTGCTCGGCCAATGCCGGCAATGGTGGTGATACGGCCATTTTCTTTGGCCTGTCCGGCACCGGCAAGACCACGTTGTCGGCTGATCCGAACCGCATTCTGCTCGGTGATGATGAGCATGGCTGGGGACCGGATGGCGTGTTCAATTTCGAGGGCGGCTGCTACGCCAAAACCATCCGTCTCTCGCGCGAGGCCGAGCCGGAAATTTACGCCACGACCGAGCGCTTCGGCACTATCCTGGAAAATGTCGTGATCGATCCGATTACGCGTGAGCCTAATTTTGATGATGGCTCGAAGACAGAAAATACACGCTGTGCCTATCCCATCGATTTTATTCCGAACGCATCGCTGACCGGGCGCGCCGGTCACCCAAAGAATATCATCATGCTCACCTGCGATGCCTTCGGCGTGATGCCGCCGATTGCGAAACTCACCGGTGCGGAAGCGATGTATCATTTTCTGTCCGGATATACCGCGAAGGTGGCCGGCACGGAAAAGGGCCTGAAAGAGCCGGAAGCGACGTTCTCTACCTGTTTTGGTGCGCCTTTCATGCCACGCCACCCATCTGTCTATGGCAACATGCTGCGCGACCTCATCGCCAAGCATCATGTCGATTGCTGGCTGGTCAATACTGGCTGGACCGGCGGCAAGACCGGGGTGGGGCGCCGTATGCCGATCCGCGTCACACGCCGTCTGCTGACGGCTGCGCTTGACGGTTCGCTCAATCGTGCTGATTTCCGCCGTGATCCATTTTTCGGTTTCGCAGTGCCAACCTCTGTGCCCGGCGTCGAGCCGCATATTCTCTATCCGGTCAAAACCTGGTCGGACAAAGCCGAGTTTGCTGAAACAGCCAAGCGCCTTGTTGAGATGTTCCGCACCAACTTCAAGAAATTTGAAGCGCATGTGGATGACAGCGTGAAGGCGGCCGCGCCCAGCAACCAGATGGCGGCATGACTTCAAGGGCTTTGTGAACTGAAAAAGCCGGGCATTGCCCGGCTTTTTTATTGAATTGCACACGCGCATCACGGGTTGATGATGGCCCATCGGCCTTTCCAGAGACCGCGTGCCGCATCGCGCGCAGTTTTCTCCTGGCCGGCATAGGGGGAAGGCGTTTTTTCACCACGGGCAAACCCTTCCGCCACCATTTGCATGGCGATATCACCGGCTGCATTGGTGCAGGTGGCGAGCAGCATCGTCGAATTGTCCCGCGTGCCACGGCATTTGATCTGGCCTTTGCGCAACATATTGTTGAGTGCGGCGCGGGCGCGCAGGCCGCAGGCCCAGCGGTTGCCTTCATCATCCATGCAGACCGCATTGAAGGATGGCGTTTGAATACCGGCGAGAACAACCGTTGCCTTGTCGTCACCAAAAGTCCTGCTGTCGATGATCGTGAAGGATGGCGCGATTTGAACATCAATGACGGGCAGCGGCTCAGTGCTGATACGTGGCTGCACGCCGCCATCCTCAGGTTTTACAGCCTGCTCGGCGAAGGGTTTGGCCGCATCAATCCGTGCCGTGCCTAATGCGGGAATGGCAGGTTGCGCGTTGCCGTTGCTGTCCTGACCCGCAGGTTTTTTTGTGACCACGAAAAAAACAATCAGCAATGCCGTGGTGCTGATTGTCAGCGCCGCAATCTTGACAGCCTCATTCCGCCATATCCGCCGCAGGCGGGCGCGCCATACCGCTAACACGGCATTGGCTCGCCTGTTTCACTGGGCTGCGAAGGATTGTTTTTATTTGCGCTCACCGGAAAAACAGGACTGTGATGAGAATGAACGTTGGCACCAGAATGGCGCCTGACCAAAGCATGTAACCAAAAAAGCTCGGCATCTTGATGCCGCCATCGCGGGCGATGGCATAGACCATGAAATTGGGCGCGTTGCCGATATAGGAGTTGGCCCCCATGAACACCGCGCCGGCAGAAATGGCAGCCAGTGTCATGGCCCCCTTGGTCATCAAATAGTTGGCATCGCCACCGGCCAGTTCAAAAAAGACCAGGTAGGTGGGAGCATTATCGAGGAACGAGGACAGAATTCCCGTCATCCAGAAATACGCAGCATTGTTGGGTGTGCCATCCCCATTGGTGACCATCGCGACCAGCGGTGCGAAAGCGCCGTCGCGGCCAGCTTTCAGCATCGCCAATACCGGAACAATGGTAATGAAAATGCCGGCAAACAGCTTCGCGACTTCCTTGATAGGGCCCCAGTTGAAACCATTGGCATCGCGGTAATGCTGATCCGTCAATTTCAGTGATGCAATCGTCACGGCAATGAAAATGACATCGCGGATGACATTGGAAACCTCAACCGTCTGGCCCAGCAATGGGAACGTGCCGAGATTGACCGATGCGCTGAACAGGATAGCGGCGATGATGACGCCGATCAGGGCGACATTCACAAGACCGCGCACACGCACGGTTTTATCCGGCGTCGGGTCACGCGGCAACACTTCATCTTCCTTGGCGTAAAAATAGCGGTCCATCAGATAAAACAGACCAAGCAGGATGCCGCCAGCGACCAGTGTTTCCGGCAGAATATTTTGCAGTGTCCAGAAAAAATCGACGCCGCGCAAAAAGCCCAGAAAGAGCGGCGGATCACCCAGCGGTGTCAAGGATCCGCCAATGTTGGAGACAAGGAAAATAAAGAACACGAAAACATGCACATTGTGCTTGCGATTGTCATTGGCGCGCAGCATCGGCCGCACCATGACGATAGACGCGCCGGTGGTGCCGATAAAGGAGGCCAGCACCGCGCCAATCAGCAGCATCAGCGTATTGGTGCCGGGCGAGCCATGGATATTGCCGGCGATGAGAATGCCGCCAGCCGTCGTGAACAGCGCCAGCAGCAGCAGAATGAACGGAATATATTCCAGCAATGCAGTGTGCATCATGGCATCCCAGGTCACGCCGGTCCCTTGGCTGAGTGCCAGCGGGACAATCACCAATGCAGCCCAGAGTGCAGCAATCTTGCCCTGATGATGCTCCCAGAAATGCGGGTTCAAAAGCGGGAACAGGGCGATGCACAGCAGGATACCGGCAAACGGCAAGGCCCACCAGCCACCCAGCATTTTTCCATCCAGCGACGCCGCCGTGGCTGGACTTGCCATCGCCATGATGAAAAGGACTGAACGGACAATGGACCAAGAATGCCGCATGATTTTCCCCGCCTTGATTATTCTTCTGGAATCCATGGTTATCGGTGCCGGCGGTATCAGACAAGCGCCGGAGCGGGGATTGTCTGATCTGGTTTGTTTCCGGTTACAGGAGGAACAGCAATGAATGACGGTGCGCATGGCCGGCTGGTTGGCAAGATCATTCATGTGACAGGTGCGGCGGGCGGTATCGGGCAGGCCATTGCCGCGCGCATCCGTGCCGAGGGCGGCACGGCCATTGGCAGTGATGTGCGGGCAGATCGCGGCGTTGCGCTGACGCTGGATGTCACATCTGAATCTGCATGGCAGGCCTCTGCCGACTGGCTGGCGCAGGAGTATGGCTCTATCGACGGTCTGGTGAATGCGGCGGGCATTCTGCTGCTCGGAACGGTTGAGGAGACCGATTTCGCGGCGTGGAAGCGCGTGATGGCCATCAACCTCGACGGAGTCTTTCTGGGATGCAAAACCATGCTGCCGCTGCTGCGGGTGCGGGGCGGCTCCATTGTCAACATGTCTTCCGTTTCCGGGCTTGTCGGCGGGCACAACATCGCCGCCTACAATGCTTCGAAGGGTGGTGTGCGGATGCTGACAAAATCCGTTGCGCTGCACGGCGCGCGGCTCAAGCCGCCGGTGCGATGCAATTCGGTTCACCCCGCCTTTATTGAAGGGCCGATGGCCGAGCATGCAGTGGCGCATGCCCGTGAGCCGGAGCGTGCCAAGGCGCGGATGCTGGCCGATATTCCCCTGCGGCGCTTGGGCACGCCGCAGGAGGTGGCGGGGATGGTCGCATATCTTCTGTCTGACGATGCCGCGTTTTGCACGGGCAGCGAATATACCATTGATGGCGGGCTAACGGCTTGAACAGCCATTGAAAATCAAGCCATTGTGGCGGATAAGGCGTGCAGGCCTGTCTCAAGGGCCAAGAGGGGGCGTTCATGGGTTTGGGTTTTGCGGCGCTGGCTGCGGCCGGTGGCTTTCTGTTTTTGAGTTCTGCCGCGCCAGTTTTGGCGCAGGCTCCACGCCAGCCAGCAGCGGCTGCCAACAGTGCTGATAATGCAGCCGTTGCCATCAAGGATGTGCGGGTACAGTTCTATCTGGAAAAATCCGCGACATTTTCCGATAACATCGCCAGCGCCGGCAAGCCCTTCATGAATGCCGCGCGCGGCGAAGGGATAGCCGAACCGGCGTCGGGGCTGCTGGTGACACTGGAGGTGAATGGACCGAAGGGCGGCAAGTCCAGCGACAAGATTGCCTCCCATATCGCGCAGATCATTGTGACACGGAAATACCGCACCGGACCGAAATCGGAGCAGAAGGTTTTTGGCGGCTTCCGCTTCAACGAGCAGGGCGTAGCCTACAAAGCCTTCATGCTCGATGCGGCAACCTGCGCACCGCTGGACGTGGATGTGCGCCTTGGGCGCAGCCGCAAGCGCATTTCGGTTGACTTTGATTGCACGCCGGAAGGCTGACAAGACCAGCCGCATCAATCTCCCGTTCACGCGTATAGGCTATCGTCGGTGCTCTGATTCACGGGCAGCCTGATCATGTGCCGATTTCTTGCCTATCGCGGTGAGCCGATTTTTCTTGATACGGTGGTTTGCGCGCCAGACCATTCGCTGATCCGCCAGTCCATTCATGCGGAAGAAGCCAAAGTGCCCACCAATGGCGACGGGTTTGGCCTTGGGTGGTATGGCGAGCGCGACGAGCCCGGCATTTACCGGGAATTGCGGCCGGCCTGGTCGGATGAAAATCTGTTGTCATTGTGCCGGCTTGTGCGCTCGCCGTTGTTTTTTGCGCATGTGCGGGCCGCGACGGGAACGGCGACGATGCGGGCCAATTGCCATCCCTTCGCGCGCGGCAAATGGATGTTCATGCACAATGGCCAGATCGGCGGTTATGGGCTTATCCGGCGCAAGCTCGAATCCCTGCTGGGGGATGACACCTACATGGCACGCGCCGGCACAACGGATTCCGAAATTGTTTTTTTGCTGATTCTCGACCGCATCGAAAATGGTGCGTCACCGCTTGATGCGGTGCATGGTGTGCTTGAAACCATCAAATCGCTGATGGCGATGCATCATGTGCGCGAGCCGCTGCGGTTTGCTGCAACATTGACAGATGGCGAGACCATTACAGCCATTCGCGCATCGTGTGATGACTATCCGCCAACGCTGTATGTGTGTGAGCGTTCGGATGCGACGATCATTGCATCCGAGCCGCTGGATGCAGACCGCTCCTGCTGGCGCGAAATTCCCAAGGGTGCCGCTGTGACCATCACTGGACATGGCATGGCTGTGACGCGCAATTTCTGGGGCGCTGCACGCGCTGCCTGACGTATGGCCGTACCGGACAGGCTAGCGCCGGATGGTGACGGGTTTTGAGTGTGTGCCATCCGCATAGGTCAACTTCACCGTTACGGATTTCACGCCCGGGTTCATTTTCAAGTAGGGCGTCATGTTCGAGGGAATGGCGTGGGGGTCCTTGCGGTCGCAGGGCGGCATCGGCAATTCACGGTTGACCGGCCCATCATCAAAACCAATTTCAGCTTTCGCAATGGCACAGCGATAGCTGATGAGATGGGTGAAATAGAGCAGATTGTCGTAGGAAGGATCGTTGCGGAACGCGACCCAGCTTGTGCTGAACTGATCAAGAATCTGCCGCTGGCTGGCAACAAGGGCTGCACGCCATTCGAAGGGGATGACAAACGGCCCAACCCATTGGTTTGAGGCATCGCGGTAACGAATGTGAATATCGGCCTTTTCCAAATCTGGCGGTAACTGGAAACTCGGCAGCGGCATGGGCTTGCCCGTGCGCGGGTCCATCGCCGGGCTCATGGGCGTGGATTCAAATTCGCCAGTATCGCCCATGCGCCATGCAATTTCGGTGGCCGCTTCCGCCATCTGCACATTGGCGTTCCATCCCCCGTTATGACGCATGAAACTCATGACAGGCGCGCTGGTTGCAGATTTCATGAAATGATCAAGCGCGGCATGGCGTTTGCGCGCCTTGTCGAGCCATTCTGCCAGCACGGAATGATCCAGAAAAAACGGCTGCAACTTTCCTTCACTGTCGGCAGCAAGAAAGCGGGTCAGACTTTCCAGTTCCTTCTTGCGGTCAGCAAGCGTCTGCTGGGCGCCAAGACGGTCTTCACTGTATTCGTCCGCCAAGAGGTAATGGGCGGGCACAAAATCAGAATAATCTGCGATAAATTTTTCCAGCCGCGCCCGGCGGTCTGCACCATCAAATTGCAGCGCATGCACGGCAATGGCCGCAGGTGTCGGCTGGTTGCTGATCAGATCCGTGAAAATTTCACGCGCGCCAGCGCGCCCCTCTTGCACGCGTAACAACGCTGCCAAACGCAACAGGGGATCCAGCCGGTTCAACTTCAGTCCAGCAAAGGCCATATAGGCGCGCCGTGCTGCCACAGCATCCCCACGCGTTTCATAATTGCGGGCGTTGTGATAAAATTCCGGTGCCGATTTCGGCTCCTGCACAATGCCGCCTTGTTGCGCGAGTACGCGAAACGCCTCGGATGGGTCGGCCGGTAGAGCGGGCACCGGCGGCTTGGCTTCCGGCGCCGTTTGCGCAGGCACCGGCAGGCTGGCTGCTGATTGCTGAGGGGCTGTGGCCGATGCCGTTGGTGACTGGACCGTTGGCTGTTGTGCTGCAACCGTTTCTGGTGCCTTGCCCGCTGAGGGCACGCTCGGGGCCTGCATCGCCCAGAATATGCCGCCAGCGGCCAGCAAGGCTGCCGCAGCCACAGCACCCCACATTCCTACCGGTGGAGGTTTTTTGAAGGCCTGGTCCTGGTTCAGCACGGACCGCCGTGCGCCCGGATCGACATGCAGGCCAATGCGAAATGCATGAACGGGGCGCGGAATATTTTTGACTTCCTGCTCGCCAATATCCTGGAAGCGGACGGCCAGTTTATTGGCAACAGAATCATAGACCGATTGCGAAACGCAAATGCCGCCCGGTTCTGCCAGCCCTTCCAGCCGTGCCGCGATATTCACGCCTTCACCAAGCAGGTCGCCATCGCGTTGAACCACATCGCCGATGGTCAGGCCAATCCGAAAATCCATGCGCCGGTGTGGAGGAAATGTAAGGTTGCGCGTGCGCAAGGCTTCCTGAATATCAATGGCACAGCGCGTCGCATCCACAGCGCTGGAAAATTCGGCCAAAACGGAATCGCCTGCCGTGTTGAATATCCGGCCACCGGCGCGACGCACAAAATCATCGAAAACGACACGGTCTGATGCCAGCCGCGTCAGCGTTTCTTCTTCATCCTCGGCGATCAGGCGCGTGTAACCGGCGATATCTGCGGCGAGGATGGCTGCTATTTTTCGTTTCATGTAGCGACCCAATTCAATTTCAACCGCGTATCGGCATTTGCGGCGCTAACAAGTGCGCTGGCGCACATTGCGGATCATGCTGGCTTGATGGCAGCGAATGTTTGCGCAAGTGCGAAGCCATGGGCCAGCGGATCATCATCCTCCAGAATGAAGCTGCCTTCGCCCATATAATAGCCTTGACCGCCAACTTTGACAGTCACCGCAGGCTTGCCGCTAATCGTCGTTGGTGTGTGGCATGCGCCTGTGAACGCATGGCCGGTGATGCCTCGAAACATGCGCTGTGCATCAAGACCAGCCATGCCCTTGGCATAATCCAGGGCCATGCGGGCTGTTACACCTGACCCTGTGGGGGAGCGGTCAATCTGGCGCTCGGCGAAGACACACAGATTGTAACTCTCCTGCATGACCGGGGCACCGTCTGTCAGGATGGTGCCGTATAAAAATCCAAGATCTGCTTCATGGGGATGCGTCACTGTCACTGTTGCGCGCAGGTGATTGGTAAGGGCAGCAGCAGCATCCACCAGCCGCGCCACTGGCGTATTGAAAAAATCGAGGTCAAAATGCGCGGCGGGAAGAATGGCATAATAGGCACCGCCATAGGCCATATCATATGTTACTGTACCATGGTCAGGCAGAGTGCATGTTGCGTTGATCGTTTCGGCAAATGCTGGCACGCTTTCAAAAAAAACCTGTTTCACATTGCCATTTTTGAGATGGCACGACAGGCGCAATGGCCCGCAGGGGGCTTCAACGAAAAATTCTGTGACAGGCTCGCGCTTCTCTACAAGCCCTTGATCAACGATCCAGCGCCCCAGCGCAATCGTTGCATGGCCACACATGGTGGAATAGCCGGCATTGTGTGTGAACAATACACCCATCACAGCATTGGGATGAGAAGCCTTGACGGGAATAACGCCATACATGCCCGCATGGCCGCGCGGTTCCAGCAGCATGGCGCGGCGCAGATGATCATGGTGCAGCTCAGCCGCGCGGCGCTTTTCCAGAATCGTTTTGCCAGGCAAATCAGGATAGCCACCCGTGACGATCCGTACCGGCTCACCTGCCGTATGCATGTCAACATAGGACAGGCGCTTTGCCATTTTTAATTATCCAAAAATGATTGGGCATCGAATATCCATCCGCGTCTGCGGCTGGCGCATTCCAGCGTATTATAAAGCAGGCATGCAATTGTCATAGGACCAACACCGCCAGGCACAGGTGTGATTGCGCCAGCAATTTTTAAAGCGCTGTCAAATTCGACATCACCGACAAGGCGGGTTTTCCCTGGTGCGCTATTGTCATGCGCTATGCGGTTGATTCCCACATCAATCACGGTAGCACCCGGCTTGATCCACTCACCCTTGATCATGTGCGGACGGCCAACCGCCGCGACAAGAATATCGGCGCTGCGGCACAACTCCGGCAAATTGCGGGTGCGCGAATGAGCGATTGTCACAGTACAATCTGCGCCAATCAACAATTGTGCCATCGGTTTTCCGACAATATTTGAGCGGCCCACGACAACAGCATTCAGACCGCTCAAATCGGAATGAACAGAGCGCAGCAGAAACATTGAGCCGAGCGGCGTGCACGGTACAGTGCCAATGCCGCCTGTCGCAATGCGCCCGACATTCATGGGATGAAAACCGTCAACATCCTTTGCCGGTGCAATCGCTTCAATCACCGCGCTGGCATTGATATGCTTGGGCAGGGGTAACTGCACGAGTATGCCATCAATGCTCTCATCAGCATTCAATTCTGCGATTGCATCCAGCAGTTGTTTTTCTGACGTTACCGCGTCCAGTCTGATTTCATGTGATAACATACCTGCTTCACGGGTGCGGCGTGCCTTGTTGGCGACATAGACGCGGCTGGCCGGATCATCGCCAACCAGCACAACAGCCAACCCTGGAACGGCATTGTGTGCCTGCCTCCATGCAGAAACGCTTTCGCCCATGCGCGCGCACAGGCGATCTGCAAAGGCTTTTCCATCAATCAATCGCGCCGTCATTAAAACCGTCCAACTTTATCTCAGATAATGGTGCTTTTGCATGGGCTTCATGGATTGGCAATGCCGCATAAGGATGGGCCAAAATCATCCAATAATGCGAAATTCATCCACATCGACGAGTCCGCAATCTGTTATTTTCAAATGCGGGATAACGGGCAAGGGCAGGAACGATACCTGCAAAAAAGGCTCTGGCAATATGCAGCCAATTGTGCGTGCTGCTTGACGCAGCGCCATCAATTTTTCATGAACGATGGCATGAGTTTGATCGCTCATCAACCCTGCGATTGGTAGTGGCAATTCCGCCAGTATCTGTCTGCTGTCCGCAACGGCAAAGCCGCCACCGATACTGATCAGACGGTTTACAGCAAGCGCCATCGCATCTTCGCTTGAACCGACAACGCAAATATTGTGGCTGTCATGTCCAACGGATGAGGCAATAGCACCTTTGGTAATGCCAAACCCCTTGACAAATCCTGTAGCGATATTGCCATTTTTCCCATGCCGTTCAACGACGGAGACTTTTATGATGTCTTTCGCGACATCCATTGCCGGTGCGCCATTGATATGTGGCAGATCGGCATTGAGGTGCTGTGTGATGATTTTTCCCGGAGTGACGCCAATGACTGGGGTTTGTGCTGCTGTGTATTTTGGAATGAAAATAGCTGCCGTTACCGGCTTGGCTTTCATGCTGTCGAGGCCTACCGGCGCAGGTGTATAACGGGCTGCAAACAAGCGCTCTTGCACCAGGCGGCCTGCGGCAACCACATCACTGACTACACAATTTTCAAGTGTGTCAATTAATACAACGTCAGCCCGCCAGCCCGGTGCGAGAAGGCCGCGATCATCAAGGCCAAATATGCGCGCGCCCGACCAAGAAGCTGCCCGATATGCTGCCAGGGGCGCGACGCCGCCACTGATCAATTCCCGGATCATAAAGTCGATATGCCCTTCGTCCGCAATATCCAGCGGATTACGGTCATCCGTGCACAATCCGCAAAATGATGATGTCTCCAGCGTCAATATGCTGATGAGCGCATGCAGATCCTTCGAAACTGATCCTTCGCGGATCAGAATGGACATGCCTTTCGCTAATTTTTCCCGGGCCTCCTCTGCCGTTGTCGTTTCGTGATCGGTGCGAATACCAGCTGCGAGATAAGCATTGAGAGTGGCACCACGCACCAGCGGGGCATGGCCATCGATATGGCCGTCAGAAAAGGCGCTTATTTTTTCAAGGCATTCAGCATCCTTGAATACAACGCCCGGCACATTCATGAACTCTGCCAGACCGAGCGCGCGCGGGTGCTGGCGCAGGGCCATGAGATCCGCTGCGCTGAGTGCTGCGCCTGCTGTCTCCATATGAGTGGCTGGCACGCAGGATGATAAATTGACGCGAATATCGGTGATTGTCTCAGCCGCGCAATCGAGCGCATAACGTACACCCTCCACACCAAGCACATTCGCGATTTCGTGCGGATCCCACAGCGCCGTGGTGACGCCGTGCGGCAGCACCATGCGGTCAAATTCAGCCGGTGTGACAAGGCTGGATTCAATATGCAGATGGGTGTCTACGAATCCCGGAACCGCAATGCGGTTGTTGCCATCAAGGGTCTCCATCCCATCGAAACGGCCGTGGGTGGCCACAATGCGATTTCCGCAAATGGCAATGTCTGTTTCAACCAGATTGCCGGTGACCAGATCAAACAGCCGCACATTCTTGATGACAAGGTCTGCCGGAGCGCGGCCCGCTCCCTGGTCGATCGCCCTGGCCAGAAATTCAACCGAGCGGCTTTCCTTTTTCATGGTTATACCTGCCCCATGCTAAAATGTAAGCTGGACCTTGAGCGCACGTGACTTGTCTGCTGCCAGATTGAATGCGTCGAGCGCCCTTTCCACTGGAAGTGCCGCTGTGACAAGCGGCATCACGTCAATGCGCCCGCTGGCGATGGCAGCGACAGCATTGTTGAATTCTTCGTGAAAACGGAATGTGCCGCGCAGATCAAATTCCTTGGCTACGATCACACTGATAGGGATATTGAATTGATCGCCAATGCCAAGCTGCACAATGATGCCGCGCGGCTTCAACGCCGCGAAAGCCCCGACCAGCGCATGCTGGTTGCCGGATGCTTCAAACATCACATCAAAATATCCCTTGTTATTTGTAAAGCGAGCCAATGCATCGGCACCTGATGATGTGTTGATAACATCATCAGCGCCGAGTCTTCTGGCGCTTGCCAACGCCGTCTCGACAATATCCGTGCAGATAATTTCGCTGGCACCGGCATAACGTGCGGCCATCATGGCCAGAATGCCAATTGGGCCGCAGCCCGTAACCAGCACACGCTTACCCACCAATGGTCCGGCGCGGTTGACGCCATGGAGGCACACCGCCAGCGGTTCGCCGAATGCAGCGGCCGCAGTGCTCACTGATTT
>JBOFCU010000076.1:0-2225 GCA_051646285.1 Beijerinckiaceae bacterium
ATTTCACCGGCAATGACGCCGGCGGCGCGTGTGCCACCAGCCTGCGCTGCACGGTAGAATGTGCGCAGCGTGACGCCGCTGCGCTGCGCAGCAATCGCCTCAATGTCGCGGCGCATGATATGATACTCCGGCCCATCACATTCATGGATGAAATGCAGGGGGCGGCGGGAGCGGGCCGCGCAATCCGCCAGCATCGACACCATCGGCGTAATGCCGATATCGCCGCTGATGAACACCACCGGGCGTTCACTCTCCGGCTTCAGGATAAAATTCCCGCTGGGGCCGTTGGCGTGCAAGACATCGCCAACCGCGACGGCGTCGTGGAAATAGCCTGATCCTTGTCCGCCCGTTGAGCTTTGCCCTTCTGTTAAGGCTTGCCCGCCCGTGGTGCCTGAAGAGGCGGAATCACGCTTCACGCAAATGCGGTAACGGCCCGTATCACCGGGCGCCGAGGCCAGACTGTAGTTGCGCAGCATTTTGCCGCGCGCGTCGGTGGAGGGCAGGCGGAAACTCAGGAATTGTCCGGCCAGAAATGGCCGCCAGCCATCGGCGTCCACCGGCTCAAGCCAGAAGGATGTGACACGATCCGTCTCGGCCACACGCGCGGTGACGCGCAGCGGGCGGAACCCGGTGGGGCGCACAGGCTCATTCATGCTTGCGCATCCAGAGACTTCAAAAATCCGGCAAACCGCATCAGCCCTTCCGGCCACGGGCCATGGCCGGAGGCGACATTGATATGGCCGGCATCGCCGGCATCAGTGAAATCAGCGCCCCAATCGCTGGCATAGGCTTGTGCATCTGTGATCGGCACACATTCATCAGTCTGGCTGGCAATCACCAGTGCTGGAAAAGGCAGTTTGTGGCGCGGCACCCTGGCATAGGCGGGGTCAATGGCGTCCAGTGCCGCAATTGTCTTTTCTGGTGTCGGTGCGACCATCAACGCGCCGGCGATATTCAGCTTTGACAATTCCCCGGCTGCGTGCGCGACAAGGGCGCAGCCGCAGCTGTGCGCCACCAGCACCACAGGCCGCTCGCCGCTGGCGACGACTGCGCGCACAAGCCGCATCACAGCATCCTGCACATCCGGATAATGCCAGTCCGGCTGCTCGACACGGCGCGCGGTTGATAATTTCTGCTGCCAGCGCGATTGCCAGTGATCAGGCCCGGAATTGCCGTAGCCGGGAATAATGAGAATATCACAGTCGGATGTGCGCATGGGTTCAGGCTAATTCTATTTTTTCTGTGGTGGCCGCTTTGATCAACGCCCGGTCAAAGGTCGCCAGCATCGCGCCATGCTGTTTGGCCAGATGAAGGTAGAGCGCATCGTAGCTCGTCAGGCGATGGCGCAAGGCCAGCGGAAATACCGCGTTGTGTATCTCTTCCGCCGCAATGGTGATGAAGCGGGGTGAAACAGCCATCGCAAGTGTCCATACCTCTTTGGCCACGTTTTCCGGCATGCCTTGACTCTGAATTTTTCCAATCAGCACATTGGCGATTTCCGCCTGCCAGATATGCGGCACGATGCGGCTGACTTGCGGCGATGTTTCAATCACCTCGATCGCATGCTCGTCCGCCTCGTCTGGCGACAGCGCAGCGAGCACGAAAGAGGCGTCGAGAACAATCGTCACCTGCGGCCCGTGTTTTTAAGCGTGATGATGTCGTCGCGCGTCAGGGACACGCCCTCGGCCCGGAGCCTGTCCCGCATGGAACGAAACCGCGTGCCAAGGTCTTTATCCGTCTTATGGGCGTCCCCCACCAGCCGCGCCACGGGCTTGCCATGGCGCGTGATGATAATCTCCTCGCCGCGCTCCACGCGGTCGAGCAGTTCGGACAGTTTGGTTTTGGCCTCGAAAGCGCCGACGGTGATCATCGTACCAAGATAGACTGGTTGACCAGTTGGTTCAAGCCTCGCCAAACACCCGTTTGAAGATCGTATCGACATGCTTGAAGTGGTAGCCCTCATCGAACATGGCTCCGAGCGCCGCATGGCTGAGGCTGGCGGTGACTTCCGTATCCGCTTTCAATTCGGTGAGAAAATCCTTGCCGTGCTCCCACGTCTTCATGGCGTTGCGCTGGACGAGGCGGTAGGAATCCTCGCGCGACACACCGGCTTGCGTCAGCGCCAGCAGCACGCGCTGGGAATTGTGCAGGCCGCCGAGCCTGTCGAGATTCTTGCGCATGTTCTGCGGATAGACGAGCAGTTTTTCGACGACGCCGGTGAGGCG
>JBOFCU010000290.1:0-2094 GCA_051646285.1 Beijerinckiaceae bacterium
GTGAACTTCAACTGAAATTGTTGCGTATGAACGCGCAGCTTCATATGCTTCATTCCAAACAATAATTTCATCATCGACAGCAACTTCGCCTTTGTTAGGAAATAACGCAGATCCCTTTGAAGGATATTTACCGGTCGACCGCACCAATTCCAAAAATGCTAAGGTCATTTCAGCACCTTTGCGCCGGTGCTGCCCGTCAATAACCCAAAGCGTATGCTTTTCAGAGAGAAAAACTTTGAACGCAGCAGTCTCGCCTGAAACTGTTTCAAGACGGATGCCCCTTATACCGCCCACTCCAGTCCCGCCAATTGGCGTGTTACGAATATTACAAACTATCGGCTGAAGTGAGAAATATGGCTGCTCGCCCATTGTGCGAAGAATATCATCGAAGGCAGCAATAGCTGGTTTTCCTAGCAAAGAACGTTTCAACTTTGCTGCCGAAACCAACCCTTTGAGCATATAGACCGCCAGCTTTTTTGCATGAGCGGCGTCAAGTTGACGTTGAGCAATTGGGCCAGCATCACGGTCATTGGCTACGTCTGAAATGTCAAAAAATTTCCGGAAAGGGACTGACATCGTGAAAACCCGATGCCCGAGATTGTGACCAATAAAGACATTGTAGGGCTGTTCATTGATATCACCAGCATCTGCAATCGTATCGAGCGCATCAAGTTCTTGCTGAGTATTCAACGGCACAGGCAGGGAGCCATTCTTGGGGTACATCTAAAATCCTCCTGGTTGATAATTTTACCTGTATATAAATATCCTGGATGATTGTCAAATTTGGCCAGGGTGATTTATTTCCAATTTCTTGCACTTGACCCATCTCAAGGCACCCCTGCCCAAAACCACGCATAAAAGCAGCCATACCACTGCCAAGGGGACGGGCGCATCGCGCCCAGCACCAGCCATGACACCAGATATGCGCGCGCGGCTCTCCGTTCCGGTGCCGCGCTACACGAGCTACCCCACCGCCCCGCATTTCAATGACGGGGTGAACGCCCAGACCTACCGGGGCTGGCTGAAAGCCCTGCCCGCCCATGCGCGGCTGTCACTGTATCTGCATGTGCCCTTCTGCGACACGCTGTGCTGGTTTTGCGGCTGCCATACAAAAATCACCCGGCAATATGCCCCGGTGAAAGCCTATGCACAGGCCATGCTGAAAGAGATTGCCATGGTCGGGGCCTGCGTGCCCGCCGGCAGTGTGGTGGACCATATCCATTGGGGCGGCGGCTCTCCGACCATTCTGGAGCCGGCAGATATAGACGAGGTAATGGCCGCCATGCGCGCCGCCTTCACGCTCAGCGCCAACTGCGAGTTTGCTGTCGAGATCGACCCGCGCGGCCTTGATGAGGCGCGCATCGGCGCGCTCGCGCGCAATGGCCTGAGCCGCGTTTCCATCGGCGTGCAGGATTTTGACGCGGGCGTGCAGAAAGCCATCAACCGCATCCAGACCGTGGAGGAAACCGCGCGCGTCATCGCAGCCTTCCGCGCCCATGGCGTGAAGTCCCTCAACATCGACGCGATTTACGGCCTGCCCGGCCAGACACGGGACAAGCTGTTCGCCACCCTCGATGCGGTGGTGAAACTGTCGCCTGACCGCATCGCGCTGTTTGGCTATGCCCATGTGCCCTGGATGAAGACGCACCAGAAAATGATTGATGAGACCACGCTGCCGGGGCTGGATGACCGCTTCGATCACGCCGAGCGGGCGGCTGATGATCTGGTGGCGAAGGGGTATATCCGCATCGGCCTCGATCATTTCGCCCGGCCGGATGATGCAATGGCCATGGCCGCCTGCGCCGGCACCTTGAAGCGCAATTTTCAGGGCTACACGGTCGATCCCGCCGATGCGCTGATCGGCCTTGGCGCCTCCTCCATCGGCTCACTGCCGCAGGGCTATGTGCAGAACACCGCACCGATCGCCGACTATCAGCGCCGCATGGAAGCGGGCGAACTGGCCGTGACGAAAGGCTTTGCGCTGGCCGAAGATGATATTGCCCGCCGCACCGTGATCGAGCGGCTGATGTGTGCCATGCGCTTTGACCGCAACGACCTGCTCGCCCACAATGACGATATTGCCCATGATATTCT
>JBOFCU010000083.1:0-3683 GCA_051646285.1 Beijerinckiaceae bacterium
CAGAGCGATGCTGCTGTCTTGTGTGCGTGAAATCAAGCGGCGGCCGGCAACGCGCCGAGCACCCGTTCCATTTCTTTCAGCGCATGTTCTGCGGCCTCACGGCCAGCAGCAATGGCTTCATCGGCGCGATGAAATTCAAACAGGCCAATTTTGCCGACACGGGGCGAGATCATCAAATCCGGCGGATCGCCGGCCAGACGCGAGCGCGCGATGCGGTCCTGCGTGATGTTGAAGGCGTCGATCATGACACCAGCCAGACGCGGGCCGGCGTCGGCTTTTTTCGTTCCGGGCACAAAGGCCTGCGCCGCTGCCATGATCTGCGAGCGGAACGTGCGCCCGGTTTTTGGCGGTGCGATGTCGAGCGGCAAAGATGCTGGCATGTCCTTGCCATCCGGCTCGTGGCCGTGGCGCTGAATGACTGTGCCGCGCACGGTGGAATCGCTGGCGAGGTTGACGGCGATGACGAAATCCGCGCCCAGCGCGCGGGTGGCCGTCACCGGAATGGGATTGACCAGCGCGCCATCCATCAGCCAGCGGCTGCCGATCTGCACGGGATCAAACACGCCGGGCAGGGCGTAGGAGGCGCGCAGCGCCTCCACCAGACTGCCATGGGTCAGCCAGATTTCATGGCCGGTTGCCAGTTCGGTGGCGATGGCGGCAAATTTCAACGGCAGATCGTCGATGGTCACCGCACCAATCTCGCGTTCAAGGCGGCGGCGGATGCGATGGCCGGAAATCAGGCCGGCGCCATAAATATGGAAATCAAGCAGTTGCAGTACGCGCGAGCGGGTCAGGGCGCGGGCAAACCCTTCCATCTCGTTCAGCTTGCCGGATGCAAAGCAGCCGCCAGCCACTGCACCCATGGAGGTGCCAGTGATGACATCAATGGGAATGTTGCGCTCGGCGATGACCTGCAGAACGCCGATGTGGCTCCAGCCACGGGCCGCACCGCTGCCAAGAGCCAGTCCTATCTTTGGGCGCGGGGTGATTTGGGCAGGGGCCACACCGTCGGCTGGCGGTTCCAGCGCTCTGCCGCCACCGCCCAATCCGAACGCACGCCGTGCGATGGACTCAAATAAAATGGCACTCTCCCTCCCCAGGGACACTCCAGCATATAGAGCATGCGCCCGCCGCGTGAAGGGAATATGAACTGTCAACCGTGCCCTGCCAAAACCCCGCATTACGGCTGACAGCCGGTTAATGACAGGCGCGTGCCCGCAAGCCCGGCTAGTCTGCCTTGAGCAAGGGGCGCAACACCGCGCCGCCATCGCCCGTGGGATGGATGCGGTAGAAGCAGCTGCGCCGCCCGGTGTGGCAGCAGCCGCCATCGCCAGCCACACGCACCCGCAGCCACAGGGCATCCTGATCGCAGTCGGTGCGCATTTCGACGATGGTCTGGATTTGCCCGGATGTATCGCCCTTGTGCCAGAGCGTCTGGCGCGAGCGGGACCAATACCATGCCTCGCCGGTGGCAATGGTTTTCTCCAGCGCCTCCGCATTCATATGCGCCACCATCAGCAGCGTATTGGTCTCAGCATCGGTGGTAATGCAGGTGATCAGGCCATTGGCGTCAAAGCGCGGCGCAAAGACCGTGCCTTCTTCCAGATCATGCTTGGCGGCGAGTGTCGGAAACATGCGCACCTCGAAACTGCGCGCCGGAGCCTGGCGCATGGGTGCGTGTTCAATGCATCCGCGATGATCGTCAAGGGCTGTGTCAGCGCCTCCGTGGCGGAAGGGGATGCGGTTCAGCCACCGTAGCGCCGGTCGGCCATGTGGCAGGATCCGTCAGTACGATAGGTCTGGGTGGCGACTCTGTCAGTGCCGGACGAGCTGCGTCATTGGTTGCGATCACCGTGGTTCTGACCGAGCGCGAGGGGGCCACGCCATCAAACGGGCTTTGTTGCGGGTCGCCGAGGATACCGGCGCTTTCGACAGTTGGCGACGGCGGCGGCGGTGCAGGCTGGGGTGCAGCCGCTAGCGGTGCAGGGACTGGCGGAGCAGCTGGAGCGGGCGCAGGTGCTGCGGCCACGGCAGGTGGAGGCGCTGCCGCAGGTGCTGGTGGCGAAGCTGTGGGCGCAGACGGAGCGGGGGGTGGCGCGCTTGCCTGAGTATTTACAGGCGGATTTTGGGGCGCAGCGGTGTGTTCTGACGCCGCCACAGGCATACCGGATGGCGTGACGGGTGCCGCGATGAGCGGGGGCGCATCGCTTGTGGCAGGGGCCGTCTGGCTCGTTATCCGTGTCAAATAGAGGCCGCCGCCAGCGAGGATCATGAGCGATGCGGCGATGGCGACCGCTGGCCGCCAGCGGCGGGCGCGGGCCCGGCCCATGGAAATGGGTTCTATGGGCGCGGCATGGCTGATGGATTCAGGCAACGGCCGCAGCATCGGCCGGCGCGGCATGGATTGGCTGTCGGCGCTCTCCGCCACTGTTACCGGACCTGCAAGAACGGGCGCAACCGCCTGATCTGGAGCATTTTGTTCCACGATCACGGCCGGATGGGGCACAGGTCTGTCGTCCAAGCCCTCAGGCGGTGCTGGATCACGGCCATCACCGTCCCGCGCAGTCTCGTTGATCGGAGTGATGACATCGTCCGCAGGAGATGAATGGGGGACGGGACCGATGGGCGGCAGCATGACAGGCGCGCCGGGGGGGCGGGATGGTATCATCGGCCGCAATGGCTGCGGGCTGGACGCGGATTTGAGTTCAGGCTTGCCATCGGCCTTGGCTCCGGCATCAAATGCCTCACGCAGGACGCGATCCAGATCGTCAAGCATGGCCTGATCGGGAGAAAATCCCGATGGTTTGGGCGGCTGGGTCACATCATTCGTCATGGGTCACCTCCATGGTTACCCCAAGGCTATCGCAGGAAAAAGCGGTGCCGGGTACTTGGCACTCTATTCTGGTGACCATCATAACCTATATAATGCGGGTAAAATCGGGCAGACCTTGCCTGATCTATGCCATGATGTGCCATGCTCGACGATGTCTATAACCGCCGTATTCTCGCCTTGGCCGCCGATATTCCGCGCCTTGGGCGGCTGAGCGCGCCGCAAGCCAGCGCCACTGTGCGGTCGAAACTGTGCGGTTCGACCGTAACGGTCGATCTGTCGCTGGCCGATGGCAGGGTCAGTGACTTTGCGCATGACGTGCGCGCCTGTGCGCTCGGGCAGGCCTCGTCATCCATCATGGCGCGGCATGTGATCGGGGCCACGCCAGATGAACTCCGGCATGTGCGTGATCTCGTCCGGGCCATGCTCAAGGACAAGGGCGCGCCGCCGCCGGAAGGTGACCGGTGGGAGGATATTCGCGTGCTCGAACCGGTGCGCGATTTCAAGGCGCGCCACGCTTCGACCCTGCTGACATTCGATGCGGTGGTCGAAGCGCTCGATACACTCGAAGGCCGCAAGGCATTATCCTGACGCGGGCCTGTTTCAGAAGCCCGAAAAATTAAATGTGTAGGCGACGCTTGCACCGATGGTGAACTGGTTTGGCGTGCCGAGATTTTTCACCAGCGGGCTGGCTGCGGAATCGCCTGCAAGACGGCGGTATCTGGCATAAAGCGTGGTTGACCAGTTGTTGGTCCAGGCCGTCTGCACCGCCGCCAGTGCGCCGTAGGATGTTAGCCCTCCGCCGGGCTTATAGGCTGTGACATTGGGATTGATGGCCGCTTCACCAGCGCTG
>JBOFCU010000341.1:0-2617 GCA_051646285.1 Beijerinckiaceae bacterium
GCAGTGCCCTGATCGCCGGAGGAATGACGGCCCACACGCACCTTGATGCCAACGATATAATCCCGATTGGCGTCGGCAACGGCCGCACACTCTGCCGGTGCCATCAGCCGCAGATCTTCGCTCTCGCCGACCATCACGGTTTTGGAAAATCCATAAATGCCGGCAAAAGACACATGCAAATAGGCGAGAATGCGTGCCTGGCTCGGCTCGATCACATGCTTGCGGAATCCAGCCCAGTTCCCGGGCCCGGCGCTGCCGGTATCAACCGAGGTGGTGACGCCAGAGGTTCGGCAAAATTCATCAGCATCAATACCAAGTGACGTGCCGCCCCAATAGACGTGGGTGTGCAGATCAATCAGGCCCGGCGTTAAAATATATCCGCTGAGATCGCGAATTTCCGTGTGCGCGGCGGGCTTCAGATTTTTTCCAAAGGCTGACACTTTTCCATTCTTGAACGCAACATCGGCAATGGCGTCATGATTTTGCGACGGGTCGATAACCCGCGCTCCCGCCACTATCAAATCAGGCATTACCATTTCTCCCCGTATCCACGGGAAAAGTCTGCATGGATTTCACAGCGCTGCAATAGGCGCGTTACGCGTGGCGACCATGCACTGGCCGGTGCAGTCCCGGTGATCAGACCGGCCAGAACAGCATGATCGCCGGCACGCCCACGATGATAATCAGCAGTGACAATGGAGCGCCAAGGCGCGCGTAATCGGTGAATTTATAACCCCCCGGCCCCATGACCAGCGTGTTGCATTGATGGCCGATGGGGGTCAGAAAATCGCACGCGGCACCGATGGCAACGGCCATCAAAAAGGCATCCGGCTTGTAGCCAAGCCCCTTGGCAAATGTCGCGGCAATCGGTGCCATGATTAAAACAGTGGCGGCATTGTTGAGAAACGGCGTGACCGCCATGGCCGTTACAAGGATCAAGGTGACAGCTCCCCAGGCTGGCAACCCGGTCGCGAGGGTTGCCAGCCATGTGGATAGTATATCCGTAATGCCGGTTTTTTGCAGCGTGGCTGATACGGGAATAATCGCAGCAAGCATCACAATGATCGGCCATTCCACCGAATCATAAGCGTCGCGCAGGGTAACAGCGCGGAAAAGCACCATCGCGAGCGCAGCACCTGCAAAGCCAATCGCCACAGGCACGAGACTCAAACCAACTGCAATAATAGTGACCAGAAGAATCGCCAGGGCGATTTGGCCGTTGCGATTGCTGCCAAGCGCAATGGTGCGTTCGGCCAGCGGCAAGATGCCAAGGGCGCGCAGCCTGTCCGGCAATTCCACTTCCGGGCCGCGCAACACGATGACATCGCCTTCCCGCAGGACAATATCGCGCAAGCGCTGGGTCATGCGCGCGCCAGCGCGGCTGATGGCAATAAGGTTGACGCCATGATCGGAATGGAGGCTCGCGTCACCGGCAGATACACCGATCAGATTGGAATAGGGGCCGACGACACCTTCGATGGACAAGACATTGCTGCTCGGCTCCAGCGCGGCCATGGTGCGGTGTTCACCTTCCTGCACCAGCCTGGCGTGGGCAATAAACCGCTCCAGCGCCGCCTCCTCACCGCGCAGGATGAGAATATCACCGCCGCGAATTTTTGAATCCGGCAGCGGCGCGCGCGGGTTTTTCTGATCCCGGATAATCGCAGTTATTTTCACGTCATCATCAGCGTGCGCCAGCATGTCCGCTATGGTGCTTCCTGAGAATTGCGAATCCGCCGGCACAGTTGCTTCTGTGGTGTAATCCTTGATTTCGAGGGCTGCATCGAGGCCAACTGTACCCTTGCGATCAGCCGGAATGAGCCGATAGCCAACAGCCAGAAATGCGACGCCGACAAGAGAAAGAATTATACCAACGGGCGTGAAATCGAACATGCCAAACGGCTGGCCCGTCATATCTTCCCGCATGCGCGCGACAATCACGTTCGGTGAGGTGCCAACCAGCGTAATCATGCCGCCAAGCAGGGCGCCGAAGGCCATCGGCATCAGGAACAGGGATGGCGAAATCTGTTTCTTTTTCGCGATCTGGAAGGCCACCGGCACTGTCATCGCGAGTGTGCCTATATTTTTAATAATGGCAGACATGATCGTGACAAAGGCCACGAGGGCGATCAGCAACCCTTGCGTGCTTTTGACGCGCGCGGTGAGAAACCGCAGGCCATGGTCAAGTATTCCGGAGCGGGAAATGGCAGTGCTCATGACCAGAGCACTGGCGATGATCACCACAATATCGTCAGAAAACCCCGTGAAGGCTTCCTTCGGTGTCACGATGCCAACCGCGACCGAAACCGCCAACGCAACGCCAGCGACGACATCGTAACGCCAGCGTCCCCAGACAAAGCCAATCATAAGGCCGGAGATGATTGCAACAGACAGGATCTGCGGTGTTGTCACGTCCATCCCCCCATTTGGTATGCCCACAGCTTGATCATTGGCCTCGTTGGTATTGGGTTTGTGATCATGCAGGTATGGCAAAATTGTTGGCGGCCAAGCTCTCCCCTCCGCGCGCTGCCCGATGGCTGACTCATTGACATGCAATCTGGAGGGCAGCTCTTGCAAGCCATTAGATACTAAAAAACCCGCCTCTGGTGAGGCGGGT
>JBOFCU010000004.1:0-15501 GCA_051646285.1 Beijerinckiaceae bacterium
GGTGCATATTCTTGTGGCCGGGCACAATTGTGCCGCTGCGGCGGCGGATGCGGCCAAACTGGCGGGCGTTGAAAAGGTGCTGGTGGCGGATGGCGCTCTCTATGCCAACCAGATGGCGGAGCCGCTGGCGGCGCTGATCCAGTCGATTGCCGGAAATTATACCGCGATCATCGGGGCTTCGACCTCGGCGGCGAAAAATGTGCTGCCGCGTGTCGCGGCGCTGCTGGATGTGATGCAGATTTCCGACATCACCAAGGTGATTTCGCCCGATACGTTCGAGCGGCCGATTTATGCGGGTAATGCGATCCAGACCGTGCAGTCGCAGGACAAGGTGAAAGTCATCACCGTGCGCACGGCCTCGTTCGCTGCCGCCGGTGCGGGCGGCAATGCGGCAACGGAGACGCTTGCGGCTGTGGCTGATCCGGCGATCTCCACCTTCAAGGGCGAGGAGATCGTCAAGTCTGACAGGCCGGAACTGACCTCGGCGAAAATCATTATCTCTGGCGGCCGCGCGCTCGGCTCATCGGAAAACTTCGCGAAATATATTGAGCCGGTCGCCGATAAATTGGGCGCGGCGATGGGCGCGTCACGCGCGGCAGTTGATGCGGGCTATGCGCCTAACGACTGGCAGGTGGGCCAGACCGGCAAGGTGGTCGCGCCTGACCTTTATATTGCGGCGGGCATATCCGGCGCGATCCAGCATCTGGCGGGCATGAAGGATTCCAAGGTGATCGTCGCCATCAACAAGGATGAGGAAGCGCCGATCTTCCAGATCGCTGATTACGGCCTCGTCGGTGACCTCTTCTCCATTCTGCCAGAACTCGAAAAAGCCCTGTGACGCAGGGATTTTTATTTTTGCCATGCTGATGCACTGAAGAACGGAAAAAATATGACCGCTGCCATTCGCAAGGTTGGAATCGTGGGTGCAGGCCAGATGGGCAATGGCATCGCGCATGTGTGCGCGCTGGCCGGCTATGATGTGGCGCTGCATGATATTGCAGAAGACCGCATCACGGCCGGGATTGATGTCGTGCGCGGCAACATGAACCGGCAGGTGTCGCGCAACGCCATTACGGAAGAGCAGCGCGATACAGCCATGGCGCGCATTGTGCCGGCCAAGGCGCTGGGCGATCTGGGCGCGTGCGATCTCGTGATCGAAGCGGCGACGGAAAATGAGGCGATCAAGAAAACCATTTTCAAATCGCTGCTGCCACATATCCGGTCCGACGCCATTCTCGCCACAAATACTTCCTCGATTTCCGTGACGCGGCTTGCTTCGGTCACGGATCGCCCGGAGCGTTTCATCGGCATTCATTTCATGAATCCCGTGCCGGTGATGAAACTCGTCGAACTGATCCGCGGTATTGCCACGGAAGACCCGACCTTTACGCTGGCGCGCGAATTTGTGTCGTCGCTGGGCAAGACCGTGACAACGTCGGAAGACTTTCCGGCCTTTATCGTCAACCGCATCCTGCTGCCGATGATCAATGAAGCGGTGACGACATTGTATGAGGGGGTCGGTTCGGTGGAATCCATCGATGCGGCCATGAAGCTCGGCGCCAATCATCCGATGGGGCCGCTGGAACTGGCGGATTTTATCGGTCTGGATATTTGTCTCTCGGTCATGCAGGTGCTGCATGAGGGACTGGGCGATTCCAAGTACCGCCCTTGCCCGCTTCTGGTGAAATATGTCGAGGCGGGCTGGCTTGGCCGCAAGACCAAGCGCGGCTTTTATGATTATCGCGGCGAAAAGCCGGTGCCGACGCGCTGAGAATCGCGCATTCACCCAGCCAGCCGGTTATCCCGGAGACGGCGCAGCGCGCTGGTCAGGGACCCCGGCATTAAGGTCAAAAGCTGAAAAGAGCTGGGTTCCGGGCCTGCGGCTGCGCCGCAGAATAATAGCCGACAGCCCGCACAAACAAAAACCCCCGCTTTCGATGGCGGGGGTTTCGTTTTAGCGCTTCAGTTTGCCGGGTACATCCGCCGGTCATCCCGAACGCAGGGACCGCATTGCTGCTTGCCCGCTTGTCAATGAACATAGGAGAAGATTGTTACCAAAGTGTGACTGAGTCAAAAATAACTGCTTTCAGGAGGCGGCCCACAGCCAGTCAGCGCGAGATGGGCGCAGACGGCGCAAGCGGCGATGCGCACCGAACCGTGATCACGCCAGATGTTTCTGCCGCAAAAAACGACGCAAACGCAGTTTGGCACACGGTTCCATAACCGGCGCCCCTGTCATCAGGCCTTGACGGGCGTTACCTGTTCTTGCCCGGCACCCAGAGCACATAATCCGCGCCATTGTTGTTGACGGTGCGCGACACGACGAACAGAAAATCCGACAGACGGTTGATATATTTCAGCGCTGCGGGAGAGACGGTTTCGGCATCGTCCTGCATCAGCGCGACAATGACCCGTTCGGCGCGGCGGCAAACGGTGCGGGCGAGATGGAGATGCGCCGCAGCGGGCGAGCCGCCGGGGAGAATAAAAGAATTCAGCGGGGCGAGATGATCATTCAGCGCGTCGATTTCCTTTTCCAGGCGGTCCACCTGCGCTTCCACAATGCGCAGCGGTTCCCATTTCATTTCGGCCTCGTGCGGGGTCGATAAATCGGCGCCGAGATCGAACAGGTCATTCTGGATGCGGGCGAGCATGGCATCGACATGCGGATGTGACGCGCCGGTGTGAATCCGTGTCATGCCGATGCAGGCGTTGGTTTCATCCACCGTGCCATAGGCTTCAATGCGCAAATCGGATTTCAGGCGCTTGGCGCCATCGGTGAGGCGGGTTGTGCCATCGTCACCCTTGCGGGTGTAGATGCGATTCAAAACGACCATGGAACACTCTTTCAAACAGGCTGCCCGTCGTGGTGGGTGGCAAGGAACGGGGGCAAACGGTGAGGGTGGGGCCAGTCAGGGGGCACGCTGCTGACGCAACAGGTGTGGTGCGAATCAGCCGCTGCGGACCCAGAGCACAGCCATAATCACGATGATGGCGACAAATTGCAGGCCAACGCGCCAGCGCATCAATGTCTGGGATGTGTTGGGCGAACCGCCGCGCAGCATGTTGAAAAGGCCAAGCAGCAGAACAATCGCCACAGCGCCGACGGCAATGGGGGTGGCTGTACTGACAAACGCATTCATCGCAATTCTCTCCGGTCACGGCGCGGGCGGACCACGCCGCTGCGTGGCGGGTATTCCCCGGCACGTCTATGTAGAGACTTTGCCCCCATCCGCCAGCCGGAAAGCGCTGCGTGGATTTGCCTCAGTAGGGACGCAACAGGCGGCGCAGGTAATCCAGTTCCTCAAGCGGCCGTGACGGATCAGACAAACGGCGGCGCAATTCTTCCAGCACGCGCTGGCTGCGCTCGGCGGCCGAGGCGCCCGGGAGGCGGTAGCGGCTGGTATCGGGCGCATCGCGGGTTGGCGGCGGCCGCCCCAGTGGATCGGAATCCTCCGAACCGGCGCGGCGGCGGTCACGGTCGGGGTTGCCGGGGCTGCTGTTATCCGTGCCTTCGGCCTGCTCGCCATTCGGATCGCCCATGCCATCCATCATCTGCTGGGCCATCTGCTGGCCGCCACGGCGCAGCGCATCAAGCGCCCGGCCTTGCGAATCGGCTGCTTCGCCGGGGTTGCCCTGGCCAAGCTGACGCTCGGCATCACGCATAGCTTCCTCCGCCTCAGCCATCTGCTGGCCATTCTGACCCATGCCGCGCATGCGGTTGCGCAGGTTTTCGAGTCGCTGGCGCAACTGTTCCTGCCGCTGGGCCAGACTTTGGCCGCGCCCCTGCTGGCCTTGCCCGTTCTGTTCTTGCCCGTTCTGCCCTTGCTGGCCTTCGCCCTGCTCGCCGTCCTGCCCTTCCTGTCCTTCTTGCCCTTCCTGACCCTGCTGCCCCTGCTGGCTGCGCTGGCCCTGCTGGCGCTGGCCCTGCTGGCCGCGCTGGGCCTGCCGGTTCTGGTTGCGCTGGTCAGCGCGGGGGGGGCGGCGTTGCTGCTGCCCTTGCTGCTGGCCGTTCTGGAACGTCTCGTCGCGCAGCTGCTGCTGTTCGCGGATCATGCGGTCGAGATCTTCCAGCGCCCGGTTCATCTCTCGCGCCTGCTGGTTCTGCTGGCGGCGCTGGGGGCGGGCGGTTTGCAAATTCTCGAGCATTTTCTGCATGTCATCGAGCATCTTGCGCGCTTCCTCGCGCGCGCCGTTGCGTGCCATCTGCTCCATACGGTCGAGCATCTTTTGCAGGTCCTGCTGGGTGATCACCCGGTCATTGGGACCCATCGGGCGCGCCTCCTGCGGATCGCGTCCGTCCCGGCGCATCTGCTCGGCCAGCTGCTGCATGTATTTGTCGAGCGCGGCGCGCAGATCCTGCATCAGCTTCTTGATTTCTTCGTCGGTGGCTCCGCGCTCAAGGGCTTGACGCAAGGCCTCCTGCGCCGCGCGCAAATCGCGCTCGGCCTGGCTGAGGTCGCCATCTTCGAGAAAGACGGCCATGCCCCAGAGATATTCGGCGACATCGAGCAAATCTTCCTTGCGGCTCGATTTGCCAAGGCGGTTATGAGCGGTTTTGAGGCCGAGCCAGACACCCGGCTGCGGCGTGAAGCGCTCGGGGTTGATCATCAGCGCATCAATCGCCGCCATGATGCGGGTGCGCTTGCGGGCGTCCATCACCAGCGCGCGGCGCTGCTCGATGAGCGCCTTGGCGAGCGGGTTGCTGAAAGGGCGCTGCGGCAGCGTGACCTCGATCGTGTCTGACGTGCCTTCCTGACCGGCCTCATCCTTGGCCGTGACGGTCATGCGCACCCGTGCGCCGGCCCAGGGATGGCTGGCGAGGTCAGCGATGGTTTGACCCTCGCCAATGCCGCCCGGCTCCGGCGGCAGGCTCAACTGCACCGTGGGGGGATCAACCAGAGGGTGCGCGCCGCTTGCGTCACCAGGCTCCTTGCCCGGCACGGGCTTGAACTGCGCCTCAGCGCTGGCAATGCCGTAATCATCCTCGACCTTGTAGACAATCGTCAGGCTGCCCCGGCCATTCTGCTGCGGTGGTTTCGGTAGCGTAACAAGCGGCACCAGATCGGGAATGGGGTCGAGCGCGATGCGGGTCAGGAGCTGGCCATCACGCCGGATGGTGACACTGCCCTTGCCGGCAATCAAAAAACGCTTCTCCGTGGTGTTGACCGCACCATTCTCCTCGCTTTTGACGTCGCCAAGCCCGCCTTCAGCGGTAATGGTGATGCCTGGTGCGTTGGACGCGCGCAAAACAATGGTGGAATTGAGTGGCGGCGTCACGCTGCGGGCCGATTCCCCTGTCAGTGCCAGCATAATCGGCGCGACGCGGGTATAGGGCGGCGGGTCAATCCAGCCATCGATGCGTGCCACCGGTCCGGGGGCGACAGGGGTCGTCCAGTCAAAGGCCGTGGCAATCCGTCCGCGCCATTCCGGGCCCGCAACGGTTGCTGCGGCGACGGCACCGAGGATCACGGCGGTGCGCAGCGCCCAGGGGTCGCGCCGGGCCAGATCAGGCCGGGGCGATGCCGGTTTGGCCTTGGCAAGAGCGATTGCGGCGCGGCGCTGATGGAGGTCCCATAAGGCGCGGGTTGCCTCATCCTGCTGGCCCGTGGCCAGCGCATCAGTGGTTGCAGCAATGGGATGGTGGGCGATGGCTCCATCGCCATCTGCCCGTGCGACCAGCTCGTCGCGGGAGGGGCGGCGCCAGCCGCGCCATGCACTCAGGGCCGCCAGAGCGGCGGCGGCAAAAATGGCGACGCCCGCCATGCGCCACAGCGGCTCGACCCGCAGCCACACACCGCTCCAGGATACGGTCAGGAACAAGGCGATCACGATCAAAAGCGGCAGCAGGGCGCGCCACGCCTTTTCAGCGAGGATAGCCTGTTCCGCACGCCGCAGCAGGCGCTGAAGCGCGGGAGCGGCAAGGTCACGGTCTGAGCGTAGCGCCATGGACAGATTCCGGCAGCGATTCAATCCTCGCCAAACCGCAGCCTAACACGGATTGGGGCGCGGTGAAGGCGGGGGCGGATCACGAAGCAGTCAATCTCTGTATTTGCAAATTTGCTATGCCGTATATCTGTAAAATGGAGGTGGCCATGCCTATCAATATCCATGATTGCGTGCGGCCATGCGGGCCAAGGAAATTGCGGCCTGCCGCAATCGACCATGACTGGGGCGCTTGTTCAGGCCCAGGAAATTGAGTTGCGACGCGAGTGTACCAGCCGTCCCTTGGCGCGCGTCTTCAATTCCTTGCCCGCAAAGCGCAGGCAAACGTAGGCGCCATGCGTGTCCTGTCAGCAAGGCAGAACGGGATAGCCTTTGGGAGAATGCATAGTGTTTGTTGACACATCGGCTATTGTTGCGCTGCTGAGGGGTGAAGAAAAGGCTGCTGACATTGCTGATGCACTCCAGCCTGCGCGCCTCGGAATCGTTTTACAAAGGCAGACAGTCCGCCAAACTCAATCTTGCGGATTGCATGAGCCATGCGGTGTAAAAGAAAGGAATGGGCCGATTTTATTTGCTGGAGATGATTTCGCGAAAACAGATTTAAACCGCTATGTCAGTGATTAAATTTGCGGCTGCCAACATACCATAAAAATCAGCAATGCTTTTTTTGAAATCATTCAGCCAAGCCACGCCGGCAGGTGGTCCAGCCCGATCACGTCCTCATATTTCGGGCGGTGGCGCACCACGGCAAAGTCTTGGCCATTGACCATGACTTCGGGAATCAGCATGCGCGTGTTGTAGGTGTTGGCGGTTACCGCGCCGTAAGCGCCAGCGGTCATCAGCGCGATCAGATCGCCCGCCTGCGGTTCCGGCATGGCGCGGCCCAACGCCAGATAATCGCCGGTTTCGCATACGGGGCCGACAATATCAGCGGTTATCCATTCGGTCTTGTGATCGGGCGTCACGACGGGGCGGATATCGTGGTGGGCATCATACAATGTCGGGCGGATGAGATCATTCATCGCGGCATCGACAATGACAAACGTCTTGCCTTCGCCCTCTTTTACATAAATCACGGAGGTGACGAGAATGCCGGCATTGCCGACAAGCATCCGGCCCGGCTCAAAAATCAGCTTCAGCCCCAGCGGTTTGACGTGGGGCAGAACCGCAGCCGCATAGGCTGCCGGTTCGGGCGGCGGTTCATTGTCGGCGCGGTAGGGCACGCCCAGCCCGCCGCCGAGATCAAGATGATGCAGCGCATGGCCATCGCCCAGCAAATCGCGCGCCAGTTCGGCCAGCAAGGCCGCTGCATTGGAAAATGGCTCCATGTCGATGATCTGTGAGCCGATATGCATATCAATGCCGCGCACATCGAGCCCCGGCAGTTTTGCGGCCTGCGCATAGACGGCACGGGCGCGCGAAATGGGAATGCCGAATTTGTTGTCGAATTTTCCGGTGGCGATTTTCGCGTGGGTTTTTGCGTCCACATCCGGGTTGACGCGGATGGAGATGGCGGCGCGCCGGTTTTTGGATACGGCCACATCCGACAGCGCGCGCATTTCCGGTTCGGACTCGATGTTGAAGCACAGGATATTGGCGTCCAGCGCTTCAGCCATTTCCTCATGGGTTTTTCCAACGCCGGAAAAAACAATTTTCTGGCCATCCACACCAGCCGCAAGGGCGCGGCGCAATTCCCCGCGCGACACAATATCCATGCCAGCGCCCTGGGCGGCGAGTGTCTTGATGACGGCCTGATTGGAATTGGCCTTCATGGCGTAGCACACCAGCGTGTCG
Organism: Beijerinckiaceae bacterium; assembly: GCA_051646285.1. Lineage (GTDB taxonomy): Bacteria > Pseudomonadota > Alphaproteobacteria > Rhizobiales > Beijerinckiaceae > Terrirubrum. The sequence goes on from JBOFCU010000004.1 coordinate 7,738, forward strand.
GTGCCGGTAAAGGCCTCGGAAAACACGCGGTAATGGCGCACCAGCGTCGCGGTGGAATAGCAATAGAAGGGCGTGCCGACCGCGCTGGCGATGGTGCGCAGGTCCACACCTTCGGCGTGCATGACGCCTTGTCTGTGCGCGAAATGGTGCATCTGGCGGGCGCCCGGGTTTATAGAATGGCGTCGAGAACAAAGGGCGTGTTGGGCGGCTTGATCGGCGGCGGCCGTTTGGGGCGCTGGCCGAGGGGATTGATGGCCTGCGCCTGCTCCTCCCGGTCCGACGGCTGCTGGTTGTCCTCGCCGGGAATATCCCGGCCGCCGGGCGGCGGTTCAAGCGGGCCACGGCGGCCACAGGCAGCCGCCGTCAGGGCAAGGCCTGCGGTCAACAAAAGGGGAAGCAGCGAGCGGCGATTCACAGGGGTCAGCTCCGAAAGGTGGCGCACCATATCGCATCGCAGCGATATGGCCAGAGGTGTCATTTCTTTGTCCGGCCCGAAGTTTTCGTCTGGCCCGAAGTCTTCGTCTGGCCAAGAGCCTTGAGCCACCGCTTTGCCTGCTTTGTGACATTCGCAGGCGCTGTGCCGCCATAGCTTACGCGGCTTTTCACGGATTTTTCGACACCGAGCACGGCGAACACGTCTTTCGTGATCTTTGGTTCGGCCGATTGCATCTGCGCAAGCGTCAGTTCTTCAAGGCCGATGCCTGTGGCCGAGGCCATGCCGACAAGTTTGCCGGTAACGTGGTGGGCGTCACGGAACGGCATTTTCAGCGTCCGCACCAGCCAGTCCGCCAGATCGGTGGCGGTGGCGTAGCCGAGGCCGGCGGCCTTCTTCATGGCCTCGGCATTGGGCTGCATGTCGCGCACCATGCCCGCCGTGGCGGCGAGGCATAGGGAGAGGTTGCGCAGCGCATCAAACGTGCCCTCCTTGTCCTCCTGCATGTCCTTGCCATAGGTCATGGGCAGGCCCTTCATCACGATCATCAACGCGTTCATGGCCCCGATGATGCGCCCGGTCTTGCCGCGCACCAGCTCGGCGGCATCAGGGTTGCGCTTCTGCGGCATGATGGAAGAGCCGGTGGTGAACTTGTCCGAGAGCGTGATGAAATTGAATTGCGGCGTGGTCCAGAGCACGATCTCCTCCGCGAGCCTGCTGAGATGCACGGCGCAGATCGAGGCGGCTGACAGGGTTTCCAGCACGAAATCCCGATCCGCCACCGAATCGAGTGAATTGGCGGTGGGCCGGTCAAAATCCAGTGCGTCCGCAACCATATGCCGGTCGATCGGAAAGCTCGTTCCGGCAAGGGCGGCTGCACCGAGCGGGCACTCATTCATGCGGGTGCGGGCGTCCCTGAACCGGGCAGCATCGCGGCCCAGCATTTCCACATAGGCGAGGCAGTGATGGCCGAAGGTGGTGGGCTGGGCGCTCTGCAGATGGGTGAAGCCGGGCATGATCGTGCCGGCATGGGCGAGCGCCTTCTCGGCCAGCGCCCGCATCAGGTCTTCGACCTGCTCAATCAGCTCATCGACCGTGTCGCGCACCCACAGGCGCATATCCAGCGCGACCTGATCATTGCGCGAGCGGCCTGTGTGCAGGCGGCCCCCGGCGGGGCCGATGCGCTTGGTCAGGGCTGCTTCCACATTGAGGTGAATATCCTCCAGCGCGCGCGAGAATGTGAACGTGCCCGCCTCAATCTCTTTACCGATGCCCTGTAGGCCGGTGGTAATGGCCTTCGCGTCAGCCTTCGTGACAATGCCGGTTTCGCTGAGCATGGTGACATGGGCAACCGAACCGCGAATGTCCTGGCGCCACAGGGTCTGGTCAAAGCCGATGGAAGCGTTGATCTCTTCCATGATCGCGGCCGGGCCAGACTGGTAACGGCCGCCCCACATCGTATTGCTCATTTCAACCGCCCTGCCTGTGTAAACACCATGTCCGACCCGAAAGAATCCGCCCCGCTCTCGCAACCCGGCATCGCCAAGACGCTGGGCTGGAAACCCATTGTGGCTGGCGCTGCGCTGCTGATCGCGGCTGGCGTGGTCTATGCCAGCTTGGGGGACAAGGGCAATGGTCTGTCAGGCCCGTCCCCTGCGGCGCAATGCGCGGCCTCGGCTGCGGTGTCTGCCCGCATTGCCCCTTTTGCCAAGGGGGAGGTGGCGGCGGTTGCCATGCGCAAGACACCGGAGGCGCTGCCCAACCTCGCCTTCAAGAGGCCTGATGGAGCGCCGGTGACGCTGGCGGATTTCAAGGGCCGCACCGTGCTGTTGAATTTGTGGGCAACCTGGTGCGCGCCCTGCAAGAAGGAAATGCCGGCGCTGAATCAGTTGCAGGCGGAATTGGGCGGCAAAGATTTTGAAGTTGTCGCTGTGAATATCGATACCCGAAATGCTGAACGCGCGCCGCAATTCCTCGATGATATCGGTGTCAAAAATCTTACCCGCTACACCGACCAGAGCGTAAAAATATTCGATATGCTCAAAGCCAACGGCAAAGCCTTCGGCATGCCCACAACCATTCTCATTGATGCCAATGGCTGCGAGTTGGGAAATCTGGCCGGCCCGGCGGAGTGGGCTGGCGCCGATGCGATTGCGTTTGTGAAGGCGGCGCTGCAACGTTAGTCATGATGCGTATCAACGTCTTGCTCGCCGTTGTGTGCTAGTTCACGCTGTCCGCAAACGTGGAGGCGTACCGCACGTCATGTCGCTTGTTCTGAAATCCACGCCGCTCGCGGCCATTTCCGCCATTGCGCTTGATACGGAAACAACAGGCCTCGATATCAAATCTGCTCATGTCATCGAACTGGCCGCTGTGCCCGTCGAGGCTGATGGTTCTGACGGGCCGGTTTTTTCCTCATTCGTGGCCTGCCCGGTTCCCGTGCCTGCCAGTGCAACCGCCATTCACGGCCTTACGGATGCCGATCTGGCTGGAGCGCCGCCCTTTCGCGATGTCTGGCAGGATTTTTTTTCTTTTGCTGCCGGCCGGCCATGGGTTGGATATGCCATCGGATTTGACGCCGGTGTCCTGCGCCGTTCGTGTCTCGATGCAGGTTTATCATGGCACGAGCCAGCAACGCTCGATGTGCGCCTGCTGGCGCAGGCCCTTAGTCCGCAATTGCCGGATTTTTCCCTGGATGCGCTGTGCGACTGGCTGGGCATTTCCGCAGACAACCGGCACAGGGCGCTCGCCGACGCTGCCATGGCGCAGCAAATTTTCATTGCGCTGCTGCCCCGCCTGCGTGCCAAGGGGATTGTGACTGTTGGCGATGCGATCGGTTTGTGCCGCAGGCTGTCGGAAGGGTCAGCGTGGCCCATCAACACCAGCCTTGAAACAGCGGGGGCCGCAGCCGGTACGCTCGAGCGGCGCGACACCTATCCCTACCGGCACCGGGTGCGGGATGTGATGAGCAAGACTGCTCATTTCATGCCGCCGGACACCGGGCTGATTGATGCCATCAGAACCATGAATGACCAGCGTGTCAGTTCAGTCTATGTCGGCACACCGCAGGCCAGTGCGGATCAGGTCGCGATTCTGACCGAGCGTGATGCCATGCGCGCGCTGGCGCGTGGCGGCGCTGCGGCGCTTGAACGTCCCATCAGCGCCTTTGCCACCAGCGGCCTGGAGACGGTTGCCTCGGACGCCTTCATCTACCGTGCGGTTGGTCGGATGGCGCGCCGCAAGATTCGCCATCTGGCTGTGACGGGCGAAGCAGGGACAGTGGTGGGAGCCTTGTCGGCGCGTGACTTGCTGCGCCTGCGGGCCAGCGCTGCGGTGGAACTGGGCGATGATATTGATGTCGCCGCTGATGTGGGCGCGCTTGGCCGGGCCTGGGCCAAAATACCGGCAATGGCGCAAGCGCTGATGGACGAGGATATGCCAGCGCGCGACGTGGCCGGAATTATCGCGGCAGAAGTCTGCGCTGCAACAGCGCGGGCTGCGGGCCTGGCTGAACAGGCGATGGAAGCCGAAGGAAAAGGCAAAGCCCCATGCCCCTATGCCGTGCTGGCGCTTGGCTCGGCCGGACGCGGCGAGAGCCTGCTGGCGATGGACCAGGACAATGCCCTGGTTTTCGAGTCAGGCGAGCCGGGCGGGCCGGAGGATGCGTGGTTTTTTGCCTTTGGCACACGCATGAATGATATCCTCGACCGCATTGGCATTCCGCTCTGCAAGGGCGGTGTGATGGCGTCGCAACCGTCATATCGCGGCTCAGAAGCGACGTGGCGCGCGCGGGTGCGGCACTGGGTGACGCGCTCTAATCCGAGTGATCTTCTGGCGGTTGATATCTGCTTTGACATGCGGGCCGTTCATGGCGCCGAAGCGATGGCAAATCGTCTGCGCGCCGATGCCTGGGCCGCAGCTCAGCCGCAGAAGGCGTTCCTGAAATTGCTTGCCAGCAATGGCGAGGGTGCCGAAAATCCTGTTGGCTTTATGGGTGGCTGGAAGACCGGGCCTGACAACCGGATCGATATGAAAAATGCCGGCCTGCGCCGCGTTGTGTCCGCTGCGCGTGTTCTTGCCATCGGCGAAGGCCATCTGGCCTTTTCAACCCATGACAGGCTGAATGCACTGGCCGCAACGCGCGAGGGCGCAACCACAGACATTGAGGATCTCGACCGCGCGCACGCCACAGTGCTTGATACGATTTTGCGTCAGCAACTCGCCGACCTGCGCAATGGTGTGGCACTGAGCAACCGTATCGACCCTGCCAACCTTGACCGGCTGCAAACGCGGCGGTTGAAAGCCGCCATCAGCCACATGAAAATTGTCAACGATCTGGTACGCGACCGGCTCATCGGGTAGCCGATGTTCGCTGCCACCATGATTTGTTATGGTGCAATTTTATCCGCGCCGCGCTTTCCTTTCCGTTGCCTTTCCGTTGCCTTTCTGCGCCTTTGCTTTTCTGGTCATGCAGGCAGCCGCATGGCTGTTGCAGGCCGCGACATCAGACCTTTGGCAATGGCTGCCTCGCGGAACGGATTGAATTTTGCAGTGCTCTGCGCCATGGCAAGGCAAAAGGCCCGCTGCTCCGTGAACCAGCGATCAATTTCCATTTTGTATTCGTCATAATATACTTCATCAATTCGGGTGGCGTCCCTGATGGCGCGAAAACCGTGATGGCTGGCGCGCAACTTTGAAAAGCCACGCTCGGAGCGATAGACATTTGCGCCGAGAATGGCGAAAAATTCTTCAATGTCGTCCATTTCAGGATTGGACGTGACCTTGTCATCGCTGAGCAGGCCGCTCATCATGCGGCAGCCGTGCAACATTTCATGGTAGAGCACTTCACCGGGGCCGGCGCCCGGTGCAATGCCGCCGGCCCGCACGGCGCGTTCGGTCCATGTGGCGGGATGAAAATCAACCTGCACAAAACTGCCTATGCCGGTGCCGCGCCCTGTCACAACTGTCACGGGGCCGAGCATGGGCACGGGAATGGTGAGTTTTTCCTCGTAGCTTGGCGGGCGTGAATCCAGCCGCGAATTGTTGCTGGGATAAGCATAGGCATTGACCGGGCTTTGTGCCGTCGGCTTGAACGGCGCAATGAGCATCCAGCGCGGGCGCATGGTGATGGCGTTGATCAGCGTGCGTCCGGCATGGGTGGTCTGAATCAATTTCAGATAGCGCTTCACCTCGCGGTGATAGGCGGGATAGGCGTCATGAATCCAGATATTGCCAAGATATTTTTTCGCTTCAGCCATGGCGCTGTCCTTGATCGCCAGCGCCGTCTTCAACGCTGCAATGATGCGGTCGAGCCACCGCATGACAAGCCTCGCATGGATGATGTGGCAATGGCGTACGGCAGCGCACGGGGTCAATAAAAAAGCGCCGCAGAGCGGCGCTTCCTATTTCAGCAAGGCGAATAAATTCACCCCGCCTTCTTTACCGCAACGCCTTTATCCGCCAGCATCTGCTGCAATTCACCCGACTGGAACATTTCGCGGGTGATGTCACAGCCGCCGACAAATTCGCCCTTCACATAGAGCTGCGGAATCGTCGGCCAGTTGGAATAATCCTTGATGCCCTGACGGATCTCGGCATCCTCCAGCACATTCACACCCTTGTAGGGCACGCCGACATAATCAAGGATCTGCACGACCTGGCCGGAAAAGCCGCACATCGGGAATTGCGGGGTGCCCTTCATGAACAGCACCACGTCGCTGGATTTCACTTCCGCATCAATGCGGCCATGGCGACCTTCAGGTCTCCTGCAAATCAATGGAAAGGCTGATCTTCTGACCATTGCGGTCCAAATCGAACAACACGGAACAAGCCTTTGCCATCACACCAACGTAATGCTGCATCAAGGCGGGACCAGTGTCAGGTTCTGCATCGATCAGGGTCAGTTTGAATTCGTAGAGCATATCGTGGAGTGGTGCGAACACGCGCAATTGCTCAGCCACAGTCTTTCCACCCCATTCCTCGATCGCATCAGTGAAATAGTCTTCAAAATAACCTGATATGAATAGATAGTGTTGATCGGACTCGCTCAAAAAATATGAACCGCTGCGGAAATTGTCATTCTCCACCTCGCGGTATGACTGAATGTCCAATAATTGGCACATCGCGACTGCGTCACTCATCAATTGCCCAGTGGCTACCTTTGGAAAAAAGAAGCCCTTGGTCGAAATCGTCAAATGACGGTCAGTGTATTCTCGGACTTCAGCCATGGCGCTCCTCTCGCCCGGCGTACGCCGGCTGCGCCCGTAATTCTTTGCGCAACTGCTCTAAAATGCAAGCCAAGTGATGAATTCTTGCGGCGCTGTGCGTTGGCATACAGACCAAAAAAAGCGCCGCAATGCGGCGCTTCCTATTTCAGCAAGGCGAATAAATTCACCCCGCTTTTTTCACGGCAATGCCCTTATCCGCCAGCATCTGCTGCAATTCGCCGGACTGGAACATTTCGCGGGTGATGTCGCAGCCGCCGACAAATTCGCCCTTCACATAAAGCTGGGGAATGGTCGGCCAGTTGGAATAATCCTTGATGCCCTGACGGATCTCGGCATCCTCCAGCACATTCACACCCTTGTAGGGCACGCCGACATAATCAAGGATCTGCACGACCTGGCCAGAAAAGCCGCACATCGGGAATTGCGGGGTGCCCTTCATGAACAGCACCACGTCGCTGGATTTCACTTCCGCATCAATGCGGGCGTTTGCGTCGGTCATCGTCGTCTCCATTGCGGGGTCAAGGCCCGCCGGGGTTGTGATCCAAGGTTAAGAGTTGGGAACGCTCGTGGTCAATGCAAGGGCGTGCAGCACGCCGCCCATATTCCCTTTGAGCGCGGCATAAACCATCTGGTGCTGCTGCACCCGGCTTTTGCCGCGAAAGGCTTCCGAAATCACGGTCGCCGCGTAATGATCACCGTCACCGGCCAGATCCTTGATCTCGACTTGGGCGTCCGGCAGCGCCTCCTTGATGAATTTTTCAATATCCGCAGCGGCCATGGCCATGGGCGTAATCCTTTGTGAAATCAGGCGGCGTGGTCGATAGCGCCGCTCATATAACCCGGCAGCCACGCCTCATGGGCCGTGACAAGATCGCGCACGGCCAAAGGCTGCTCGTTGGGCAGTATAAGCGAATCGCCGCCTGTGATGCCGAGGGTCAGGGCTGGAACGCCCGCTGCCTTGAGCGCGGCCAGCACTGCCGCTTCATCTTTCGTCGTCAGGAGGTAGCGGGCCTGATCCTCGCCGAACAGCACCGCATGGGCGGGGCCATCCGGCAGGGCGGTGATGGCTGCGCCGATCCTGCCGGCCATCGCCATCTCGCTCAG
>JBOFCU010000068.1:0-1942 GCA_051646285.1 Beijerinckiaceae bacterium
CCGGGACTGAAACGGTTGTCACCGATGGGCAAACCCAGCTCGGCAATGGCAGCCGGGTTGCGCCTGTCCGTCCTGCTGCCACACCTGCCGCTGCGCGCCCGGCTGCGCCGGGGCAAGGCTGAGTTGATCGTGCCGCCCATGTTCCAGATGAAACGGACCTGACCCATGTCGCTGCCCGAACTCTGCATCCGCCGCCCGGTCATGACGACGCTGCTGATGGCGTCTTTCATCATCTTCGGCTTTTTCGCCTTCAAGAAACTGCCGGTCGCTGCGCTGCCGCGGGTGGATTATCCCACCATCAACGTGTCCGCGAACCTGCCCGGGGCCAGCCCGGAAACAATGGCGGCTTCTGTTGCGGCCCCTCTGGAACGGGCTTTTGCCACCATCTCCGGCCTTGAATCGCTGACCTCGGTGTCGACGCAAGGCTCCACACAAATCACGATGCAGTTCAGTCTTGATCGTGAAATCGATGGCGCATCTCTGGATGTGCAGTCGCAAATCACGTCTACCCTGCGCCGTCTGCCGGCGGAAATGCCGGCTCCGCCCGCGTTCCGCAAAGTGAACCCGGCTGACCAGCCCATTCTGTTTCTGGCCCTGAAATCCGACACGCTGCCGCTGCATGTCGTGAATGAATATGCCGAAAGCATTTTGCAGCAGCAGATTCAGCAATTGCCCGGCGTGGCGCAGGTCAATATCTTTGGCCAGCAAAAATATGCAGTGCGGATTTATGTCGATCCGCAGGCAGCCTCAGCCCGAGGCCTTTCGCTCGGTGACATCAGCCGCGCTGTCAATGCTGCCAATTCCAACGCCCCTGTTGGCACCATGCGCGGCGACCGGCAGCGCGTGACCGTGGAAGCGACGGGGCAGATGCAGAAAGCCGAGGATTACGGCGGACTGATTATTTCAACGCGCAATGGCATTCCGGTGAAACTGGAAGACGTGGCGCGCCCGGCCGACTCGGTTGAAAATGACCAGGTGGCTGGATGGCACAATGGCGACCGCGCCATTGTGCTGGCGGTTTATCGCCAGTCCGACGCCAATACCGTCGAAACCGTTGATCGCATCAAGAACAATCTGCCATCCTATCAGGCGCAGTTGCCGCCATCGGTCAATCTCATCGTCAACAATGACCGCTCGGTGCCGATCCGTGAATCGGTTGAAGATGTCGAGTTCACACTGGTGCTCTCGGTCGTGCTGGTGATCCTCGTCATCTTCATGTTCCTGAAGCGGCTCTCAGCCACGCTGATCCCCACCATTGCGCTGCCAATTTCCATCGTTGGCACGTTCGGCTTCATGTATCTGCTCGGCTATTCGCTCGACAATATCTCTCTGCTGGCGCTGACGCTGGCTGTCGGGTTTGTGGTCGATGACGCGATCGTCATGCTCGAAAATATCGTGCGCCATATCGAAATGGGCAAAAAGCCTTTTGAGGCTGCGCTGATTGGTTCGCGCGAAATCGGCTTCACGATTATCTCAATCACCCTGTCGCTGATCGCTGTGTTCATTCCCGTGTTTTTCATGGGCGGCGTCGTGGGCCGCGTGTTCCGCGAATTTGCGGTGACGATCTCGATTACCATTCTCGTGTCTGGCTTTGTGTCGTTGACGCTGACGCCGATGATGTGCGCCCGCTTCCTGAAGGCGCATGATCACAACCGCAAGGAAGGCATTGTCGAGCGATTTCTGGAATCCATTTTCCAGGTCATGCTGACCTTCTACCGCGTCACACTCGATTTCGTGCTGAAATTCCGGTTTGTCTTTTTACTGCTGACCTTTGCCACCGGCGTGATCAGCGTTCAGCTCTATAAGGATATTCCAAAGGGATTTTTCCCGATGGAGGATACCGGATTGCTGCGCGGCTTTACCGAGGCTGCACCTGACACATCATTTGAGGCGATGGTGGAACGGCAAAAGGCCGTTGCGGAAATTGTGCGGGCCGATCCGG
>JBOFCU010000085.1:0-28197 GCA_051646285.1 Beijerinckiaceae bacterium
CTTCTTCGACCGCCAGAATGGCGAGCTGCTCGGAGAGGGCTGGCGCGCATGATGGCGCAAACGGCACGAAATCTACCGTGGCGGCGATGGTGGTGCGCAAGCCATCAATCGGAAACCGGGTAATGCGATGCACGCCGGACTTGCCGGCGGTGAGCGCGGCCCAATTGTCTTGCTTGCCTTGCCCGAGTGATGTCACAAGCCCCATGCCAGTAACGACAACGAGCGGGCGGCCAGCTTTATCCAGAAACTTCGACATGAGCGGTGCTTACTCCACCCGTTCAATCAGGGCGAGGCCTTCGCCGCGCCAATGGCCGAGGCCGGTGATCACAACCTGTTCAATGGGCTGATCCGACGGCACCTCAGAGGTTGCGCCTGCCGCTGGCGGATAGAGCGTGCCGTGCTGAAGCACCATCGTCGCCAGCAAGACGGCGGCCGGGAATTGCGCTTCCACCCCATGCCCGATGAGGTTGCCAATGGCACGGACCGGCGCCTCTGGTGCAAGCTTACCCAGCGCTTCCCGCTCCTCGCCTGTTACAGGGGTGCTGCCTGATGCCGCAGACAAAATGCCATAACGGGCGGTTTTCAGGTGCGGACGGACGGACTCCCAAAGACGGTGAACGGCACCCGCTGCATCACCTGGCTGACGGCGGGAGCGGTCGGACACGGCCAGCGTGATCTTGGCCAGTGGCTTGGCACCGCGCGTCTTGGCGTGACTATCCGCCTCCATGACGACAAATGCACCCATCGCTCCCAGATCAAACCCGGCGGATGTGCCGTTGCGGTCCAGCACCGGCACCTGCGGTCCCCGGCGCATATGTCCAGCCAGATCATAGAGGAGATGAAGGTCAGGCCGGCCAGACGCCATCGAACCGCCGACGAGGAAAATATCCCCCTGCTTGGCTGCGATCCGTGCCTGCGCCACGCGCACGGCATCCACACCAGCCTGCTCCTCGCCCATAAAGGTGCGCGACGGACCGGTGATGCCATGAACGATGGATATATTACCCGCCAGCAAGTTGGAGAGCTGGGCCAAAAACAGCGTTGGCCGCAGGTCGCTCATCAGCCGCTCGTTGAGATACCGGCCCCTGCCCGCTGCATCCGCTGCCATCAGCCCCGATGTCACGGCGCCATCCACAGCCAGATCGCGTTCACCGCCGCCAGCAGCGACAATGATATTCAGCTTTTCGAGAAGCTCTGGCACACCTTTCAGGCCGGCACTGTCCAGCGCCAGACCTGCGGCATAGGTGCCGATCCGCTGCCACATCTCCATCTGGCGCTGATCAGACTTTTTCGGAATCTGCTTGTCGAAATCAACCGCACACAGAGGATGCACAGCCAGCGGCGCATAATTTTCCGTGTCCAGCACTGGCGAGCCGGCCTGTGCGGCCTGCCAGTGGGCCTCAAGCCCCTCGCCCAGGCTTGATACCAGCCCTGCACCGGTAATCCAGACGTCGCGGCTGTTCATGCTCTTGCCTGATGGTGTTGTATTGCTCATGGGGCAGCCTGCGCGGTGAGGCCTATCGCCTGCGCCCGCGCGGCCATCAGGGGCGCAAGCTGTTCAGGAATGGGCATGATGCGAAACATCAGGCCGGCATCGCAGATGCGCTTGCCGCCGGCCGATACGCTGGCCTTGGCCACCGCATAGCCGGAGCCTTCGTGGGTCAGTGCTGATTCGATCACGAGATTCGTCTCCGGCCCGACAAAGCTGCGGAACTTCGCGCGCTCCACCCCAGCCAGAAACGGCATTTTCGTCAAACCGTTCAGGCCAAGGATAAGGTAGCCGGATGCCTGCGCCATCGTCTCGGTCAGCAACACGCCTGGCACCAGCGGGTATCCGGGGAAATGGCCATCGAAAACCGGGCTTTTATCAGGCACGCGCGCATGAGCGGTGATCCGCCTGCCTTCGCGGTCGAAGGCAGCGATCCGGTCGATCATCTCGAAGGTTTCAAGGCGCATTCCTGAAGCGAAACAGCAGCCAGATCAGGCGCTTTTCGCGGCCACAAGCTGGTCAATCTTGGCGGCGAGGTTGGACAGGCGGAAATACTCCTCCGCCTTCACCTTGCCTTCGTTGACTTCCTGCGTCCATTCTTCCAGCGGCAGCTTGATGCCGAACTTCTTGTCGATGGCAAAAGCAATGTCGAGGAAGGCCAGCGAGTCGATGCCGAGATCCTCAATTGCGTGGCTTTCGGGATGAATGGTATCGCGCGGAATATCAGCAGTATCAGCGATAATATCAGCGACGGTTTCGAATGTGGAAGCCATACAGCCCTCTTGTCGGTCGGCGGGAGCGGTTCGAGGCGCAAGCCTTGCAACGCACGGTTGACCCGCAGGAACGGTCTCCAGCCCGATACGCGCGGAGAACCCATGTGAAATTCAACCGTTCCGTTATTCGATATGGGCGTCCCCGGCAAGCCATGCGGCCTTCAAACCCGCGATATGACCCTCCAGCTTCCCCTGCGCGATGGCGGCACGCAGGCCGGCCATCAGGTCCTGATAATAGGCCAGATTGACCCGCGTGAGCAGCATCTGCCCCAGCATTTCGCCCGCTTTCGTCAGATGATGCAGGTAGGCGCGGCTGTAATCGCGGGTCGCCGGGCATGTGGATCGCGGATCAAGCGGGCGCGGATCATCGGCATGGCGGGCATTGCGCAGGTTGATCTTGCCGAATCGCGTATAGGCCGTGCCATGCCGTCCGGCCCGTGTCGGCATCACGCAATCAAACATGTCGATACCGCGCCGGACCGCTTCGACAATATCATCCGGCGTGCCGACGCCCATGAGATAGCGTGGCTTTTCCTGCGGCAGATGCGGGGCCACGGTGTCGATCATGCGCAGCATGACATCCTGCGGTTCGCCGACCGCCAGTCCGCCAATCGCGTAGCCCTGAAAATTCATTGCCGTGAGTGCCTGCGCACTCTCGATGCGCAGTGCTTCGTTGTCGCCGCCCTGCACAATCGCAAACAGTGCCCTGCCATGGGGCATGCCAAAGGCGTTTTGACAGCGTTCGGCCCAGCGCAACGATAGCCGCATCGCCTTATCGATCGCCTTGACGTCTGCTGGCAGCCGCACACACTCGTCGAGCTGCATGACGATGTCTGACCCCAGCAGATTCTGGATTTCAATCGACCGTTCCGGGCTCATATGATGGGTTGAACCATCGATATGCGAGCGGAACTTCACGCCGTCCTCAGTAATTTTCCGCAAGGCAGACAAGGACATTACCTGAAAGCCGCCGGAATCCGTCAGGATCGGATGCGGCCAGCGCATCATGGCGTGCAGCCCTCCCAGCCGCGCCACGCGCTCGGCCGTCGGACGCAGCATGAGGTGATAGGTATTGCCGAGCAGAATATCGGCCCCGAGGTCGCGCACCTGTTCGGGATACATGCCCTTCACGGTGCCTGCCGTGCCGACGGGCATGAAAGCAGGGGTACGCACGGTTCCGCGCGGCATCTGCAAAGCGCCGGTGCGTGCTGCACCATCTCTGGCTGCGATGTTGAATTGAAAGCCGGACTCGCCGGGAATTGGATTTGCTGAGGTCATGGCGCGGCTGCGTGCCGTGAAGACGCGCCCGCGTCAATCACACCGCGATTTCAGGCCAAGGTTGCGAGGGCCACGCCGATGCTGACCACGATGGCCGTGACGGCCAGGATGGACCAGCAGGATTGTGATCTCTTGATCGTGAACATTGTCGAATCGCCTGTCGTTTGTGGGATTATTATCCCTTTCCGCATGGTCGCGGCATGGCGATATTGCGGCACAAATATGACGTAGCGTCATAGCGGGATGTGCTTGCGCGCCGGCCCGCGCCGCGTCAAAAGCGCCGCCATGTTGCATGTGAATGATCTGACCTACCGCATTGGCAAGCGTCTGCTGTTCGACAAGGCTACCGTGGCTTTGCCCGATGGGGCCAAGGTTGGTTTTGTGGCGCGCAATGGCGCGGGCAAGACAACCCTGTTTCGTATCATCGCCGGGGAACTGGCGACGGAGGAAGGGTCAACCTCCATACCCCGCAATTTGCGTGTCGGGCGCGTGGCGCAGGAGGTGCCGAGCGGACCGGAGCGGCTGATCGACGTGGTGCTGGCGGCCGATACCGAACGCACCGGATTGCTGGCGCAGCGCGAACATGAAACCGACCCGCATCACATTGCCGAAATTGAAATGCGGCTGGCGGATATTGGCGCGCATGCGGCAGAAGCGCGCGCGGGCGCCATCCTGCACGGACTGGGTTTTGATGCCGAAGCGCAGCGCCGCCCCTGCTCCGATTTTTCTGGCGGCTGGCGGATGCGTGTTGCGCTCGCAGCGGTTTTATTTTCGCAACCTGATTTGCTCATGCTCGATGAGCCGACCAATTATCTCGATCTGGAAGGCACCCTCTGGCTTTATGATTATCTGGAGCGTTATCCGCGCACAGCGATTGTCATCAGCCATGACCGCGAATTGCTCGACACCGCCGTTGATCATATTCTCCATCTCGATCAGGGAAAGCTGATCCTCTATCGCGGTAATTACACATCTTTCGACAAGCAGCGGCGCGAAAAACAGATGCTGCAAACCAAGGCTCGCGACAAGCAGGAAGCGGAGCGGAAAAAACTCGTCGCTTTCGTTGATCGCTTCCGCGCCAAGGCAACAAAAGCGCGGCAAGCACAATCACGCATGAAGCGGCTTGAAAAAATGGAGCCGATTGCGGCCATTGTCGAACAGAGCGTTCTGCCCTTTCATCTGCCTGCGCCGCAGCGCACGATGTCGCCGCCACTGGTGGTGTTCGAGAAGGTTTTTGCCGGATATGGCGACAAAATTGTTCTCAAGAATGTCAATCTGACGTTGTCACCTGATGACCGCATTGCCCTGCTGGGGCCCAATGGCAATGGTAAATCCACATTCGCGAAATTGCTGTCGGGCCGTCTCGATCCGCTGGATGGCGACATCCGCCGGTCGAAAAAAATGGATGTTGCCTTTTTCGCGCAGCATCAGCTCGATGAATTGAATCCTGCCGGTTCGCCCTACACGCATGTGACGGAACTGATGCCTGACGCGTTTGAAAGCGTGCGCCGGTCGCGTTGTGCACAGATGGGGTTTCCCGGTGCGAAGGCTGATACAACCGTTGCGAATTTGTCTGGCGGCGAAAAAGCCCGGCTGCAACTGGGGCTGGCAGCCTTCAATGGGCCGCACCTGCTGGTGCTGGATGAACCAACAAACCATCTCGATATTGACAGCCGTGCGGCCCTTGTCGAAGCCATCAATGAATATCCCGGTGCTGTCATCCTGGTGTCGCATGACCGCTTCCTGATTGAAGCGACCTGCGAGCGTTTATGGCTGGTTGCCAATCAGACCATCAAGAATTTCGATGGCGACCTTGATGATTACCGCAAGCTCATTCTTGCCGGTGATCTGAGTGGAAAAAACGAACGCGATACGGGCCGTGATGATAAATTTGGCCGCGTCGATCAGCGGCGTGATGCGGCAGAAAAGCGTGTGGCGCTGGCGCCGCTGCGCAAAAAGCTGGAGGCGCTGGAGGCGCGTATCGAAAAATTCACCGCATTGATTGCACGCATTGATGAGGCGCTGGCGGTGCCGGACAGCTTTGCAAAACAGCCGGGCAAGGCAGTGGAAATTGCCAAGCAGCGGGCCGAACTCACGGCTGCATTGGCGGCGACGGAAGAGGAATGGTTGAGTATTTCCTCGGAAATTGAAGCAGCGTAATCATTCGCCGCCAACCGTGCGGGTCAGTTTGCCATTGGTGAAGAAATACAGCTTTTTACCGGCAGGCGTCTGATATAAAAATTGTGCTTCGCGGGCGGCGGATGATGAGCCGCCGATCAGAATATCGTCGGGCTTGCCCATCGCTCCGACAATATCGCATTCGGTGGAGCCAATACCGATGGCGGCGCGCGATACTGCGCCCTTGCCCGCCATGCAATCACCATTTTCGTCCACCGTCCCCGCAATGGCGGGCGCGGGCGCAGGCTGCGCCGGAATGTCAATGCGGCGATGGGTGACATTGTCATTAACAAACGTCGTGCTTTCGATGGTGCAGCCGGCGATGACACTGGCGAGGAGCGCGGTGCCGGCCAGTCTGACAGAAAAAAATTTCATGCTTTTTTCTCCCAGCCGCCACGCTCATTCTGCTGCCAATAGCTAGCGTCAAGGCCGCTGGCCTTGATGGTTTTCCATTGGTCGCGTGCAGCTTGCTTCACATCTGTATCTGCATCGTCAAACATCAGCACAATGCGTTCAAATTGCGATGGGTCCGCGGGGAAGCTGACGCCATCAAGCAGGAAACAGACATTGGCCGCATTGCCATTGGTTGCGCCTGCGGTGATTAAAATCGCCTCGTCAGATACATCCCCCTCCGCCTCCGTTGCATGGGGCAAAAAGGATTCCTCGCTGTAAGTCCACAACAGGTCATCAATGGCCGCCACACGCTCCTGACTGCCAGTGCGCACCAGTGCTTTCCAGCCGCGATCAATGGTTTTTTCCAGCAATGATGGCAGAACGCGTTCAAGCGGCTGGCTGGTGAGATGATAAAACAGAATATCAGCCACGGGTTGAAGGTTCCATATCCGGAAAAACCAGAACGCCCTGCGTCTCGATATCAACGCCGACATCCGCGTTTATAACCGCCGGTGTTGCGTTGCGCACGCGGGCGCGCAGCGGCGCGTCAAGACCAGGCACAGCGACATCGACGCGGTGGACCTCGCCCAGAAAACGAATGTCCTCCACGCGTCCCGGCAGACAAAATCCTGCCGGTTTCAGGCTGATCAATTCCGGGCGGATGCAGACACTGACAGGCGTGCCGTCGGCAAGACCCGGACAATCGAAAATGCCGACAACCGTTTGCGCCCTGCCGTTTTGAACGATGCCCGGCACTTCGTTGATGTCGCAGAAAAAGCGTGCAGCAAATAATGATTGCGGGCGGGTGTAAATATCATGTGCGGTGCCAGCCTGCACAACGCGGCCCTCATGCATCAAAGCAATGCGGTCTGCGACGCTCATGGCTTCTTCCGGATCATGCGTCACGATGATTGCGGTTGTGCCCATTTCGCGCAACAGCGCCATGGTTTCCTCGCGTACGGAATCGCGCATCCGGCGGTCGAGGTTTGAGAATGGCTCATCCATGAGCAGCACGCTGGGCCTGGGTGCGATGGCACGTGCCAGCGCCACACGCTGCTGTTCGCCGCCCGACAGACGGTGGGGAAATTCCTGCGCCAATTTCGCCAGGCCCACCCGTGCCAATGCGCGCAAGGCAATCGCGTCACGGTCTTCAGCAGCAAAGGCACGCAAGCCGAAACGCACATTGTCGAGAATACTCATGTGCGGAAACAGCGCATAATCCTGAAAGACCAAGCCGATCATGCGGGCTTCCGGCGGGACAAACGCAGCCGGGCCAGCGATTTCCCGGCCGTCCATCAGCAGCCGGCCGCTGGTGGCCTGTTCGACACCGCTGATCACGCGCAACAGTGTGGTCTTGCCGCAGCCTGAGGGGCCAACGAGCGCAACCACCTCACCTGCCGGGACATGAATGGTCACACCGTTGAGAATCGAAACGCCGTCTTTGGCGAGCGCAATGGCTTCGCAGGTCAGCGCGCGGGGAATGGTGATTCCGGCCGTGCCGCGCCGGCCCCACCGTGCCGGCTCAGCTGTTCGGGTGTTGAGAGGAGCTGCGGTGCGTGGTGCCATCAGGTGGCAATCGCCTGCGGCAATGCTGCGCGGAGCAAGCCGCGCTCCGGGCGCTTACAAATCGTCTGGCTTGTCCATGTCGGCATCATTCTCGCGGGATACCGGGTCTTCGCCCTCGTTGTCCACCGGGCCTGCGCCGTTTTCGGCGCTTTCCTCACCCTCATCATTGGCCGGAGCGGCCAGCAAAGCATCCATCTCCCGGATGGCTTCCAGCTTGTCGGCCGCTTCCTGCTCGGATGCCAGATCACTGCCGCTGAGCAGGGTGTCATCCTCCAGCGGATCCTCGTCGTCGCGCAAAGCCGGATTGTCGCTGGGGGCAGGCACAGCAAAGCCTTGCGGCAATGTGCCTTCAAAGAATCCGGCACCCTTCAATTCCTGCAAGCCCGGCAAATCAGTGATTTCTGACAGGCCGAAATGCTCGAGGAAGGCGGTTGTTGTGCCATAAGTCACCGGGCGGCCCGGTGCCTTGCGGCGGCCGCGAATCCGCGCCCAGCCGGTTTCGAGCAGCACATCAAGCGTGCCTTTCGAGGTCGCAACCCCACGGATCGATTCGATCTCAGCCCGCGTCACCGGCTGGTGATAGGCCAGAATTGCGAGTGTCTCGAGGGCGGCGCGCGAAAGTTTGCGCGGCTCGGTCTGTTCGCGCACCAGCAAGCTGGAGAGATCATTGGCCGTGCGGAAGGCCCACTTCCCGGCGACGCGGACGAGATGAACGCCGCGCGACGCATATTGATCAGCAAGGCCTTGCAAAACCTCGGCGATCGCAACGTCCTTTGGCACACGCTTGGCCAGTTCATCCTCGCCCAAGGGTTCACGCGAGGCAAACAACAGAGCTTCGACGATGCGGGTGGCATCCTCAAAAACGGCTGGGGCTGTTGTCGATAGCACACGCTGGGTACTCACGCGGGATTCTCCTGAACAAGCTGCAATTTGGGCTGAGTGGGCCGGCCCCTGATCATGATCGGCGCAAAGGCCTCATCCTGGCGAATATCCATCAGCCCCTCGCGCACCATTTCCAGTGTGGCGGCAAAGGCTGACGCCTTGACAGTGATCGTCATTTCCGGCTCGGCGGCATATTTCAGCAGATACGAATCCAATGATGTCCAATCGAGGGCACGGCCAACCATGCGCTCCAGCGCCTCACGTGCATCGACCAGCGACCAGACAAACCGCCGGCGCATATGGACCGTCGGGATCGACATTTTCTGGCGCTGGCGGGCGTAGGCAGCCAGCAGATCATACATGGTCGCCTGCCACTCGGCATTTTTCTTGACGACAACGCTTTCCGGCATGCCGCGCGCAAAAAAATGCAGGCCAAGCTGGTCGCGTTCGGCCAGTTTTTTGGCCGCCTCGCGCATGGCTTCCAGACGCTTGAGGCGCTGCGCCAGATCAGACGCCAACTCAGCCGCGCTGGGTTCGTCCGCTTTCGGTTTTTCGGGCAGCAGCAGGCGGGATTTCAGATAGGCGAGCCAAGCGGCCATCACCAGATAGTCGGCGGCCAGCTCAAGGCGCATCTTGCGCGCCTGCTCGATGAATTCAATATATTGCTCGGCCAGCGCCAGAATGGAAATCCGCGCAATATCAACCTTTTGGCGCCGGGCCAGATCCAGCAGCAGATCAAGCGGACCTTCAAACCCATCCACGTCAACGACCAGCGCGGGTTCATTGTCCCCACGGCCGCTTTCGAACATGTCCGGATCGATAAACTCAGTCGCCATACGCCGAATCGCCCCTTTACGATCCGGCGGAAAGTGCGCCCGTCAGGTCAGGGCTGCAAGCGCTGCGTCGAGTTGTGCACGGGCTTCTGCAGCATCCAGCGGTTCCGGCGCGTGGGAAATCCGCTGCAAGGCCACTTCTGCGCGCCTTTTTGCCTTGCCAGCGAGCTTTGGCGTCTCCTTCGCGATGGCTTTCATTTCGGCCATATCGCCATTGCAGTGGAGAACCACATCGCAGCCTGCTTTCAGGCTTGACCGGGTGCGTTCGCCGAATGTGCCGGACAGGGCTTTCATCGACAGATCATCGCTCATCAACAGGCCCTTGAACCCGATGTGGCCGCGGATGATCTCCCTGATCATGGTTTTTGAGGTGGTGGCCGGCGCGTGGCTGTCGATCGCTGCATAGACGACATGGGCTGTCATCGCCAAAGGCATGTCCGCGAGGTGGCGGAACGGCACGAAATCCTGTTTTTCGAGCATGCTGCGGCTGACATCAACGACCGGCAAATGCTCGTGGCTGTCAGCCCCTGCCCGGCCATGGCCGGGAATATGTTTGATCACCGGCAGGACGCCGCCGGCCAGCAGCCCTTCCGATGCTGCGCGGCCCAGAATGGCGACAGTGCTGGCATCCAGCCCGTAGGCGCGGTCGCCGATGATGTCGTGAGCGCCGGGCACCGGCACATCAAGCACAGGCACGCAATCGACGGTGATGCCGAGCGCGCGCAAATCATGTGCCATCAGCCGGGCGCCAAGCCGCGTCAACTCCCGGCCCTTGACCGGATCAGACTTATAAAATCCGCCATAGGATTTGCCCGGTGGATATTTTGGCCAGTGGGGCGGCCCAAGACGCTGAACGCGCCCCCCCTCCTGATCGATCAGCACCGGCGCATCGTCCCGGCCCGTGCATGCGCGCAGGGCGTCCACCAGTTTGCGAACCTGATCGGGTGTATCAATGTTGCGCTTGAAAAGAATGAAGCCCCACGGGTTCATGTCCCGGAAGAAGGCTCGCTCGGATTTGCTCAGCGCATGGCCGGAGCAACCGAAAATTGCAGACTGTATTGCCATCTCATCACGGCCTTGGGTCAAGAAAAAGGGACGGCTGGACTTTGCCGCCGTCCCACGAATGCAGTTCTGTCAGCCGGTCAGTTCGGCTGCACGATGCAAGCCTGCCCCTTGCCTTTCAGCGATGAGCACAGGCTGTTGGCATCGTCCCGCGACATACTGCCGAAGCGGACACGGTAGCGGCTCTGGCCATTGACCTCGCGCTGCTGGATGCTCGCACCAAAGCTGCCCAGTTCGGCAAAGCGGCTCTTGAAACGCGATGCAGCGGCGCGGGCTTCATTGTCGCTACCTTCCGAGGCGAGTTGCACCACAAAGCTGCCGCCGGTTGTTCGGGCGGCACGGGGCGCATCCTGCGTTACGGCCTCGGCCGGAGCCGGCGGGGCCAGTGCGGCTTGCTGCTGCAAACGCTGGTTGCGCTTCGGTGCCCCTGTCGGGACAATCGACATCGGCGACGTGCCACCTGTGGCAATCGGGTCATCAGCCGATGTGGCAGGCTGGCTGGCGCGCGGCGGTGCAACCGGGCGTCGCTGTTCTGCCACCACGGGCGGCTTCGGCTTGGGTTTGGCAACCTGAGCAACGGGCGCTGGTGTGGCCGTCACAGGCACTGCCGGTGCCGCAACCGGTGTTTCCACCGGTTTCACTGGCTGGGGCCTGACCGGTGCTGCGATGACTGGTGCTGCCGTAACGGGCGGCGCTGCCATTGGCGCCGCAGCGGCCGGTACCGCATCTGGCCTGATCACCACCGTTTTCACCCGGCGCGGCTCTGCCGCATTGCCTGAGGCCGGTTGCACCGGTGCCGACAGAATAATGCGCGGTCCATTACCGGACGGCTGCGGCGAGGTTGACGCCGTTGTCTCGCGCCGCACAGCTTCGCGCAGGTCCAACGGCTGCTCTTCGCTGGTAACGACCTTGGCGGGCGTGACCGACCGTGGTGCATTGCGCTCCAGAATTTGCCTGTTCTGATCAGGCACGTCAGCTCCGCCGGGGTTGGCCGGCGCAATTTTCGCCGGGCCCTCGGCAGCCTTGATCAACGGGGGCTGGCCATTGGCCTGTATGCCGCCGCCGCCCCGGAAGCTCAGCGCACCGCCGACACCCACGGCTGCGACGCCCAGCACCGCAGCGACAAGCATCATGGATTTCTTGCGGCTGCGCGGCTCCTGATAGGGCGCTTCTGGCGCGGCATAAGCCGCATCATCCTCAGCGTAGGCCGGCTGGTCTGTATAGGCTGGCTGGGCATGATAACCCGGCTGCGCTGCGGCCGTTGCCGCTGCGCCTGCCATCACTGCCGGTGCCATCATTTCCGCCAGCTCGCGGTCAAAATCCAGACGCTGCTGTGGCGCGTGCGAATCCTGTGCATGATGCCGTGTATCTTCAAATGCGGGCTGAACAGGCTGCTGTTGAACGGCCGCAGATGACGGCTGTTCGCCAATCAGACGATCAAATGAGCGCATGACTTCGGCAAATTCGTCCGGGTTCACCGCCGCAGCCTGATCCTGCCCACCAGACGTGCGGGCCAGAAGCTGTTCAATATCGTTTTCCAGTCCATGTGACTGGTGGCTGACGGCTGGTTCTGCCGTCTCGTTGGCGGGGCGCGCGCCGGTAAATTCACGGGCGACGACATTGCTCAGGTCGCGCGGCGTCACAGCCGGAAACGATGGCAGTCCGCCATAGGATGGCGCAGCGCCTGCGATTGAGGGGAACTGCCGCTGGCGCGGGTCTGCCGACACGATGCGGGCAAGCTCGGCCAAAGGATCATCCACGGCCTGTCCAGGTGCCGCCGGGCGGCTGGAGGCTTCGCGAATCTGGCGCTCGATCTCATCAAGATCGAGGGCGTAACGGGAACGTGCTACTTCACTCATGGCTGCCGGAGACCTCTCCAAACGCCGCAAACGCCCGGCACTCACTCAACGCCTAACGCTTACGCGACTCAACTAAAGAGTCCGGCGGGCTAATGCTGGCCAGACTAACGCATTTCCTCCGGCGCGGCGACACCAAGAATGCCGAGACCGGAGGCCAGAACAGCTTTCGTTGCGTAAACGAGTGCTAACCTGGATTGAGTCAATTTTCGGTTGTCTTGATTAACG
The DNA here is from genome assembly GCA_051646285.1 of Beijerinckiaceae bacterium. Classification (GTDB taxonomy): domain Bacteria; phylum Pseudomonadota; class Alphaproteobacteria; order Rhizobiales; family Beijerinckiaceae; genus Terrirubrum. The sequence continues at coordinate 12,539 of JBOFCU010000085.1, forward strand.
AACCGCAAATGCGGCGCATCTTTTCCGCGATTCCAGTGGGCATGGAACTCGCTGGCCACTTCATAGAGGTAAAAGGCCACGCGATGCGGCTCATGGGCGCTGGCTGCCTGCTCGATCAGTCTTGGATATTGCGCAATCTTCTTGATCAGCCCGATTTCGCTGCCGTCGTTCAAAATCGACAAATCAGCCGCTGCTGACTCTTGGGCAGACGGTTCCGCACCAAAGGCTTCGCGCGCCTGCCGCAAGATGGAATGGCAGCGGGCATGGGCGTACTGGACATAAAAGACCGGATTGTCCTTTGACTGCTCGATCACCTTCGCAAGGTCAAAATCCAGCGGCGCGTCGTTCTTGCGGTAGAGCATCATGAAGCGGGCAGCATCGCGCCCGACCTCATCTATCACTTCACGTAATGTCACGAAATCACCGGAACGCTTTGACATTTTAATGGGTTCGCCGTTGCGCATCAGCTTCACCATCTGGCACAGCTTGACGTCCAGATCTCCCTTGCCGGCGGTCACGGCAGCGACAGCCGCCTGCATCCGCTTGACGTAGCCGCCATGGTCAGCACCCCACACGTCGATCATCACGGGAAAACCGCGTGTGAATTTAGAGCGGTGATAGGCAATGTCGGAGGCGAAGTAGGTGTAGCTGCCGTCCGATTTCAGCAAGGGACGGTCCACATCATCGCCAAATGTGGTGGCGCGGAACAAGGTCTGCTCCCGGTCTTCCCAGTCCTCCACTGGCGCGCCCTTGGGCGGTGCCAGACGGCCTTCATAGACCAGATCGCGGGCGCGCAGGTTATCAATCGTTTCCTGCACGGCGCTGGAATTCGCCCCCGGCTGGGGCACAGTGAGCGACCGTTCCGAAAAAAAGATGCTGTGGACAACACCGAGCTGAGCCAGATCCTCGCGGATCATCGCCATCATGGCATCAATGGCGGCCTGCCGGACCAGCGGCAGCCATTGCGCTTCCGGCCTGTCACGCAGGGTCGTGCCATGGGCCGCTGCCAGCGCTTGCCCGACCGGCTTCAGATAATCGCCGGGATACAATCCGTCGGGAATTGTGATTTTTTCGCCGAGGGCCTCGCGGTAACGCAGGAAAGCGGAACGGGCGAGCACATCGACCTGCGCGCCGGCGTCATTGATATAGTATTCGCGGGTGACGGCATGGCCGGCAAATTCCAGCAGCCCAGCAAGCGCGTCACCAAAGACGGCGCCGCGCCCATGGCCGACATGCATCGGCCCGGTTGGATTGGCTGAAACATATTCGACGTTGATGGCGGGGGCGGATGACGCCTGACCACGGCCGAAATCGACTCCATCGGTTACAGCAGACTTTAAGCAATCATGCAGAACACTTTGATTAAGCGTGATATTGATAAATCCAGGCCCGGCAATGGCGACAGTGTTGATGCCATCCGCCATCCGCAGTTTTTCGGCGATTTTGTCAGCCAGAGCGCGCGGATTGGTTTTGGCCTCCTTGGCAAACACCATGGCGGCGTTGGTCGCAATGTCGCCATGGGCAGGATCCCGCGGTGGTTCAACGGTCAGGCGGGCCATGTCCAAACCTGCCGGTAAGGCACCTTCTGCCGCCAGCGCAGAGAGCGCAGCCGCGATTTTACCCTGAACAAGGTCGAAGATATTCATGGTGTCCGGCACATTTCTTCTGGCGAGGATGGTTCGTCTGCAGGCCAGGATCGCTTGTCCTGACTTGTGGGATTTCAGCCCGCGCGCTAACGCAGATCGGGAGTATCGTCAAACAAGCGGCGGTGTTCGGCCAGCGCGTAGCGGTCTGTCATACCGGCAATATAATCGGCCACACGCCGCGCCCGTTTGGTGTCATCGCCTTTGGCAAGGTTGGCGCACCAGTCCGCCGGCATCAGCTGCGGATCAGCAAACAGCCTGTGAAACAACTGCTCAAGAACACTGTCTGCCTGCTTGCGGATGCGCATGACATGCTCATGCCGGTACATGCGGGGGTAGAGAAAACCCTTGATGGCTTGATCGGCAGCCACAAAATCAGGCGAGAACGCAATCAAAGCCCTGCCCGCATGGCGCACGGCGTCAACATCTGGCGGGGCCGCCTCTGCCAGCCGCCGGGCGCTCTCCTGCCCGACATCCTCGACAAACCGCGTAATCAGCCGGCGGCCAAGCTCATGAATGACGCGTGTGCGTTCCAGGCCCGGATAGAGCTGGTCAATATCGGCGAGCAATTCGCTGACGAACGGCACACCGCGCAGGTCGGAAAGATCAAACAGATGGGCCCGCAAGCCATCATCCATGTCATGGGCATTGTAGGCGATGTCATCGGACAGGGCCGCCACCTGTGCTTCAAGGCTGGCATAGGTATTCAGACCCAAATCCCATTCGGCATTGAATTCGGTGATCGCGAGCGGCAGGCCTTTTTCGGCATAGCGGGCTGTGGGTTGACCGCTTGCAGTGAGCAGCGGCCCATTGTGTTTGACCAGCCCCTCCAGCGTTTCCCAAGTCAGGTTCAGGCCGTCATGGGTGGCGTAGCGGCGCTCAAGCCGCGTGACGATGCGCAGGGCCTGGGCGTTGTGATCAAACCCGCCATAGGGCGTCATCAGCGCGTCAAGCACATCCTCGCCGGTATGGCCGAACGGAGTGTGGCCAAGATCGTGCGCCAGCGCCAAAGTTTCCGCCAAGTCCTCATCCAGCCGCAGGGTGCGGGCGAGCGCCCGGGCAATTTGCGACACCTCAATGGTATGGGTCAGGCGCGAACGGAAATGATCGCCTTCGTGATGGACGAAAACCTGCGTCTTGTGGGCCAGACGGCGGAAGGCGCTGGAATGGATGATGCGGTCGCGGTCCCGCTGGAAATCCGTCCGTGTGGGCGAAGCGGCCTCGGGCAATATGCGCCCGCGTGCCTGCGCCGGATTGCTGGCGTAAGGGGCCCGGAGAGCGGATGATCCTGACAGGCTCACCGGCTTACTCCCATTCCTGATGGCGGGAGGCCTCGTCATGCATGCGCGTCCAGCGGCTCGTGTGCGGGTTGATTATCATCGGCCCCACGCATACCTGTAGGTATGAAGCCAAAGCAAGCAGACCTTGACTCTGCCGTGCAGGAGCCAGCGATGTCTTTTCTATCCTCTTCAACCCCGCCGGAGCCTGTTGCTCCTGCGATCAGCAATCCTGATATTTCGATCAGCGAGCGTGCCGCCAAGCGTATCGCCAAGGTGCTCGATACAGAACCGCCGGGTTCGATGTTGCGCGTCAGCGTCAATGGCGGCGGCTGTTCGGGGTTCCAATATGCCTTTTCGTTCGACCAGCATAAGCAGCCCGATGATCTGGTGCTGGAGCGGGACGGCGCGACCGTTCTGATTGATTCCGTCTCCGTGCCCTACATGGCCGGATCGGTGCTGGATTTCGTCGATGACCTGATCGGGCAATCGTTCCAGATCAAAAATCCGAAGGCAACGGCGAGCTGCGGCTGTGGCACCAGTTTTTCGCTATAATATTGTCTTATTTATTGGCCGCCAAATCCTGTTCCAGCGGCAGGCGGCTGCGTTCTGATCAGCCTTGAATCCAGCATAGCGGCCTGCCGGTGCTTTACCGCTTCGCGATAGACAGGATCGCGGATCATTTCGACGAAAGCCGCCACAGACGGATATTCGGCGATAAAGCATTCATCCCATTTTTCCTGCGCAGGCCCGATGAGCATCAACTCAAACTGCCCACGCCAGACAATGCGGCCGCCCAGGCGCGAAAAGACAGGATGGCTTTCGCGGCCATAGGCGGCATAGGCTTCAGCGCCGGTTGCTAAACGGCCATCGGGATAATCGGCCTTTTCCCGGAACCGGACGAGATTGAGCATGTGGATCGGACCCGCACGGTCATTGGCGCGAAAGGCGCCAAAACTTTCCTTTGTCGGGTCAACAATTCCGCTCATTTTAGACGCCTGATGCGTCAAACGCCCTCATGGCTGCCTGCACGCCCTCGCCCGCTGGTAATTTGAAACCTGAGCGGAGCAGCATGGCTTCCAGTGCGCCAAGGCAAATCAGCACATTTTCCTTTCGCGCCGTATAGCCCATCGTGCCGATGCGCCAGACTTTTCCGGCGAGCGGACCAAAGGATGTGCCGATCTCAATGCCGAAAATATCCATCAGGCCCTTGCGCACCATATCGCCATTGACGCCATCGGGAATGACGATGCCGGTGACATTCGTCATCTTGTTGGCGCGGTCACCGTAGATTTTCAGGCCCATGGCCTCGAGGCCGGCCATCAATCCGGCACTGATATTGGCATGGCGCGTGTAGACAGCCTCATGCCCCTCTTCGAGAAAAATGCGTCCGCAGGTGTGCGCCGCATAAATCATCGTGGTCGCTTCCGTGTGATGGTTGAGATGGCTCTCACCCCAATATTCAAACAGCATCGCCATATCGAGATAATTCGACTGGATGCGCCTGCCGGGGGCAGGCTTGTAGCCCGCCGGCTGCACGCCTGCCTCGATGTGATAGCGGTTGCGGATCAGTTTTTCCGCACGCGGGCTGATGCTCACCGGCGACATTCCGGGCGGGCCTGACATGCCCTTTTGCAGGCCCGATGAAATGCCATCAATATGCCAGTCATCCACCCGGATATCCATGCAGCCGAGCGAGGCGCAGGCGTCCACATACAGCAGCGCGTCATATTGCTGGCAGAGCTTGCCGAGCACATCCAGCGGCTGGGCCATGGTCGTAGAGGTATCGGCATGAACCGTGGCGACGATCTTGGGGCGATGGGCCTTCAGCGCCTTTTCAAAATCCTCGCCGGAAAAGACCTTGCCCCATTCCTGCTCGATAAGGATGGCGATACCACCGGCGCGCTCGATGATCTCGCGCAGGAGATGGCCGAAGCGGCCGAAAACCGGCACCAGCACCTTGTCGCCCGGCTCGATCATGGAAATGAGGATGGCCTCAATGCCGGCCCGCGCGGTGCCATCAATCATCAGGGTTTGCTGATTGGCGGTGCGGTAGATGTCGCGATACATCGCCTGTGTTTCCGCCATGATCGCCAGAAAGGCCGGGTCGAATTGGCCCAGCAACGGGGTTGCCATGGCCCGCAGCACGCGCGGATCAGCCATCAGCGGCCCCGGCCCCATGATCAGGCGCGGCGGCGGGTTGAGTTCAGAAAAGGAGCGGTTCGTTGCCATGTTTGTTTTCTTTTCCAGTCACGATACGGCGCGACATTACGGATGGAACGGCAAAAGAAAAGAGCAGACTGTGGAGGCTGGGAGCCAGGCCGGCCGTTTTCTGCCGGCTGTTCTATACCAAGGGCCTCTAATCAATCTTTGATGCGGCCACACAGTCCGCGTTGAGCCTGCCAAACAACCGTTCGGCATCAGCCAGTGCAGCCTCATTTCTGCTGCCATTTGCCGCACCATCCAGAAGCGCCCGCATAGCAGTTGACAGTGCGGTGTACGCCTCCCGCGTCGCACCATCACCAAAATTGGCCAGATAGGTGCTCACAGCGGCAAGCCGGCCAGTCGCCAGCGCGGCATCAAAGCCGTCATCTGCCACACCCTGCCGCTGCCGTCCGGCGTGGCGCGCGATGCGCAACTTCGCCTCGAAGAACAGCTCCGCCGCTTCCTTGCATCCCCGGACATGTTCGCGCCGCGCCAGGTCGCGCTGCACCACAGCGAGATTGCGCGCATTGATATAGCCCTGAAACAGAGCCGCTGCGAGCGACAGAAGGGCGATGGAAAAACTCAGAAGGGCGAGGTTGGGACTGCGCGCAAAGCGCACCGTTGGAGCGGCGGCTGGTGGTGCGGCCGGGACTGCGCCTTCATGCTTGATGGTATCAGCCATCGTGTTGCCTGCCGCTCATTCGCTTGTCACCAAGTCTGGACGCCTGATGGCGGGTTGGCAATTGATGGATGTGGCAGGCCATTCTCTCGCGCCTCTCACACCAGCATGGCTGCCGGGCTTTCGACATATTGCCGGAATGCGGCGAGCATGGTGCCGGCGGTTGCGGCATCCAGCACGCCCTCACCTACGCACAGCGTCGCGTGCAACACGGTCGCAATCACTATCTGCCCATGGCGCACAACAGCAGCCTGATGGGCTGCGCCAAGTGACAGCACGATGGGATAGCGGGTGCTGGCTGGAAATTCTGCATCGCGCGCACCAAAGACACCGAAATTCGCGATCAGCACATCGGCATGATCGCCATCTGCGGGCAACGGCACGTGCGCCTGCGCGCTAGCCTGATTATTGTCCCGCCCCTTTATTTCAGCGCGGGCTGCGCGGATCGCTTGTGCGAGTGCCGGCATCACCAACGTGCACGCATCGGCAATCACGATTGGTGCACTGGCTGACCCCAGTGCAATGCCGACCGACACGGATTTTCCCGTGCGCGCACGGGCGGCCAGTGCCATCGCCTTGACCAGACAATCATTCATCGTGATGCGCTGGCTCTGCGAAGACTCTCCGGTTTTGGGTGCCATGCGATTCATTTGCTCGCGCATCGCAACAAGTGCGTCCACATCACATTCCGTCGTAATGATCAGCGGAGCGCGGACGGAATCATGGAAACGCATGGCTTGCGGCGCGCGATGGCGTCCGTGGGGCAGTATGCCGGCGCGCGCATCATCGCGTGTGTGGGATGGGTCAAGATGGCGGGCGGCGTGCAGATCCCGGACAACAATGCGGCCCTGCGGGCCAGAGCCTGCAATCGACATTAAATCCAGCGATAATTCCCGCGCACGGCGGCGCGCGAGCGGAGACACACTTATTCGTTTTGCACGCGGCTCGTTCATCGCGTCACCGGTATAAAACGGCTTTGGCTGCCGCAATGACATCTTCAGCGGTTGGCAAGGCCAGCCGTTGCAGGCTCGCCGCGTATGGCATCGGGACATCGGTGCCAGTGACACGCATCACCGGCGCGTCCAATTCGTCAAAGCCGCGCTCCATGATGCGGGCGACAATTTCTGCGCTGACACCTGATTGCGACCAGCCCTCTTCCACCACCACGCAGCGATGGGTCTTGGCGATGGATGCCAGCACCGTTTCCATATCCAGCGGGCGGATGGTGCGCAGATCAATGACCTCGGCCTCGATGCCTTCAACGGCAAGCTTATCCGCTGCTTTTATCGCGTGCAGCATGCCAACGCCGAATGAAACAAGCGTGACATCATCGCCCTCACGCGCAATGCGCGCCTTGCCGATTGGAACCAGATCCTCGTCATTCACCCCAATGTCAAAGGCCTCGCCGTATAACCGCTCGCTTTCCAGAAAAATCACCGGGCCTGAATCGCGAATGGCTGATTTCAGCAACCCCTTGTGATCGGATGCCGTGAAGGGCATGACGACTTTCAGGCCGGGAATATGGGAAAACCAGGCTGCATAATCCTGTGAATGTTGCGCGCCGACGCGTGGCGCTGCACCGTTGGCGCCACGAAAAACAATCGGGCAATGCACCAGACCGCCGCTCATATAGCGCGTCTTGGCTGCGGAATTGACGATCTGGTCAATCGCCTGCATGGCGAAATTGAATGTCATGAATTCCACGACTGGCTTTAATCCGGCCATGGCCGCGCCGATCGCCAGACCGGCAAAACCCTGTTCGGTGGCAGGCACATCCACCACGCGGCGTGATCCGAATTCCTGCACAAGCCCTTGCGTGACCTTCGGTGCGCCGTGAAACTGGCTGACCTCTTCGCCCATGACAAAGACATCGCCATCGCGTCGCATTTCCTCGGCCAGCGCCTCGCGCAGACTGTCGCGCACCATCATGCGCATAAGCCACTCTCCTGCATTATCATGATCAGCATTTATTGTTTTCCGAAAAACAGGAATGAGCCAAGGCCAATGGCAATCCACAAGCCAATACCCAGCATGGCGGCATGGTGAAGTTGCGACCAGATATTGCCCGTACGGGCGCGCCGCGTGATCTCACCAAAAACAGCCGATTGCGAGGCGATAAAATTTCCGCGCGCCAAACCTCGCTTCATCAGCTGGCGCAGCACGATCTGTTCATAAATCACCAGCGAGGCAATCACGATGACGATGAGATATTTCGCAATCATCGCCCCTCACGCCGCATCAATATCTGACCACAGGGCCGTTGCATCCGGCTCTGGCGCGACACTGGCAAATTCAGCCGCGCCATTGACGATGGACCGCGCGCTCGCATCGATGGCTTTCAATTCAGACTCCGGCACCTGCCATTCCTCCAGCAGGCGCTTGCGGCTCTGGTCAATCGGGTCACGCCCTTCGCGCACACGCTGGCCGCCATCGCGCGCGCGATATTTGGCCGGGTCTGCCATGGAGTGGCCGCGATAACGCAGCGTCTGCATTTCCAGCAATTGCGGCCCTTCGCCATTGCGCGCCGCTGCCAGGGCCTTTTCTCCGGCGGCGAAAACTGCACGCACATCGGTTCCATCCACGAGAGCGCCGGCAATTCCGTAGGGAACGCCACGGTCAGCCAGTGATGGCGCACTGTCATTGTCTGCGCGGTTGTTTTCGATCACGAACACAACGGGCAATTTCCATTTTGCCGCGAGCGCCATGGCTTCGGACACCTGGCCCTGATCGGCAGCACCATCGCCATAATAAATGACGGTGGCATGGCCATTGCCGCGATACAGATTGGCGAAAGCCAGCCCGGTGCCGAGCGGGGCCTGCGCACCGAGGATGCCGTGACCGCCAAAGAAATTCTGCTCAGGCGCAAACAGGTGCATGGAGCCAGCCTTGCCCCCGGCCAGCCCGGCCTTGCGCCCTGTCAGCTCGGCCATGATTTTCCCGGCATCGACACCGGCGGCAAGCGCATGGCCATGGCAGCGATAGCTGGTGAGGCTCTGATCGCCGTCACGCATCGCCATTTGCATCCCGGTCGCGATGGCCTCCTGCCCGATATAGAGGTGGCAATATCCGGCGATGGCGCCCATGCCGTAGAGCTGCCCGGCTTTTTCTTCAAAGCGGCGAATCAGGAGCATGCTGCGGAAAGCGGCGATATCCGCATCCCGGCTGAGGGTCTGTGTGGGCGTCTCTGCGGCGGGGGTCATCGCTGCCTCTTCAGTTGCGGCGGCAACGTATCGGGACGTTCTTGCCATGGCGAGAACAAAAATGGTGCGATGCAACGAAAGTTTACACACCCACGCCGGTGCCGGTTCCTTCTGGGAAGACGCTCAGCCTTTGCGCTCCGGCGTCATGATGACGACATCATGGGGATGCACGCGGTTGAGGGTGCGGCGCACACGCTCATCCAGCAGATCACGGTCCAGTGCATTGGGCTTGAACAGCGCAACGCGGCGTTCCCATTCCGTGCGCTCATTCTTGAGAGACTCGAGTTCGGCATTGATGCGCAAGGCCTCTTCGCGAATTTCCTGCTTTGCTTCAAGGCCGCGCTGCCCTTGCCGCGCTTCATTGACGAAGAAAAAGGCGCAGGCAAATGCCGCAGCATAGAACATAAGCGGCGGTACAAGTGTGCGGATGCCACGGCGGATAACCATAGCCTCGACGCTAAGGGATTCTGGCTAACGAAAGATAAACGCTGCCACGCTAACCCAATGCAAGGCATCACGGGATGCGCACGCCAATGTGATTGCACGCACAAGCCTTGTGATAACCGTTCCGGCCTTTTGCCGGTATGAGACGGGTGTCGAAACCTCGGGAGGACTTCATGATCAATCGCCGCCTGCTTTCCGCTGCCCTTTTGGGAGCGACCCTCGTACTGCCATCGCTTGCTGTTGCGAAAGATGGTGCCAAGTTCACCGATGCCGCTTTTCAGGCCGCACAGAACTCCGGCAAGCCAATTCTCGTTGAAGTGAGCGCACCGTGGTGCCCGACCTGCAAGGCGCAGGCCCCGATCATCAACGGTCTGCTCGCCAAGCCGGAATACAAGGACATGGTGCGTCTGAATGTCGATTTCGATTCGATGAAAGACACGCTGAAGGGCTTCAACGTTCAGAAGCAAAGCACGCTGATCGTGTTCAAGGGCAAGTCAGAACTTGGCCGCTCCACCGGCGACACGTCGCCGAACACCATCGAAGCGCTCGTGCGCAAAGCCATCTAACAGAAACAGTGTGAGGCTGCGTCATGACAAGCATCGGGCTGGCATTTTTGGCGGGAATTCTGTCCACACTCTCGCCATGCGTATTGCCATTGCTTCCGCTTGTTCTTGGCGCAGCCACCACTGAACATCGTTATGGCGTTGTGGCGCTGGCTGCGGGGCTCGCGCTGTCCTTTACGATCATCGGACTTTTTGTTGCTCTGATCGGTTTTTCCGTTGGGATTGACGCTGAAGTCTTCCGCACTGCCAGCGCGATAATGTTGATTATCATCGGCATGATTATTGCCGTACCCGCGATGCAGATGCGTGTGGCTGCTGCTGCCGGACCCGTTTCCAACTGGGCTGAAAATCGCTTTGGCGGCATGTCCACCAGCGGCCTGTCGGGGCAGTTCGGGCTTGGCCTGCTGCTGGGCGCGGTCTGGAGCCCCTGCGTTGGCCCGACACTTGGCGCGGCCTCAGTTCTGGCGTCACAGGGCAAGGATGTCGGCTCGGTTGCGCTGACGATGCTCGTTTTCGGAATTGGTGCTGGCGTGCCGCTGATTATCCTCGGCACCTTGTCGCGCGATGCGCTGATGCGGATGCGCGGCCGGCTGATGGGGGCTGGCGGCGCCATGAAATCAGCGCTGGGTATTTTGCTCGTCCTGATCGGTCTCGCAATTATCACCGGATGGGACAAGCGGTTCGAGGCTTATCTTGTCGCCATCTCGCCGGATTGGCTGACGACTCTCACCACCCGGTTTTAATCATACCGACACGCAATTCAGACGCGGGCGAACAGTCGCCGCCAGCGGTCTGCCAAGCTTATCATGCTCAAGCCCAACATCACGCTGGCGATGCCAATCCATTGCCAGGCGGTTGGAAATTCGTTGAGGATCGGCATGGCAAACACAACGCCAAACACCGGGATGAGCGGCGCGAACATGCCCATGGCAACCGTGCCGAGTTTGCGCGCCGAATAAGCCCAAAAGCCAAACGCAATCGTATAATTAATGACGCCTTGAAATAATCCGTGCATGACAATGCTGGACCATGGCGCGGTTGCGAGCTTTGATGGAAAGAACAGAAATAAAACCGGCACCATCATCATAGACAGAACACCGACAGCAACTGTCGATGCCAAGGGTGACGCGTTCTTGCGTGCCAGAATAATGGTGTAGGTGGCCCAACAGGCACCGGAAATAACGAAGACACTGTCGCCAATCCATGCCTGTGGTCCTGCTATGGCCGCAGGCGCGCCGAATGCCACGCCGATCAGACCGATTACCGCAAGTATCAGCCCGGTAATTTTTAATGGCGGTAAGCCAGTGCCTGCCATGGCTGCACCTGCGATTGTGGTGATAATCGCCACCGTTCCCGGTTGCAGGCACGCCGCATGATTGGCGGGGGCAAAATTCATTCCCCAATTTGACAAGGCCCCCATCGGCAATCCGCCGAGAACAGCCAGAATGATCCCGTCACGCCAACCAAGCCCCGCGCAGTTGCGCCAGCCAAACCGAAGAAACAAGGGCAGCATCAACGGCCCTGCCACGGCAAAACGGAGTGTTGCCAGATCATAGCCTGTCAAATCCGTGGACATGCCAAGCCGGATCATGACGAATTGCAGGCCCCAGACCGCGACGGCTGCAAAAATGGCGGCGTAAGCCCACACCTTGCTGTCAGGCGCGGGTGAAGCGTCATGCTGGGGTACTGTGCTGCCGCTCATGATGCTCGCGAACCACCGCAGCGCATGGCCCGGCCTCGCTTTGTGGCCGAGGCGGGATGAGAAAGCCAGTGTCTGACACGCAATGGTGCTGCGCAATGATGAGGCTGCCACATGCCAAGTCGCAAGAAATTTCGCCATGCCATGTGCTGTTAGTGATTTGCTGGTGATTTCGCGTGCAATCTGCCGTCTGCAAAGAGAGACACTGTCATGGAAGGCACATCGGCATTCATGATCAACCGCCGGGCGTTGCTTGATGCGTCGCGGCTGGCTGTGCTTGGCGGTGCGGCGCTTACCCTCACCGGGTGTCAGGCGCTTGAGCGCGATCCGTTACCCGACATGGTTTCGCTGGCCCCCGTACCGGGTTTGAAAACGCCGATGGGGTCGCCCCTGCCCGGCCTGACAGGCCGCGTCTTCCGTGACCGTGCGGTTGTGCTGAACGTCTGGGCTTCATGGTGCCCGTATTGCCGCAGTGAGCATGACACGCTCATGCGATTGGGCCGCAATGGTACCATTCCCGTTCTGGGCATTGTCTATCGCGATCAGCCAGAGGCCGCCGCGCATTATCTGCGCAGTGCGGGCAACCCCTACCGCGCGCTCGGTCAGGACCAGCAAAATTGGGTGCGCAGCCATTTGCGCCAAAGCGGCGTGCCCGCCACCCATATTGTGGCTCCCAACGGCCGCGTCATCGCGACATTTCCCGGCGCTTTGAATCACGACCGGGTTGAATCCGAACTGCGTCCGGCTTACGAGCGCGCCAAGACAATCAGTTGAGACGATCCGTTAAGACTGTTCTCTGTAACGATCTGACAGGATCATAGTTGAGACCGCAATGCGCGCACGCACCGGTCCGGAGCCGCCATGACATCGCTTTCCCAAAAGCCGCTTGCCAAAAAATCCCCTGCCAAAACATCTGCCAAAGCCGCACAATCAGCAGGCGCATCCCACCGCAGTGCCGCGTCAGCCGCGCATGGCGGTGCTATGATGCTGGGGCAAACCACGGCGCTGCCGCAATCCCCATCAGAAGCGCGGCTTGACCGCGTGCCCAATCCCCATCCCGGCACACTCTATTGCGCCCGGTTCACATCACCGGAATTCACTTCCATCTGTCCTGTCACGGGTCAGCCTGATTTTGGGATTTTGGTGATTGATTACGTGCCGGACCGTTGGCTCGTCGAATCCAAATCGTTGAAGCTTTATCTAAACAGCTTTCGCAATCATGGTGCATTCCATGAGGATTGCACGGTCGGCATTGCCAAAACGCTGGTGGGCTTTCTGAAACCGAAATGGCTGCGCATTGGCGGTTACTGGTTCCCGCGTGGCGGCATTCCCATTGACGTGTTCTGGCAAACCGGCGCGCAGCCGAAAAATATATTTCTGCCCGATCAAGGTGTGCCGACCTACCGCGCGCGCTGATGTCAGGATTGCACGGGTTTAAGCACCAGAGGGGAAACAAAGCCCAGCACGATGACGAGTGCGGCCATCATGGCCAGCATCAGGGTGTCACCGCCTGCATAGAGCAAAAATCCAACGAAGGGCGGGCCGAGCGCTGATCCCGCAAACAGGAAGCAGGCAAACAGCGCCACCGCTGAGCCGCGCGATGTCTCCGACAGCGTAGTTGCCTGCGTCTGAAAATTATTGTGCAGGAAATAAAATCCAAAGCCCATCAGGGCAAACATGGGCACAGCGCTCCACCATGGCAGATGGTGAATGGCAAACAGCAGCCAGCTTGCTGCGATCAGCACGCCTCCGATGCGCGCCATTGTGCGGATATCGAGCCGCCGCAAGATATATTTCGCCAGGAAGCCGAAGACCAGACCGCCCAATGCAAACCCGCCGACAACAATCCCGGCTTCCAGCGAGCCGGAGCCATCACGCTTTTTCAGAATATCCGCGACATACGGAAAGAGCCCGAAAATGAGCGCCCCTTCCGCCGCGACCAGCAAATAAAGCGGCAGTGCACGCGGGTTGCGCAGAATGGTGGCATAATTCTGCATCGCCAGTGCAGGACTGAGTGGCGGGCGATTGGCAATTGGGCGTGGCTTAATGGCAATCCATGATCCAACACCAGCAGCCAATGAAATCATTGCCACGATCAGCAGAACGCCGCGCCAGCCGACATAAGGCGATAACCCGCCAGCAATCAGGCCGCCCGCAATTTGCCCTGACAATGTTGCCAGCATAAACCGCGCCAGAAGAATTTGCCGCTGGTTCACCGGTGCGCGGTCACCGATCATGGCAATGCCGAGCGGGATGATGCCGCCAGCCGCTATGCCTGTGAGCGCCCGAGTCGCGCCAAATAATCCGAACGATGGCGCTAGGCTTGCCATGACAAGAAAAACGGCGACCGCCAGAAGTGATATGCTGATCAGGCGCGCCTTGCCGAAACTATCCCCCATTGGACCAAGTATGGGCTGGCCAATGGCGTAGGAAATGGTGAACCACGTTGAGAGCAGCGCCGCTTCCTGAATGGTTTTGCTGAATTCGCTGGCAATCAGCGGCATGACAGGGTCCAGCACACGCATGGATGCGGCACTGGCAAAGGCGCAAACCCCCAAAATCACCAGCAGACGCTGCGTCATGGCCGGCGGCTCAGGAACTGGTGCGTGTGGCGGGGATGATTCCGTCAGGACGGGCGGATGCGCGGGCATGTCCCTATGATGCGTGACGCTTGGCAACAGCGTCAAACGCTTTCAGCTGCGCAAGCAATGCGCCCAGTTCATGCAGCGGCACCATATTCGGGCCATCGGAGGGGGCATGATCCGGGTCCTGATGGGTTTCGATAAATAATCCCGCCACGCCCACAGCAACGGCCGCGCGGGCCAGTACCGGGACAAATTCGCGCTGGCCGCCGGATGATCCGCCCTTGCCGCCGGGCTGTTGCACGGAATGGGTCGCATCAAAAATCACCGGCGCGCCGGTTTGCGCAGCCATGATTGGCAGGCCGCGAAAATCCGTCACCAGTGTATTGTATCCGAACGACGCGCCCCGCTCGGTGACAAGCACGTTGGGATTGCCCGCGCCGGTGATTTTTTCTGTGACATTTTTCATGTCCCACGGCGCGAGAAACTGCCCTTTCTTGATATTGACGACACGGCCCGTTTTCGCTGCCGCCACCAGCAAATCGGTCTGGCGGCAGAGAAAGGCCGGTATTTGCAGAATATCAACCGCTTCGGCGACAGCCGCGCACTGATCAATTTCATGCACATCCGTCACGACCGGCAAGCCCAGCGTCTCCCGAATTTCAGCAAACACCGGCAACGCGGCTTTCAGGCCAATGCCGCGTGTGCCAGACGCGGAGGTGCGGTTCGCCTTGTCGAACGAGGATTTATAGACCAGCGGAATATCCAGCTTCGCGCAAATCTCCTTGATGGCGGCCGCCATTTCCAGCGCGTGGGCGCGGCTTTCCATCTGGCAAGGGCCAGCCATCAGCGCGAATGGCAGATGCTGGCCGAATTTCACAGAACCTGCGGCGACTGTGGCATTGGCTTTCATGGTCATCTCAATCAATTCGCTTGCCGCCAACGCGGTCAAAAACAGGATCGAGCCGCGCAATGCGGCCATCGTTGTCACGCGTCACACACGCGCCGGTTGGGCGCGGTGACCAGCCCTGCGGCGGCAGTGTCCGCTGTACGCAGACATCATGGTTCTGCTGGCAATCAGCTTGCAAGGGAAACACAATGGCAGCGCGCATGGCTGCCTCATCAACACGCGCGAAAATCTGCGCACAGAATGCGGCATCAAATCCGGCCTGACGGGCGCAATCGGCACGGCTGCGCACCAGCGTGCCATCCCGGCAATTCTGGTTGACGAAGAGATAGCCCATCAAACCGGCTATGCCAGCGATAAAAGCGGTTACAAGTGTCTTGAGCATTGCACGTCCCTCGCCTGCTCTTTATCGCAGCTGCGCGGCGCGGGCTAGGTCCTGAAGCCGACGCGGCGTCAGCGC
>JBOFCU010000092.1:0-7906 GCA_051646285.1 Beijerinckiaceae bacterium
ACAGTCTGTTCAAAGCCTGCCTTCACCACTTCAAAATTGGTGGTTTGCTTGGTGAGCATCACGCCATCGGAAAACAGGGCAATATCGACATCATAGGTCCCGAGCGGCGCAATGGCCGGCAGGGCGATGGAGGCCTGCAAGACATTGGGCGTTAAAAATGTCACGCCGCGCTCCTGTTCGCGATACAGGCCATTTTCATAGCGCAGCCGCACGAGGGATGCGCGAAAATCAGCCGCGCGCGCATCCACATCCATAGTAATGCCGGGCGGTGTGACAATGGAAATCAAGCCAAGCTGAAACCGCCTGGCCCGCTCCGGCTCCATAAAATCCTGAATCGGGCGGGTGGAGAGAACCTGCACAAAACTCGGAATATTCACGAAGGTGCGGCGCTCACGGTTGATCCATATGCCCATGGTCTTCTGTTTTTCGTGGACCACCACAGCTTCGCGCGGGCCGCGCACCGTGACAACCACATCATAAGGGCCGACACGCGCGACCGTGCGGGCATCCCGGTCAATCACAGCAAACACCGCCAGCTGCGCGCCGGTATAATTGGACATGATCTGCACGCGGTGGGTGGAGAGCGACATGATCAGCGTTTCAGCCCGCGCCAGTGCGGGCCAGAACAACAATGCAACCAGCAGAATGGTTTTTTTCATCGCGGCCTGTTCTCCACCCGCAAGGAAAACGGCTCATTGGGCCGGATCACGATGTCGCTGGCGAAGCGCAGGCCAACGCCCAGAATCATCACAGCCAGCAGCAGGCGGAAAACCTCGCCGCGCATATTCTGCCCGGCGCGCGCGCCAAACTGCGCGCCGATCACGCCGCCAACGATCAGCAGCACGGCAAGAATAATATCAACGCTGTGGCTGGTCATGGCATGCATCACCGTTGCCAGCGTCATGGTGATGAGAATCTGAAACAGCGATGTGCCGACAACCACGGCCGCAGGGACATGAAACAGATAGATCAGCGCCGGCACGAGAATAAATCCGCCGCCGATGCCAAGGACGGCGCCAATGAAAGCAATGACAAACGCCAACAGCGCAAACGGAATGGCGCTGGCGACAATACGCGATTCACGGAACCATATGCGCACCGGCCATGAGAAATAGGCCGGACGCTTGCGCCGTTTGCGCCGGACCGGCAGCGGATTTTTTTTGCGCGCCAGAAAAAAAGCCTTCAGGCTTTCAATGAACATCAGCCCGCCGATGGCACTGAACAGCACGACGTAGGATACGACGATGATCAGTTCGAGCTGACCCAGTTTGCGCATCTGGTTGAAGAACAGCACACCGCAGACCGTGCCGATCGCGCCGCCAAACACCAGCACGCCGCCGAGGCGGAAATCCACCGCGCGCTTGCGCATGTATGACAGCACGCTTGTCATGGATGATCCGGCAAGCTGCGCCGAGACTGAGGCAACAGCGATGGCGGGGGGAATGCCGGTGAAAATCAGAAATGGGGTCATCAGAAAGCCGCCCCCCACCCCGAACATGCCGGAGACAAAGCCGACCGCTGCACCCATGCCCAGAATGAGCAGGATGTTGACCGGCAATTCGGCTATCGGAAGGTAGATTTCCATGAATGGTGATGCGGGCGGCGCGGCTGGAGTGCGTTGCAATATCGCGTGCAATACACCATGCCCACGCCGGAACGGCAAAGGGTTAATGAAAGGGCGCGGGTGAGGTCAGGCTGATTTTACCGTGGCTGGTTTCGCCACGGCTTGCCGCCAGAATGCTTGCCCGCCTTCGCCCTGGCTACCCTAACGCTTGGCCGCCTGCGTGGCGCGTACCCGCACAATCACGTCAACGCGGGAAATTTCCATGCCCTCGGGCGCTGCCGGCAGATCGCGCACGACAATGGAATCATCGGGAATATCCACCAGCGTCTGTTCACCCTCGAAATAGAAATGATGGTGATCATCGAGATTGGTATCGAAATAGGATTTTGACCCGTCCACCGCAACTTGCCGGAGCAGACCCGCATCGGTGAACTGGTGCAGGGTGTTGTAGATTGTCGCCAGCGAGACCGGCACGCGCGCCTGCATCGCCTCATCATAGAGCATTTCCGCCGTGACATGGCGGTGGCCACGGGCAAACAGCAACCAGCCCAGCGCCACACGCTGCCGGGTCGGGCGCAGCTTCACGTCGCGCAAGCGGGAGCGCAAGGAACTGTAGGGGCAGCCCGGCCGCGTATCAGCGCCGGGGGCAGACCCTTTGGCGGATGCTGCGGCGGGCCGGAGGTGTGGAGGGGTCTGGTCCATGCTCTCTTCAGCGCTCGTTGCGAGGGCTCGCGCAGCCAGGTGGCGAAGGCTTGCGCAGCCATCATGGGCTTTGGCCATGGTGCCACTTGCGTGGCGCAATGTGCCTGACCGTGTTGCGAACTGTTCGCAGTATCATATGGGACAGGGGGCCGTTCCCGCAAGCGCACCCTGCGAACATCCTCACCAGCCCGGTAACAGCCCGCCGTTTGGGAAACACGGCGCGCGCGCAAGACTGCTTCCGGTCCGGGAAAGCCCATGCTAACCACAGCTTATGACACGCCGCGTCAGGACGGCGATGCCCAAGCAAGGAACTGTGTGATCATGGCCGGCCAATCCTCCTACACCTATGAAGAATTGCTGGCCTGCGGACGCGGCGAGCTGTTTGGGCCAGGCAATGCGCAACTGCCGCTGCCGCCCATGCTGATGTTTGACCGCATCACCCAAGTCTCGGAAACCGGCGGCGAATTCGGCAAGGGCATGATCCGCGCAGAACTCGATATCCGGCCGGATATGTGGTTTTTTCCCTGCCACTTTCAGGGCAACCCGATCATGCCCGGCTGCCTTGGCCTTGATGCCATGTGGCAGCTCACGGGCTTTTTTCTCGGCTGGCTGGGCGAACCCGGCTATGGGATGGCCCTGTCCACCGGCGAAGTGAAATTCAAGGGCATGGTGACGCCGTCGCGCAAGCTGGTGGAATATGGCATCGACTTCAAACGTGTGATGCGCGGCCGCCTTGTGCTTGGTATTGCCGATGGCTGGCTAAAGGCTGACGGTGAAACCATCTATCACGCCACGGATTTGCGTGTCGGCCTGTCGAAGGAAAAAGCGGTCTGACACCGGCGGCCCGGCGCACTGGCGCGGGGCAGCATCCCCCTCATGCCCTGCCGGAATGGCCCGGCAGAGCCAATATTGTTGATGTGCGGCTTTTGTGATCCGCACCACTGCCAAGGAGACCGCCATGCGCCGCGTCGTCATTTCCGGGATGGGTATTGTTTCATCCATCGGCAACACTTCCAGCGAAGTGCTGGCCTCCTTGCGTGAGGCCCGCTCCGGCATTGCGCTGGCACCCGATTTCGTCACGCACGGGTTCCGCAGCCAGGTGGCCGGTGCGCCGACCCTGAACCCTGAAACCATCGTTGACCGGCGCGCCATGCGTTTCCATGGCGGCGGCTCAGCCTGGAACCATGTCGCCATGGATCAGGCCATTCTGGATGCGGGGCTGACCGAAAAGGAAATCAGCCATGAGCGCACGGGCATCGTCATGGGCTCTGGCGGCCCGTCAACCAAGACGCTGATTGAGGCGGTGGACAAGGCGCGCGAGAGCGGCAACTCCAAGCGTGTTGGCCCGTTTGCCGTGCCGAAGGCCATGTCCTCCACCGCGTCTGCCACGCTGGCAACCTGGTTCAAAATCAAGGGTGTGAATTATTCCATCTCGTCGGCCTGCGCGACCTCGAACCATTGCATCGGCAACGCTTATGAACTGATCCAGTGGGGCAAACAGGACATGATTTTTGCCGGCGGCTGCGAGGAGCTGGACTGGACGCTCTCGGTGCTGTTCGACGCGATGGGCGCGATGTCATCCAAATACAATGACCGGCCCTCGACGGCTTCGCGCACCTATGATGTGAATCGTGACGGCTTTGTCATCGCTGGCGGCGCTGGTGTGCTCGTGCTGGAAGAATACGAGCATGCGAAAGCACGCGGCGCAAAAATCTATGGCGAGATTTGCGGCTACGGCGCAACCTCTGACGGCTATGATATGGTCGCGCCATCCGGCGAAGGCGCGGTGCGCTGCATGAAGCAGGCGCTGGCCACCGTGAAAACCAAGGTTGATTATATCAATCCGCATGGCACTTCGACCCCGGTGGGTGATGCCAAGGAAATCGAGGCGATCCGCGAAGTGTTTGGCGCAGGCGACAAGTCGCCGTTCATTTCCGCGACAAAATCGCTGACCGGCCATTCGCTTGGTGCAACCGGCGTGCAGGAAGCGATCTATTCCCTGCTGATGATGAACAATGATTTCATCTGCGAGAGCGCGCATATCGAGGAACTCGATCCGGCCTTTGCCGACATGCCCATCGTGCGCAAGCGCATCGACAATAAAAAACTCGGCTGTGTGCTATCCAACTCGTTCGGTTTTGGCGGCACAAACGCCACCATCGCCATCAAGCATGTGGATGCGTGACGCGCTCTTATTTTTCTGAAAGATGATCACATGACCGGTTTAATGCAGGGCAAGCGCGGCCTGATCATGGGCGTTGCCAACGCAAATTCCATCGCCTGGGGCATTGCCGAGATGCTGCACAAGCATGGGGCTGAGATGGCCTTCACCTATCAGGGTGAAGCGCTTGGCAAGCGCGTTGCGCCGCTGGCACAGGGCATTGGCTCCAAGCTCGTGCTGCCCTGCGATGTCGAGGATATTGCCTCTGTCGACGCATTGTTCGACACGCTGAAACAGGAATGGGGCACGCTGGATTTCGTCATTCACGCCATCGGCTTTTCCGACAAAAACGAGTTGAAGGGTCTTTATGCGGACACGACGCGGGCGAATTTTTCCCGCACCATGGTCATTTCCTGTTTTTCCTTCACGGAAATTGCCAAGCGCGCCGCTGGGATGATGCCCAATGGCGGCTCACTGGTGACACTGACCTTTGGCGGTTCAACCCGCGTGATGCCCAATTACAATGTGATGGGCGTGGCGAAAGCAGCGCTCGAAGCATCCATGCGTTATCTGGCCGCCGATTACGGCCCGCAGAATATCCGCGTCAACGCGATTTCGCCTGGCCCGGTGCGCACGCTCGCTGGCGCTGGCATTACCGATGCGCGGTTCATGTATTCCTTCCAGAAGGATCATTCGCCCCTGCGCCGCCCCGTCACCCATGACGGCATTGGCGGCACAGCGCTTTATCTGGTTTCTGATCTATCCTGTGACACGACAGGAGAAATCATGTTTGTCGATTCAGGCTATAATATCATTTCCATGCCGCGCCCGGAAAATCTGAAATTGCCGGGCGGCGAGGGCTAGGCGCATGATGATTTCCCGCCGTCTATTCATTGGCAGTTCTGCGGTCATGGCGGCCTCACCCGCGCTGAGCCATCACGCTGGAGCGATTCCGCACACGGAAATTTCGCGCGCGGCTTTGAATGATGCGCTGACCCTGCCTGCCACCATTACCGTTGGCGCGGCCAATGGCGATGTGACGATGATCGAATTTTTCGATTATAATTGCGGGTTCTGCAAGCAGGCCACGCGCGATCTTGATGCGTTGATCAAGGCTGACAAGACGTTGCGCGTCATCCTGGTGAATTATGCGGTTCTGGGCTTGCCATCCATTCTCGCTGGCAAGGTCGCCGTGGCAATGGCGATGCAAAAACCCCGGGATTATTTTTCGTTTCACAAAGCCCTGTTTGCTTCGCGCGGGGTTATTGATGCCGAGCGCGCGCTGGCTGTGGCCAAACAGTATGGCGGTAACACCGAGGATTTGACGGAGGCGGCAAACAGTGATGCGGTCACCGCTGTCCTGAAAGCCAGCGCCGCCTTTGGCAATCGCCTCAACCTGTCGGCCACGCCATCTTATATTTTTGCCTCGGCCAAAGACAAGCAGATGAGCGTCGGGCATATTCCGCTTGGCGAAAAACGCAGCCTTGTTGCCGCACTGCGCTGACTCTCAGCGCGGCACGCCCTCGGGATCATTGACGCGTGCCAGGCGATGGGCGGCCAGATGCGCAAAGGCAATCGTCAGAGCGCGGCGGCGGGCGGGACTGAGTTTATGGATGGGGGCATCGCGTACAAATGCGCCGCCATAAGCATCCGCCACAATCACGCCAACCTGGCCATCCAGCACATCCACCGGAAAATCCGCATCGACGGCAAAAAAGAAGCGGTCACAATAATCGCGGTAATCCGGCCATTTTTGATCGGTGCGGAAATCCTCGATGCCGGACTTGATTTCGATGACCAGAATTTCATTGTCAGCCCCAAGCGCGACAACATCGGCGCGGCGGCCATTGGCAAAGGTCATTTCCTGCACCACGGCAAAGCCGCTGGCGCGCAGCAGCCGTGTCACGCCACGCGCAACAGCGCGCGTGCGGTCTGGCCGCGCGATGAGGCAGGCCTTGGTTTCAACACTGACGATCTGGACCCATTTGTTTTCAGCGGGCATGTGTCACCACGGTCCGGGCTGAGCGGAGTCGCAGGCATTATACGCATATATCCGGCCGGCACGACATCTCACGACCATGGCGTGACCAGGAGCCCGCCAGCGCGCTGCTCGACAATGCTGCCGATCCCGAACACGGTTGCCAGGGTCTGCGCCGTCAGAATATCCGCCGGCGCGCCATCGCCAACAATAAGCCCGCCATCCATCACGATGACGCGCCGGGCATAGCGCGCCGCCAGGGCCAGATCATGCATGACCACTGCAACGGTTTGTGCCTTCTCATCGGCTCCGGCCTCAGCCCGCGCGCGCAAGGTTTCCATCACAAGAATCTGATGACGCGGATCGGTGTGCGCGAGCGGTTCATCACACAGTAAAATGGCGTGCTGCCCGGCGAGCAGGCGCGCCAGCATGACGCGGCTGCGCTCCCCCCCGGACAAGGTGGTCATAGGCCGATGGGCGAGATGCAACACATCCATCGCATCCAGTGCAGTGTGAATGGCTGCATCATGCAGGCTTTCACTGGCACCGCTCCACGGCATGCGTCCCAGACCCACCACATCAATGACCGGCATGGCCCAAACCGCCGTGTGATGCTGCGGCAGATAACCAATCTTTTGTGCCCGCGCAGCGCGCTGGACGTGCTGAATATTTTCGCCATCCAGTGTGATGGCGCCGCTGTCTGGCGCAAGCAGGCCGCACAGGGCGCGCAGCAGCGTTGATTTTCCGGCACCGTTCGGACCGATGATCGCGGTCAGGCCTGACCCATTCAATGTCACCGACACATCGCGCAGAACCGCGCGGCCACCAAGCGCAATACCCAGGGCTTCAGCGGCCAGACAGCTCATGATGCCATCTCCGCCGCACTCGCGGGTTTTTTCAAAATGATCCAGAGAAAAAATGGCACGCCGAGCAGCGCGGTGACCACGCCCAGTTTGACTTCGGTGAAGGTGGGCAGAAGCCGCACGCAGATATCAGCGGCGAGAATGATGAGGGCTCCGGCCAGCGCGGCCGGCAGCACGGTGCGGCCCGGATCATGGGCCACAAACGGGCGAATGCAATGGGCGGCAACAAGGCCGACAAATCCGATCGCGCCGGAGACAGCCACGCAGGCACCCACACCCAGCGCAACACCCAGCACAATGATGCGGGTGGTGCGTGACACATCCACGCCCAGCGTTTCCGCCGCTTCCTCACCCAGCGCCAGCGCACGCAACGCCCGTCGCTGGCTCAGCAGCAGCGCCATGCCCGCCAGCGCAAAGGGTGCTGCCATGATGACGTGGCGCATGGAACGGTCTTCGATCGAGCCCATCAGCCAGAACACCAGCTCCGTCACGGCCCACGGGTTGGGTGCCAGATTGATCGCCAGCGTTGTCAGCGCGCCGGCAAAGCTTGCGATGGCCAGACCCGCCAGCAGCAGGACCGCCAGGCTGCGGGTGCGCTGGGCGACCAGCGTCACCACGCCAACAGACACAAGCGCACC
>JBOFCU010000102.1:0-50089 GCA_051646285.1 Beijerinckiaceae bacterium
GCAAGGTTTTTATCAGGCGTTGCCGAAGCCCATCATCTGCCACGATCAGATGCGGTGTGTGTCCGGCGCATGGCGCGAGCTGATCGACCTCACGCAGTATGGCTGTGAGTGGGGCGAAAAGCCCAAAACCATCCTGCGGATTTTCTGTTCCAACGAACAGGCCGCGCGGCATCACATTGGGAATCCCGGCTCTTGCAAACACTTCTGCCGCGCTATCATTGATGGCATCTGGCCAGCCAATGATGGCAAGATATGCTTGGCCATGAGACAGGCTTGAAACAGCGTCGGCCTGTACGGGCGTATAGACAACGCGCCGTCCGTAAATGGAATGTCCGCGCGTGAGTGTTTCAGTGGAGTTGGCCAGCAAGGAGAGCAAGGGGTCATTGGAATCTGCAACGCCAACGCCGATTGTCACTGTATCGATCGTTATGCCGCGCTGATCTTCAGCTGCAATATGCTTGAGATAGGCGGCAAGATCAGAATGCGCATCAGCCGAAAGAAAATAGCGCGGCATTTTGCCTGACAGTTGCGCGCCGCTGGGAGAAATACCTTGCGAAAGTGCACGGTTGAGCGCGTCATCACCCTGATAATTCATCTCCCTGGATAATATATCCCAGCGGATTGGCGGTGCCTCACTGTCGCCTTCACGGCTGCCAAGCCCATCACGGCCGTGACACCCCGCACAGGCCTGCTTGCCGTCAGCGCCCTGCCGGAAAATGCGGCGGCCCATCTCGGCATCGTCAGCGGCTTGCGTTGAAATTACAAGGCCAAGCCAAAAGATCAGGCACAGGTAAACGATCCGCATATTATGCAAGGCTGCGCAGCAGGCTATCTGCATCGGGCAGCGCATCCAGTCTTTCGGCCCGGCCGCCTCCTGCGCGCAAAACCATTTGCCCGTGTTGATCGAGATTGGAAAAGTCAATGTCGAGTGAATCGAGCACGGCATAAACGTCCCGTGGTTCGCCTGTGAGCCAGCGCCAGCGGGATGAAGCGTTGAATTCTTCCGCGCGGCGCGCCAGCAAGCGCCAGTCATCGGTCAGCGGCGAAAGCGTCAATGTATAAAGATCAATGTGGGGCGGAGCCCGCATATCAAGCTGTGAAAACAGAACATCACTGGGCGGGCATTGACTTTGGCACCCCAGAAAAGTCACGCCCACAATGGCGCGGCGATTGCCGCCGACTATATCCGCACGCCAGCGCAGCGTTTCGCGCCGGTGCGTTTGCAGCACAGCATCAGGCGCGCGCCGCCGCACGGGCCGGAACGGCATAGCTTCTGCATTGGCCTTGGCGGGAAAGGCCAGTGCCGCCATGGCAATGAGAAATGCGCGCCGGTCTGTCATTGGTTTTGCGGGCGGTCAGGCACGACAACGATAACCGGCGTGCGAAAGGCATGGCCTGCATCAGGCGCATATGCTTGCAGAATATAACGGCCGGATTTTGGAAATGCGATTTGCGCCAGCAGTGTATCATCTGACTGGCGCGTGGCCTGCACGCGTGTGCGCCAGTGGGATGACAAATCCATGATCTCGAAGGGCGTGACAGCGCCAATCGGCCGGGCTGCATCGCCCTCCACAGCCATGACTATGCGCGATGCGCCAACGGTGATCGCACTGCGCGCAGCAACGAGCACAAGCCGCGCCTTTTGGCCTTCACGCATGGCAGCGTCGCCATCATCAATGGCGATGGCATGGCAGGCAGAAAATTGCCCCTTGGCGTCAGCGAGCACAAGCAGATGCGCGCCATGCGCGCGCGCCATGAAACTGGCTTCGTAAATGCCGGGGCCAATTTCAACAAAGCCACGTTTGACAGAGGCCATGGCCTTGCTGCGGCCTGTGCGCAAAATGGTCGGTGTGCTTTGCGCCGGAGCGCCATTCAAGGCTGCGTGCGTATCCATCGTAACGCGTGCAATCCTGTCTCCACCATGGCCGGAGGCGAGAATCCCTTCGCCAAAGGGCATCAGGGCTGGAGGCGGAATCAATTCATCGGCAACCATGTCCATGTCAGGGGCAGGGCGCAGTACGGGCACAAGCGCAACAGCCTGGCCGCGCGCCAGACTGGCCTGATCGAATTTCAGCACCATACCATTGGCAAGTTGCAGAAATCCGGTGCGGTCGATCATGTGCAGATGCAGCAGTGGCATGCTCAGGGAAAAGGCCTGTGCCATTTCTCCCATGGCAGCATCAATCACCGACACGGTGCGCCGGTCCTCATGCAGGGCAATGGCATAGCGCTTGTCGGGCGTGAGCCACGCGGCCATCACGGGCTGTGCCATTTTGATGGCCGCAGCCGTGCCTCTGGCAGTGAGAATATGCAGATGCATATCATCACTGGTGAGTGCGATCGCTGCATCGCGCGCGGCGTTCAAAAAGCGCGCGCCGGGTGGCGGTGTGAAGCGCGTGGCGCGCTCTGCAACAGTCTGCGGAATCACCAGCAATTGACCCGCCGCATTTTTCAGAACGGGCATCGGCGTATGCTGCTCCCGATGCCATGGTCCATTGGCAAGCGGAATATCTGTTGTGCTGCCATCATCACGCACACGCGTGATGTGGTTGGCACCAATCAGAACGAGGCCTCTTTCATCAAGATGGGGAATGGTATGATCCGGTTTGATGACACGTGTCAGCGCCAGATCAGGAAACCGGATGCGCTCCACCATGCCGGTGTCAGGGTCATGCACAAAATAGCGCGCGCGGGCGCTGTCACTCATCAGCCGGGCCTGCGGGGCCTTCAATGTGCGGATCGCGAGTGTGTTGCGCGATGCTGGCAAGCGCGGGTCCACCAGGGAAAGGCGGTTGTCAGCGCTGTGGGATAAAATCAGCGTGCCCTCCAGCGCATGATCGCCGAGCGCGACAGCACCCGTGGCGCGATACATGCGCACGCGCGCGGCGCATGCCGGTGGCTCGCCATCCAGCGTTTTGACAAAGGCGCGCGTATCGTTCCAGCGCGCTGGCTCTTGCGTCACGCCGTGCGTCAGCGTGAGCCGCAACACCACCGATGTTCCCGGTGCAGGATTGCGGACGGGCTGCCGGTTCTCATCCAGAATGTCCAGGGAGGACCGCACCGGTGATACCAGCGGCTCGTCATTCGCAATGGCCGCTAAATGGCCGCCTGCACAACTGGCCGCGAGCGCGATCATCGCCAGCCGGCGCATCCGCATGCCGGAGTTCATGGCTTTGCGCATGCATCCTGCCCTTGCGGTGCGGAGGGCACGCCATGCAATCCCCATACGCCCTGGCCCACCATCAGGCTCGGTCCATCACGCCACAACTGGCATTCGCCCGCAGCCGCCTTGCGCCAGAGATGCGCGGTGAGCGCTTTGCCCGGAGCCAGCAGGGCCGCGCTGGGAAAGCCGAATCCGGGAAACAAATCATCGTAACCCGCGCCGGTCATGACAAACGCCCGCTGGCGCGCCCGTCCAGCCGGATGCAGAAGCCGGAACATGACCTCATCACCGGGCTGCGAAACCAGCGGCGGCAAATGCAGCGCCTTCACCGTGTGGGAATAGATCGATTTGGGAATGACGATTTTATTCAGGTCGAACGCGCCATTCACCGTGCTGGCAATGTCTCCCGTTTGCGGGATGGCGGGAATGCCCAGCCGGGCCGTGAGCATCCCGGCGCGGTAGCTCACGCCGCGCTTGCCGAAATCATAACTGTCATCGCAGACATGGCAGTCGGCCACAGGTGCCGGGCTGCCGCCGCCGATACGCGGCGCATGGAGCGTCAGCCCATCCTGCCACACCAGCGCATGCTCTGACACCAGCGCCGGCGGCAATGTCACCGCGCTGTCCTGATGGGCCGGATCAGCGTCAGGCGATGGCGAGCCGGGATGAGCCGCTTGCGGATAACGCAGCCGCACCGAACTGGATGCGACAGCCGTGGGAATGGCGGTATAGGTCAGCACGCCATTGACGATGCGCGCCTGCTGCGTGCCCTTCGGTTCCACAATCACCATGCCATAAAGACCGCGCGACGCATGGCCAATCACGTCACCGAAGGATTTCAGCGGCAGCGGGCCAAAGGCATAGCCTTGCGGGCGCTTTGTCTCCGCAATGGCGGGCATGATGCATTGCCGCACTTGGTCTGGCGTCAGCGTGCCAACATTGCCCTTGTAGTGACGGCCAAGAATATCGACGAGTTTATGCGTCGGGCTATTGGTGTTGGCGCGCGCCGGTTCGAGCTTTAGGGATGTCGCACCGCAGGCCACGCCAGCAGCAAGCCGTGCATCGAGTTCATCCCAGCGCGGCTCCATCGTCCCGGCGAAGTAGCTGATGGTCTGGCTGTCTCCGCTGCTGTTGGCACCAAGATAATTCACACCGAAGGGCGCAGGCACATATTGCCGATTAACTGTCATCGACAGCGGAATGGATATCGCCAATTTTTGCGACGGGGTCAGCACCGCGCCGCTGCCGGGTTTGTAGGTGCCGGCCGCATCATTCCATGCGCCCTGATCGGTATTGAGCGGCACAATTTTCGGCATGTGAGCATTGCCGCTGCCGCCATTCAGCGCCGGTAGTTGATTGAAAACCGTCAGCGTCAGGCAATCACCGGCATTGACGCGCAAGACCAGTGGCCGTGACCATCCGCCCGTCACCGGCACGCCATTCGCCGTGGCGGGGACAAACCGCAAGGCACCATTGTCGCGCATGGGCGCATCGGGATTATAACGCAAGCCCGGCGCAGCAATGGCGGCAATATGTGCCCGTGCCTGCGCGCCACCCGCGACAGGGCATGTGATCGACAGCCATGGATGGGCATCGGCATCGAAAGCAGCGGCAGCAGCACCAGGCGGCGGCGTCTGCGTGGAGAGTTCGGGGGCCAATGCCGCGAGCTTGGGCAGGCGATCCGTTATCAGAACTTGCGGATTCATGCCCGGCGGGCACAGAGGCGGTTGCGGAGAAGCTTGCCCTGATGGCGCTGATTGCGGCGGCATGCCGGCAAGGCATTGGGTGAAATCCTGCCGCTGACCGGCATCATAAATGCGCAGCAGACCCCATGCGCCATTCCACAACGCATCCTGCGTGCCGAAGTGATACAGGCTGTCGCCCGATTCCAGCCGTGAAACAGGTTGCGCCGCTGGCAAACTGAACATTGTGAGCTGATTGGTGCCTTGCGAATTGAACGCACCGGCAATTTCAAAATGTTCGGAAATACCAATTTCCTGCGCCGCCACGCGGCCATCCACATTGTCACAATTCTCGCGCAGGAATGTCAGGCGCGGGTGAACGCTGTGCAAGGGCTGGTTGCGCGCCAGCAGCGGGATGGTTTTATGCGCATCCCAGCAGGCGCGATGGCGCGTGTTGAGCGCGGCCTGATTGGCCGCCCACTGTTCCGGGTGATTGGATCGCGATGGAAAGCGCTGATCAATGTTGCGCGGCAAGGCATAGCCTTCCAGCGTGAACATATGCTGCACTTCCTGTGCCCCCTGAATGAGGCGCACCTGAATTTTTTCGCCGGTATAGGCCTCCAGCATCGGCGTGCAGGGGTCGGAATGGAGAATGTCGTAACGGATATTCGTACCGGTCTTCCGGGCGACACTGGATCGGAAGACATTGGCCATGTCCCCCTCCTCGCCGCTGCGCTGCTGCGCAATCGACCGTTCATTCACCATTGCAGGCAGGGGAGAAACGCTGTTGGGCGCACTGGCAATGTCGCGGCAACTGCGCAGGCCAGAGGCGGGGCCGGGCGTGGTTTTATCCGTGCCAACCCGCAACGGCAGCGGCTCATTGCGGTAATTCACGAGATAGGGATCGTGATGATCCACCGAAATGCTTTCCGGCCGGCGCGGTGCGGCAATCGGCGCGCCATGGGCTGCACGCCATTGCCGCGTATAGGCAACCAGGGCGGTGACATCAGCCGGCGTCAATGCAGCAAGCATGGCCGGCGGCACATCGCCCAGCGCCATCAGGGCCGCAAGTGTTGTTTCGGCACCATCGCAGGCAGACGCAACCTTGCGCCAGTCATTGCTGGCAACACGCGCCGATGCCTCGCGCAAAAGGCAATCCAGACCTTTGGCATCAACCGGCGTTGCCGCCGCATTCGCCACCGGCACCGTCGGGTCAGTCCATTTTTTACCGTAAGGGTCATACAATGTCGCGAAATCGGCAATCGCCAGCATATATTCGCGCACGTTCAAATCATCGAGGCCGGCCTGCACAAGGGCATCCTTGTTCGGCTGGCCGTTATAAAGCGCATTGAGTTCCGCCTGAACGGTGGCGCGCTGGTCAGCGGTCGGCAATATCGCGCGCCGCGCACCGACATGGATCTCGCTCCCCTCAACCAGCGGAAAGGCTGTTGCGGCACTGGGTGTTTCGCACATGGCGACAGCCGCATCGGCTGGTTTCTCTGTGCGGCAGACACGGGTTTTCTGCGGCTCGATCACGAGGGCCGAATAAAATCCATGCTGCTGGATGGAGGATGGGCCGAAATGGTCATGCGTGAAAACAGTGCGCAGGGTCCGGTCACGCATTTCCGGCGTGGCCGTGCCTGTCTGGTTGCGCCCCGTCGTCGATAAGACGGGGTCGGCAAACCAGCGTTGCACCGTGGTTTGAAACCACTTGCGGTGCTGGCTGCGATCCTTGCGGAAAATCTCGTGCTGCGCCGGTTTTCCATCGACACAGGTGCGCTCATAGAGGCGAAGCCGCGCTTCGCCCGCAAGCGTCGTTGCGGTTGCTGCCAGTGACGGATCAACGCGTAGCGCGGCACAAATGCGGTGTGCCACTTCATCCGGCGCAAAGGTGCCATCTTCATAATTCCAGCCATTGCCGGAACCATCTGCGGACGTGACATCGAATTTCACCAGATGAATATGCTGGCCGATGGTATCGGTTGGCGTGCGGACCTGGAAATCATCCTTGTCCAGATCCTTCGGCAACTCATTGGTATGCCGGAATTCAATGCACTCACCGGATGTGGCACGGAAAAAGAAGGGCTCAAGATTGCCGAATTTTTCATCCCGGTTATTTTCGCCCGTCTTGTATTTTGCTGCCTGTGTTGAAAGGATATTGATGCGCGCCTGCGGATCGTGCCAGCCCGCGCGGTTGACCACCATGCGGGTTTGAATGGCCGAGGCTTCATAGCGCCGGAACCCGGTCAGGCCCGGATCACCGATAAAATCGGCAGCCATGCCGCTATAGCCATCGGTAAACTGATCGCGCACATCAATCAGCGGAATATCCGGCACAAAGGTGCCATCGGGTTTGCGATGCACCAGTTTTCCCCGTGCGGCTGTTGGCAGCGCGCAAGGATCGGCAAAGGGCGCGCCGGGGCGCGGCGGCGCGCCATTCACAACGAATGGCTTTGTCTGGGAGGCAGATGTGTATCCGCCGCGCGCCATGTCATAGGCGGCTGCATCTCCATTGGCAGAGCGCAATGTCAGCGCCGAACCATCAGCCATGGATTGCCCGTTGTAATGAAAGGCCATGGCCCGCTGTTCCAGCCCATCACCATCATAGGGCAGCAGCCGCAGCCGCAATTGATGCAGCTCCGCCGAAAAATCACCAAGCGCCAGCGAGCGGAGCAATGTCGCTGCCGCCGCATCGATCATGGCCTTGCCATCGGCAATCGTCTTGTCCTCTGCGGCGGGATGGCCGCCCGCATCAGGTGCGGCATTGAAGGCGCGCACGCCCGCATCGACCACATGGCGCGGCAGGCCACCATCGAGATATTCGCTGGTCTCATTGCGGTTGCGCGCAATGTCCATCGGCGGTTGCGGTGCCCGCCGGCCGGCCTGACCGGGAATATAAAATGGAAAGCCTGGCATGCCGTTTGGCCCATAGGTTGGCAGCACCGGCGGTGGCAGATCGGGATCAGGCAAGGGCAGCAAGCCGGGAATGGGCGTGCCTTCGCTGGACGGTGAGGCTGGCCCGGCCAGCGTGTCTGTGCCGCGCCGCACGGCCAGCGGCATGGGCACGCCATCGGCGCCCAGCGTTACCGCAGCGCGTGGTGTCGTTGAAAGCCCCGCATCCTTTTGGCCGTCCGGCAAAAATCGCGTGCCATCCTCCAGCACATCATGGTTGCGCCACAGCGCCCACATGCCCTGCGCGAAATGCGGATAGAGATGGCAGTGAAAAATCGAATCGCCAGGCGTGCGGTTTCTGTTGCCTGACCCCAGTGTGGCCCAGAACCCCTTGATGTCAGCGGGGGTCGCATCCGGCTTTTCATACGCCTCATACCCACCGGAATAAATGCGATAGGTAAATCCCTGCTGCGGCCCAACCGTTTGTGAATCGAGATAGCTGCCGCGATTTTGGTCATTACCGGCAAACCACTGATGGGCATGCAGATGGAAAACATGGGTTTCCTTCGGGCCGGCATGAAAATTGCGGAACACCAGCCGGTCATTGAGATAGGAATGATGCACGTTGGATGGATCATCGGGATAATGTTCGAGCAGGGCAGGGTCGCCATTGGCCCAGGATTGCAGAAAAAATTCTTCGTACAGACACTCCACACAATCAGCTGCCGGGCCAATGCGCTTGCGGTTGGCCAACAGCATGGTGCCCATGCCGCTGGCACCATAATTGATGGCAAAACCATCCCGCACACCGGCAAGCTGCCCGGCTCCAAACAGAGACAACTCCTGAAAATTGTCCGTATAGAATGTTTTCAGCTCATCATGAAGAATGGCCGTAAATTCACGGAATGAGGAAATGGCAGCGGCGGTGGGGCTGGCGCGCTCGCTCACCATGGCATTGAGCACGCTGTGCGCGATTTCGTACACCGGAAGGGTAATGGGCGGCTGCGCCATATCGCGTGACAGGCGCACGGTGTCTGACTGGCCGGTGGCCCGCAGCAGGTTCAGAATCGGCACATCGCCACTGGCCTTTTCATAATCGGCAGCGGCCATGCGGGGCGTGGCCCGCGCATGGGCCGGCTTTTCGGCCGGATCGGTGCTGGCGCGCTTGGCCTGCCAGTCTGCATCACTCAGGGGCGGCCAGACAGCGTCAAACGCGGCGCGGGTGAGCTGGCTGCGGTAAGCGGCGCTGTGCGCCCGTTCCACGATGAGCGCGCCAAACAGGCCATGCGTCAGGGATCCGCCGTCCCCTTCGCCACCGGCTACAGCGGCCTGACTGCTGAAGAAATGCGTCCCGTCCCGGTCCAGCGCCCACCGGCAAATCACTGTTTCACCGGGCGAAACCGCGCCAAGCCCGGTGCAGGCGCCATGCACCTGCCCTTGCGCATCCGGCACATTCGTCAGGCCGTTCATCACCAGCGATACATGCCGGGTGGACGGCCAATCCCCATCCGCAGCCAGGGCTTTTGTACTGCCATCAGCCGGGATGTGGGAGGCAACCAGATGCGGATCGTGAGGCGTCAGTGCAGGCGGGGTGAGAATATCAGACGGAGAACTGGGGCTCGCCCCATGCAGCGCGCACATTTTTTTTGTTTCGCGCTGAAGAATGTCCTCATCATTATCGACAGCGCCTTGCGGTGGCATGCCGTAGCGCTTGCCATTTTTTTCAGCGCAGAATGTTGCTGATAAACCGGGCTTTTCATCACGTTTAATGGAAAGCGTGCCATCATCTCTCTGATAAGCCGCGCCTGATGCTGCATCGGGTCCATAAGGCCCGCGTGTTGCGTGCGACAGCAGAAGGTTTGTAAAGCGCAGCTCCAGCACATCGCCTACATTGGCACGCAACACCAGCGGGCGCGGGCGCTTGCAGTCACGCAGGCGCACATTGCCGGCTTGCGCTTGCAAGTCATCATCCGTCACGCCAGCCTGTTGCGCCTGTCTCACAGGCGCATTCAACGGGCGGATTTTTCCAAAATTCCAGGCGTGACGCTCTACGCCAGTCTGCTGATTGCATTGCACCGCCGTGGCGGCTTCGACGGGCTTTGCGCGGGGCACAACGTCATGCGCAAGCGCAAACATCATCCCGAAAGGATTAAATGAACCAAAGCGATTATAAACAATGAGATGATCCAGCGCGACAATGTCAGCACGCACAATCCCGGCTGGACGGCCCGGTGCGGCGGTGTGAGTACCCGGTTCTGCCGCACGAGCCGGTCCGCCCGTCAGGGCGGCCAAGGTCATGCCAACGGCCAGATGATACTGAAAATATGGAACCTTCATTGGATTGGCCCCTTATGAAACAATTTGAAATATCACCTAGCGTAGCGTCATTTGCGCTTTACGCAAGGGAATTTTTAGATATAATGTGATAATAATAGGGCAGTCCCGGCGACTAAAATTTTACAAAATAGAATATAGGAATGAAGCAATCACAGTGCAATATAATCAAGTGATCTGACATTCAGAAAATGTTGCGCTTTATGCATTCGCGGCGTTGAGTATATTCGTGTGTGATTATATCTGGTCTGGCGCGGCTACAAAGTGGCTGCAGGAGAGTGGCATGCGGCGTCAGTCAAAGCCGGCACAGATGAAAGAACCGGCAAGCAAAGACAAAATAGCCGGTCAAAATAATACAGAGAAATCGTCGAAAAAACGATCCGTCAGGCAACCTGCCATAAAGCGTCTTGCCAATGATGGGTCTTGTGTCTTCGCTCCCGGGCTTGAGCGTATCATCAGGGAATGTGCCACGCTTTCGGCCGTAACTGAAAATGCAGTACGCAATATTACCTTTACGATTGCGCCGAAGACAGTGTGCAAAGAATCCATTCAGTCGCAGCGTGGAAAATTGGCACAGCGGTCCATTTCTGATTTCAGGCCGGACCCTGACCATGCTGGCAAGGCCGCCGAATTTATGAGGCGCGCCGGCTTCACGATTATCCGGGATGGCCGGTTCACGATCACCGCGCGTGGCCCCGCTGCGCTGGTGAGCGATGTGATGGGCATATCTCTGGCTGTCCAGGCGCGCCCCCGTCCTGGCGCGTTCAGGGCAACACAGAATTTTACGGTCAGCTATGCGCCGCCACATCCGAAGGATATATTTGTTTCACCAGTTCATTCGCTGACAGTGAAAGCGACGGCCACGGCCAGTGTTGATGATTTTATTTTTACACCACCGCCGCTGTTTTTTGCCCCGCCGGATCCTGCGCCGCCGCCACATGCATGGTCTGGTATTGATCAGGATGGCATCAGGCGGCTTCTGCAAGTCCCGCAGCAGGCGCGCGGGCAGGGGGTCAAGGTCGGTATTGTTGATACCGGATTTTATCGTCATCCCTTCTATACCAGCAACGGCTATGATTATCGCCCGACACCAACAGCATCCGCCCCGCATCCGGAAGATGATAGCGACGGTCACGGCACGGCCATCGCATCGAATGTGTTTGCAATGGCTCCTGCGGCATCCGTCTATGGCTTTCAGCAGACTGATCCGCCTCAGGATGCAGTGGAAGAGGCAGCGTCTGCCGGCATGGATGTCATCAGCTGTTCGTGGGGCTGGGATTTTGAACAGTCCTTCATGCCATTGGAATTGGCCATTCGCGATATTGTCGCGGAAGGAAAAATAATCCTGTTTGCCTCCGGCAATGGTCAGCAGGCCTGGCCTGGCAGCATGCCGGAAGTTTTATCGATCGGCGGTGTATTTGCTGATGATGCAGGCCAATTGCAGGCCAGCAATTTTGCCAGTGGATTTATCAGCAACCGTTATCCTAACCGCACCGTGCCGGATATTTGCGGTTTGTGCGGGCAGAAGCCAAGCGCTGTATATATGATGCTGCCATGTCCGCCGGGATCCTCAATGGATCAATTTTATGCCGGTGCGCCTTACCCGCAAGGTGATGGCACGCATGCGGATGATGGCTGGGTTGGTGCCAGTGGCACCAGCAGTGCAACGCCGCAGTTGGCCGGGCTCGTGGCCTTGTTGATCGAAAAGGCGCGCAGTCAGGGCAAGGTTCTGACATTGCCTGCCATTCGCGATATTTTGCAGCGCTCCGGCGTGGCCGTACAAAGCGGCAACAATGCTCAGGGGCTGGCGGCCGTCGGGCATCCCAACGGCGCGGTTGGGTTCGGCCTTGCAAACGCTCAGGCCGCTCTGGCGCTGGTATAATCTGGTCAGGAAAAAGTATGGATGTGAAAGCAACTGTTCTCATCAAGCCTGATCAGGATGGCCGCCGCGATACTGCGGTGGCGCAAGAAGCGGCGCAATTGCTGCAGGAAAATGGCGTCAATGTCTTGCGTGTGGGGCGAACCGGTATCAGCGTGTCTGCGCCTTCGGCGGATTTCCTGCGCGTGCTCGGGGTCGCGCCGGAGCCGGACATGACGCGGTCCTATCCGGTGCAAGCCAGCGACCAGCGCCTGCAAGCTATCATTCAGTCGTTGGATGTTGCTGCACCAGCGCGAAAATTTTAAGTCCCGGCGACAGGGGCGATCCTGATTGACTATCAGCCGCGTTGACAAAAAATGCCGGCCATATGCCGGCATTTTTTTCGTGAAATTCGAATCACAGAGCGAAAATCAGTGCGTATTGCCATGGGAGAGCGCCGTCATCACACCGCGCAGTTCCGCCAGCCCACGCAGCCTGCCAATGGCTGGGTAGCCGGGGAAGCTGCCTTTTCCGATATCATCCAGAATTTCGTGGCCATGATCGGGGCGCATCGGAATTTCCCACGCTGCCCATCCTTCGACGCGCCGCCGCGACTCTTCGTCGAGCAAGACGCGGATCAGTGCAACCATGTCGGTATCACCACCCAGATGGTCTGCTTCCATGAATGAGCCATCGGGGTCTTTGGCAACATTGCGCAAATGCGCGAACCAGATGCGGGAAGCAACTTTTCTGGCAATGGCGGGGACATCATTATGCGGATGCGCGCCAAGTGAGCCTGAGCAAAGCGTGATGCCATTGGCAGGGCTGTCCACCATGGCCAGAATGGCATCAAGATCATCACCTGTTGAAACAATGCGCGGCAAGCCAAAGAGCGGGCGTGGCGGATCGTCAGGGTGGATGCACATATTGATGCCGACCTCCTGCGCGGTTGGTATGACAGCCTGCAAGAAGCGCTTGAGATTGTTGCGCAAGGTTTCGGCATTCATGCCAGCGTAACGCGCGAGCAGGGCCCGCAATCCGGGAATATCATAGCGGTCATATGCGCCGGGCAGTCCCGCCATGATCGTGTTCAACAGTGTTTGACGATCATCTGCGCTGGAGTTTGCAAACCATTGCCGCGCACGGTCCAGCACCGCAGCACTGTGGCCAATATCGGCACCTGGCCTCTCCAGCATCAGCCAGTCAAACGCAACATATTCGTGAATGTTGAAGCGCAATGCACGCGCGCCGCCAGGGCGCGGCGCATCCAGCTGGGTGCGCGTCCAGTCCAGTACAGGCATGAAATTGTAGCACACCGTACGCAGCCCACATGCCGCCAGATTACGCAGGGATTGCCGGTAATTCTCAAAAATCGGCTCAAGATTGCCTTCGCCGAGTTTTACAGTTTCATGAATGGGCAGGCTTTCCACCACTGACCAGCGCAAGCCGAAGCCGGGTGCTGCGATTTCAGCTTTGCGTTTTTCAATCTCATCCACTGGCCACACCACGCCATAGGGAATGTGATGCAGGGCCGTGACAATTCCTGTCGCACCAGCCTGCCGGGCCGCAGCCAGTGTCACAACATCATCGGGTCCAAACCAGCGCCACGTCTGTTCCATCAATCAATTTCCACTTTGTCTCGTGTTACATCAGGAGATTGGGCAGCCAGAGCACCAGCCCCGGCAGCAATGTCAATATTGCGACGATAAAAACAATCGTGGCAATAAAGGGAATGGCTTCAATCGTATATTCCTCGATCGGTGTGTCGAGAATTGAGCACACGGTAAACATCGCGACGCCGACAGGCGGCGTCATGGAGCCGAGAGTGACAATCGACATCATGAGGATACCGAAATGGACAGGATCGACGCCAATTTTTGTGATGATTGGTACGAAAATCGGCGTTAGCAGCAGCACGAGCACTGTGCTTTCAACAAAGCAGCCAGCGATGAGCAGAAAAAGCAGGATCAGCATTACCACGATAACAGGCTCGCGTGACAGGCCAAGCATCCATTCTGCAATCGTCTGCGGTGCCTGTTCGAAGATCAGCGCATATCCAACCATGCCCGACATCAGGATGATGAACATGATCACGCCGACATCAAGAACAGCTTCGCCAAGCGCCTCTTCAAAGCTGTGCCACGTCAATTCCTTGTGCAGAAAAATGCCGACGACGATGGCATAAACAACGGCAAAAGCCCCAATTTCCGAAGGTGTGAAAATGCCGCCACGGATACCAACAAGCAGGGCGACGGGGAACAACAGTGCCCATTTTGCATGTTTTATGGCGGTCCACACATCAGTGCGCGTTGGCAATTTTTTCGCCGATGGCTGATACCCGCGCCGCTTGGCAATGGTCCAGACGAGCGCCATCAGGCCCAGCATCATCACAAGGCCAGGAATAACGCCGGCCAGAAACAGCCGGCCAATGGAGACATTGCCGACAAAGCCGTACAGGATGAGACCGAGGCTTGGCGGAATGGTGGCTGTAATCAGCGAGCCAACGGCAATGGTGGCGCATGTAAACCCGCGCGAATAGCCTTGCCGGATCATGTCAGGCCCTAGAATGCGGGCTTCCATCGCTGCATCCGCCACCGCCGAACCGGAAACGCCGCCCATCAGCGTGGAAAGCAGGATGCAAACCTGGGCAAGGCCGCCAACCATCCAGCTGACCAGCACATTGGAGCAGGCGATTAAACGATGGGTAATGCCGGTCTTGTTCATCATGTGTCCGGCGAGCACAAAAAATGGCACAGCCAGAAGCGGAAAACTTTGGGAGGCTGTGGCAATCTGCTGCACGGCAATGCTGACGGGCACCGTGCCGCTGAGCGCAAAAAAGCTGAACCCTGAAAGACCAATGGCCAGCGAGACTGGCAGGCCAAGAAACATCAGCACAAAAAACATCAGCCAAAGAATTGTCATTGTGCTTATCCCAGCTGCGTTTCGGACCGGTCCACCGATTTTTCGGCATAGAAGACCAGAACGCCGCGCCGCAGCGCGCCAATGAGGTTGTAGAGAACTGTCGCGCCCAGAAGGCTCGCACCGACAGGCACTGCCGCTGTGACCCAGGCATAGGAAATGCCGCTATCGCCAAAAATGCGCTGCCAGTTTTGTATTGTCAGGCGGTAGCCCGAAACAATCAGCACAATGAGAAAGCCCAGCGCAATCAGCCCAAGTCCAATTTCTATGATCCAGCGTACATTGTGCGGCAGGCGGCGCACCAGCAGATCAACGCCAATATGCGCTTTCAGCCGCATGGCCCGGTTCGCGCCAAGAAAACACAGCCAGACAAACAGCAGTTGCGCCATATCGACGGACCAGATCAGCGGATAGCCAAATGAACGGCCAATGGCAGCAAAAAAAACAAGGCCAGTAATAGCGGCCAGCAAGGCTTTGGAGGTGATATCTTCAAGCCGTGTGAGCAAAACAAGCATGATGGCATCCATCCTTTGATGGCGCGGTCGCACATTGGAATGGGTAAGGATGGATCGCTGGCGCAAAATGCCAGCGATCCTTGTGAGGGCTTACTTGAGGAGCTTTTCCACTTGTGCCCGAAGTTCGCCATAGCCGAGCTTGTCATAGACAACCTTGGTTGCATCAATGAAAGGCTTCTTGTCCACCTCAGCGATAATCATGCCTTTCTCGACCATCTTCTTTTCGTAATCCGGCAGTGAATCACGCGTCGCCTGGGAGGCCCAATCGCCAGCCGCGAGGGATTCTTCGCGCAGGATTGTTTGCAGTTCGGGGCTGAGTTTATCAAACCATGCGCCGCCAGCGACAATGCCGGTGATCAGATTGAAGTGGCTTGTTTTCGTCAGATATTTTGTCACCTCATAAAGGCGCGAGCCGAAAATGGCAGGCACCTGAGCCTCGGCCGCATCAATCGCCTTCTGCTGCATGGCCGGGTAAACTTCCCCCCAGCCCATGGGCGTTGGCGTTGCCCCCATGGCGCGGATGGTTTCTACCCAGACCGGCGCGCCCGGCGTGCGCAGACGGATGCCAGCCAGATCGGCCGGAACCTTGATCGGTTTGTTGGTCAGCAAATGGCGGTCGCCCTGCCACCAATTGAACGAAAGGACCTGGTGGCCAGAGGTCGCCCGCAGTTTCTTTTCCCATTCCGCAAACATCGGCGATGTCACAACCTTGCGGATGCCATCGAACCCGTCAGCTAGGTATGGTGCGCTGAGAATGCCGAATTCCTTCACGAAAACAGCCATGCGCCCACCGTCAACAACCACAGCCACATTGGCGCCGGCCCGGGCCTGTTCAAGCACGTCCTCATCCTTGCCGAGCTGTGAGCCGGGGAAAATACGGATGGTGAGTTGCCCCTTCGAGCGCTCGGCAATCTTGTCGCGCAACCGCTCAAGACCCTTATAAATCGGGTCATCCGTCGCCAAAGCCGTGTTGATGTTGAGCTGTTGCTGCGCATTCGCACTCGTTGTCAGCCCCAGCGTGGTAGCGCCCAGAGCGGCAACGCTGAAGGCCAGCGTTGTCAGCAAACGTTTTGAAAGCCCTGCCGTCATTTCTCTTTCCTCCCGAATGTGCCATTGTTTTTTCGATAGCGTATGGCACCATACCGGTATGTTACTAAGGATGTGGCTATTGGCAAGGAGCAATCTGTGAACGCAACACTGAAGCTGGCTGAGCCAATTGTGCCGCAGGTCATCCAGTTCCTGCGACAGGGCATTATCGAGATGCAGCTTAAGCCGGGGCAGGCTCTGTCCGAGGCAGACATTGCAAGGCGGTGCGGGATCAGCCGGCAACCGGTGCGCGAGGCTTTCATCAAGCTGCGTGAAGTCGGCCTTTTGCAAATTCTGCCAAGCCGCGGCACGTTCGTTGTGAAAATTTCAATCCGTGAAGTCCTGAACGCACGTTTCGTGCGCGAGGCCGTCGAAGGCGCCATTGCTCACACGGCAGCCAAACTGATTGATGATGCCGGCTGCGCGCGGTTAACAGATATGATTGCCGAACAAAAACGCGCGGCAAATGAAGGGGCATACCGGCGCTTCACAGAACTGGATGAAGCCTTTCATCGCGAGATCGCCAATATTATCGAATGCGAATATGCCACCCGCGTGGTGGAAAGTGCGCGCGCACAGACTGATCGCGTCCGCTATCTGAGCCTGCCGGGGGCCACTCCGTTGACAAGGCTGATTGAACAGCATCAGGCTATTGTTGATGCTCTCAAGGTGCGCGATTCAGAATGCGCTGAAGCTGAGATGCGCAAGCATCTGCGGGAAATTCTGTCAGCCTTGCCAAACCTTGCCAAACAATATCCCGACATTTTCGATGACGCAGAGGTTCCAGCGCACGCGCGGAATATCGTGCATGACTTTCGGCTCCGATGAGGCAAGTCAGATATTACCTGCGGCAGGCAATCATTCAGACATGATTGTGGCCATATCAATGGCCTGCATTAATTAAGGCGGCTCCAGCTTGTGCTCTTGCACAGCACGCCCAGAATGCATCCCCGTGTCGTCATCGCGCTATCGCCAAACGATATGCTGATTTTGTAGTTTTTATTGCGCTGCGGGTCGAACGCTGTGCCATCAAGCTTCTTGGCTCCGGCAGGGGTGACGGACATCACCAGACGGTCACCGACATTTTCGCCGCCTGACGTATCCTTGATCCAGGTATTGATGGCACAGATTGCAGCGCCGCATTTTTCAATGCGTACGCGCGCATTGCCGTCGCCGCGGGCCCAGGTGCCAAGTGGCAGATCCTGCGCAAATGCCGTTGAGGGGAAGGCCGCCACGGCGATAAGGCCATACAGAGCATTTTTCACGAAAAATTCCTCCAGTCAGTTGGTTGGTGATTGCGCGCGCTCAAAGACATAAAGGCCGACGTCAATCAATGATTCGTTAAATCCAGCCGCACAATAGCTCAGATAATAATTCCACACGCGGCGAAATTTCTCGTCAAAACCCAGCGTTTTGATCGTTGGCCAGTTGGCATTGAAACGCACTTGCCATTCCAGAAGTGTCTTCGCATAGGATTGCCCAAATCGCTCATCTTGCACAAGTTTCAATCCCGCATGAGATGCGCACGTGAGCATGAATGTGGCAGATGGCAAAAAGCCACCTGGAAAAATATAGGTCTGGATAAAATCAGTATCGTTTCGATAGACATCAAAACGGTCATCCGCAATCGTGATGGCTTGAATGACAGCACGGCCATCATCTTTCAGACAGCGCGCGATTGTATCAAAATACTGGTGCATATACGCTTCACCCACAGCCTCGATCATTTCAATGGAAACAATCCTGTCATAGCGCTGATGGATGTCCCGGTAATCCTGCAAGTCAAGCGACACTTTTGGCCTAACCCCGGCACCTTCAACGCGTGTATTTGCAAAGGCCAACTGCGCTGGCGAGAGTGTAATACCATCCACAGACGCTGATTTTTGTATGGCCAGGGCAATGGCAAGCGCGCCCCAGCCACAGCCAATTTCAAGAATACGTTGGCCGGAGGAAATTTCGAGAAGGGTTGCAATCCGCTCTACCTTGTTCTGCTGAGACTGCTCCAGTGTTTGCGTATCGCTGGTCCAGATGCCAGATGAATACAGCATGGATGAATCCAGCCAGTGTGCATAAAATGCGTTGCCGAGATCATAATGCGCTTCAATATTTTTCCGGCTGCGGGATTTGCTGTTGCTGCGCAACGCATGTTGCATTTGTGGCAGGACACGAAACAGGCCAATGCCGCGAATGCGCTGAAAAAGCGTGTCACTGTTTCGGGCCATAATGCGGATGACAGCGGTCAAGTCCGGCGTATCCCAGTCACCATCGATATAGGAATCTGCAAATCCAAGGTCACCCTTGCGTGCCGTTTTCCAGATCATGCGCCAGTGATGGATATGCATGAGCGCATCCGGACCTTCCTGCGCGCCCTCAAAAAACATATGGATGCCATTTGGCAAAATTACCGTCAGCCGCCCGGCGTCAATTTTCGAAAAAAGCCAGGATACAAATTTTTCCCGCAGGCAGAAGCGGGTTGAAAATTTTACCTCACAGCTTTGAT
The DNA here is from genome assembly GCA_051646285.1 of Beijerinckiaceae bacterium. Lineage (GTDB taxonomy): Bacteria > Pseudomonadota > Alphaproteobacteria > Rhizobiales > Beijerinckiaceae > Terrirubrum. Next base: position 18,950 of record JBOFCU010000102.1, read on the forward strand.
AGGGAGTAACGGCCTGTGACAATGGATACATGGTCATGATGCTTGCTTGCTCATGCAGATGGGGTTGGTTTGATCGTGGTAACAAGGCCCGTGTGCGGCACAGGCTTATCAACAAGTGAAATGCCTTTGCGCCAAATTTTCAATGCTTCCCAGTGAATACCAGCAAGAACCTTTGCAGTTTGAAAGGGCAGTGCAAAAAAACATTTCAGCAGCGCACGGTCAGATAGCGCATGGCGTTTTGCCATATGGCGCGCAATCAGCAGCAGCCCTTCGGCGTCCGTGACATCGATAAGGATCGTCAGTGATTCATCGGGTTTCTTGAGGCGAAAACCGTAGTGCAAATCCATCGGCATGAAAGGCGAAACATAAAATGCCTTATCACATTCCTGCCGTATGACGGGCTCATTGGGATGTGCCACTGGAATGAGATAGCTATGCCGCTCGCCAAACGTATTGTCGACTTCCCACAAAATGGCTTTGAGCGCGCCATCATGGTCATAGACAAAATAGGCGCTTAGTGGATTGAACGACCAGCCTAGTATGCGCGGCATGGTCAAGATTTTTATGGTCAGATGCGTGCCATCCAGACCTATAGCCGTCAGCTTTTCATTCAGATAATCGCGTAACCCTTCAGCGCGGCCGTCGCCACGATCTCTTTGATGGAAAGAGAACAAGTTAAACCGGTCAATGGAAAACAGCCGCAGCCCGGTTTTGCGGGATGCGAGAACATCCAAGTCCAGAAATATCGAATAAATGCGATAATTCAGTGCGTGAACTGCCGGGCGCAGACGCTTGTGCATGATAGTGCCAATATAAAGACCATCCTGCATCATATGTTCCCGCCTGCATTTGCGGCAGATTCAATATTCAATGCATAAATTCGCCCGCTTTCATTCGCAACGTTCCAAGGCCGCCTTACACCACCAAGCGTTTCCGCAACAGCCAGACCCGCCTGCAATCCGTCTTCATGAAAGCCTGCACCAAAATGCGCGCCGCAAAACCATGTGCGTTGCTGGCCTTGCAATGACCAAAGCCGCTTCTGCGCAGCAAATGCTTTCATATCGAACTGCGGATGCTCATAAGTATAGTGACCCAGTATGCTGTCGGTGTGTGGTGGCGAAGGCGGGTTCAATGTCACCAATACCGGCGTTTCTGTTTCAAGACGTTGCAGACGATTCATCCAGTATGTGGCAGTGAGCGCCGATTCTCCGGAATTTATTTTTGAAAGATAATTCCAGCTCGCCCAAGCCGCACGCCGTTTAGGCATCAAACGGGTATCTGTGTGCAGATAGGTTTCGTTGCACGCATATTGAAAAGCCCCCAGTACAGTTTTTTCATCCATGCTGGGCTGAGCCAGGAGCTGCAGGGCTTGATCGGCATGGGTGGCAATCACGACATGGTCGAAAGGCGCACTTTCGCCATCCGCCAAATGGATCATCACGCGGTCGGGGGACCTCGAAATTGATTTTATGGTTTGGCCGGTCAGAAATTGCGCCGGGGATCTGGCGATCAAGGCGGCGATATAGGCTTGGCTCCCACCCCGCACTGTGCGCCACACAGGGCGATTGCTCAGCATCAACAAGCCATGATTTTCACAAAATTGCACGAAGGCGAGGGCGGATTGCGCACCGACATCTCTGGCAGGTGTGGACCATATGGCAGCGGCCATAGGGTATAAGTGATCGCGCCGGAACGCCGTACCATAGCGATGGTGCGACAGAAACTCATCCAGCGTCACGGCGGGCATGGTGCGCACGGCCGCGGGCGCCTCCCGGTAGAACCGCAAAATGTCTCTGAGCATGGTCCAGAAGCGCGGCCGCAGCAAATTGGATGGCTGCGCCAGCAACCCGCGCAAGTTATTGCCAGCATATTCATAACGTCCATCGTCGACGGAGACGGAGAAGGACATATCCGTCGCTTCGGTCAGAACACCGAGATGATTCAGCATGGCCACGAAATTGGGATAAGTTGGGCTGTTAAACACCATGAAGCCCGTATCCACCTGAATATCGTGATTGCCGACCCTGACGTGCGCTGTGTTGGAGTGGCCGCCAAGGCGATCATCGCGCTCGAACACCGTTACGTCATGTGCCTGCGACAGCAACCACGCAGCGGAAAGCCCTGCAATGCCAGAGCCGACAACCGCGATCCTCATGCGCCTGCCGGCTGGTCCCATAGCGTGATGCATGATGTCTCCGCAGGTATTTCAGACAGTTACGTGCTGATTTCCGATAGTGATAGCGATTGGCTGCTGGCGCAACGCTGCTGGCAATTTCAAGAGATAGGCGCGCTATCCCTCTTGTCAGCCGTCACCGGTTCAAAAAACTGTGAAAGGGATTTGCATTGAATGAGCTGGAGCCCTCAATCTTGGGCGCCATCAGCCATTGACCAGCAAATCGAATGCTCCAGTTGACAATGGTGGTACCGGTTTGGGGTCGAGCTGAAAGCTGATGTGAGCGGAGAGTTTTGGTGATGGAGTGGGGCATAGCAGCCGCAGCCTGTCTCGCGATGATGGGCATCATGACGATGGCTTGGCTGGTCCAGCAGCGCACTGGCAATAGCGGGTGGGTCGATGCGATCTGGTCACTTGGGACGGCCAGCGTCGCCTGCGCTGCCATGGTCATCGCTGCGCAGCGGGCCGGGCAGGGCTGGCAGCCGCGCACCCTCATGGTTATTGGTCTGGTTGCATTCTGGGGCGTGCGGTTGGGCAGCCACATTGTCTCTCGGGCGGTCCGGGGTGGAGATGATCCGCGCTATGCGGCGCTGGCTGCGGTATGGGGCGAGAGTTTTCGCAAGCGCATGTTCTGGTTCTTGCAAGCGCAGGCCGTTGCCGGTTTTGGTCTGGTCGTATCAACGCTCGCAGCCGTGGCCTCCCCGTCGCCGTTTCCAAACGTATGGGACATGATTGCAATCGTGACTGCTGTTGTTGCCATTGGTGGGGAGGCGCTTGCCGATAATCAATTAAAGCGCTGCCGCCACAATGGGGTGAAAATTTGCGAGGTTGGCCTATGGTCATGGTCACGCCACCCCAATTATTTCTTTGAATTTCTGTTTTGGTGCGCATTGCCAATTTTTGCAATTGCATCCGGCGCGTCTTGGATTCTCATAGCGCTCGCAACACTAGCGCCCGCCATGATGTATTGGCTGCTTGCCCATGTTTCCGGCGTGCCGCCTCTGGAAATGCATATGCTGAAAAGCCGAGGTACTGCCTTTGTGGATTATCAGCGCCGCGTCAGCGAATTCTTTCCAATGCCGCCCTCTAAATCATAGAAAGCTGAACAGGTTTTGTCATGACATTGATTGCCGCCATGGTTGAAAAGGCCGAACGGTTACCTCTGCCAGATTTCGTTACGCGTTCGGGTATCGAGTTTCTGGTATCGCGCACGAAGCGCAGGCTATCGCAGGCTGATAGTCTGGCCGAAAAGCGATTTGCGCAGGATATGCAGAATTTTCCTGTTGCCCTCCATACTGAGGCCGCCAATAAGCAGCATTATGAATTGCCGCCAAAATTCTTTGAAATTGTGTTGGGGCCTCATCGCAAATACTCTTGCTGCCTTTATGATCAGGATAAATTGACACTGGCACAAGCGGAAGAATATGCCCTTGCAGAGACGATTCAGCATGCTGATGTGTCTGATGGCCAACACATTCTGGAGCTGGGTTGCGGTTGGGGTTCGCTGTCACTGGCGATGGCAGAAAAATTTCCCCATGCAATGATCACCGCAGTGTCAAACTCTCATGCGCAGCGTCGAACAATTGAGGCACTAGCGCAGCAACGTTCGATTTCCAATTTGCGAGTCATTACATCAGATATGAACGAGTTTACGACTGAAAAGCGATTTGACCGTATTGTTTCCGTCGAAATGTTTGAGCACATGTCTAACTGGCGCACGTTGCTGGAGAGGGCGCATGGCTGGCTTATGCCAGATGGAAAGCTGTTTCTGCATGTATTCACCCATGCGCACGCTTCCTACCGGTTCGATCATAATGACCGCACAGACTGGATTGCACAGCATTTTTTCACGGGGGGAATTATGCCCAGTCATTCTCTTCCCCATGCGTTTGGCGACTTGTTTCATGTAGAGCAGGAGTGGCGCTGGGATGGCACTCACTATGCAAAAACAGCGAACCATTGGCTCGAAAATTTCGATGCAAACATGGAAGACATTGATCTGATTTTGAAAGAAACATACGGCGCCGATGCTGCATTGTGGCGGCGGCGTTGGCGGTTGTTTTTTTTGGCCACAGAAGGCTTGTTTGGCCATGAAAATGGCACCGTCTGGGGTGTAGGCCATTACCGTTTGCAGCGGCTATAATGTCTGCATTATCGGCACCTCAACATGACGATCAAACCGCAGCATCCATTACGATAGCGTGGCTTCTGGTTTTCAATAAGCCATTTTATCCTCTCTATGTATGGTGGGTAACAGGCCATGGCGGATGGCAAACAACCATCACGATGATTTCCATGCCGGCCTTTGCGGCGCTTCCATATCTTGCCAAGCGCAATAGTCTTTGGGTCAGGGCCGGCATACCCGTCATCGGGATTATTGATACAATTCTGGCGACGAAACTGTTCGGGCCAGCCGGCGGAACAGAATTGTTCTTTGTCCCATGTGCGCTGCTGACAGCGATTGCGCTTTATCGGACAGAATGGCGCATTGCCGTTGGCCTTGCTGCTGGACTCTATATTATTTTTATTGGACTGAGGAACCGCTATGGAATGCCGCTATACACTTGGACTGCAGAGGAATTGTCCTCTCTTTTAACGCTCAACAGCATTTCCGTCGCTTCGTTGATGGCCTTTATCATATGGCGTTTTTCACGCGTTGAACGCCGCTAGCCGGTAAGCCGTTGTGATACCCAAAACCCGGCAGCGGAGGCACTTGCGGTTACGAACGTGCCCCATGCCAGATCGGCCAGCGTGACTGTGGTGGACCAGACCTTGAGTGTTGCCTGATTGGTCAAATCATACGTGCCGTAACAGATCAGGCCCAGCAAGGCGCCATTGACCACAGCGCGTGTGAGCGAACCTTCAGCCCATGCAGGCATAATTGCAAAATAAACAATGCCGCACAGATAAAGCACATAAAAAATGATAGCCGGCGTCAGCCGAAATCCGTTAAGCAGAATTTCACCTAGGTGCCTGCGATACAATATTTCGTTCATTTGCGTCAGCCAGATCGCATCAAGAGCCAAAAAAACTATGGCCGCTGAGCCAAATGCGGCAAGATACATTTTCAGTGAGGGCAACATGAAAAAACTCCCATAACGTTTACACGACAGGTAGTGCGCGCTCTGGCAAAGGCAATTCACATGCGCGCACGGATTGGTGTCAATATCGGGAAGCATGTGTCCGGGACAACATAGCGGTCCCATCCGAGCGAGACGATCAAACGACACTATCCTTGTCCGGCACCGCCAGACCTTTCGAAACGCGCATCATATTATCGAACATCTGGGTCAGCATGGGTGCAAAATTATCGGCAGCGATGGCAGCCAGATGGGGCGTGACAACCAGATGTTCGGTTCTTAACAAGGGGCTGTCAGCCGGCAGCGGTTCTGTTTCAAATACGTCCATCGCAGCAGCAAGAATGCGGCGGTTGTTCAAGGCCCAAATCAGGTCATCTTCAACGACGACGCCACCCCGCGCGACATTGACTAAAATTGCTGTCGGTTTCATCTGCTCCAGGGCGGAGCGATTGATCAGTCCGCGCGTCTCCTGCGTGAGCGGACAGTTGAGGGAAACAACATCACTGCGAGCCAGAATGTCAGGCAGTGAAGCATATGACGCGTTCAAAGACATTTCTTTATCGGCAGCAAGTGGCGTTCGATTATGATAAAGAATCGTGCAACCAAAGCCCGTGAGCAAACGTGAAAGTGTCTGCCCGATCGCTCCGAAACCGATGATACCAACCGTCTTGCCGGATAGCATGTAGTTTTCTCGCGGCAAGCGTCCGCCGCGCCATTCTCCTTTTTGCAGTTCGGCATGGCCATAGGCGATATTGCGCAGTGTTGAAAGGATCAGGCCGATTGTGAATTCTGCAACAGGGACGGCATTGCCGCCGGTAGTGCGTGCAACGCGGATGCCAAGCCGGCGCGCGGCATCAATATCGATGTTATCAACGCCAACACCCCACTTGTGCAGCAATTTCAGCTTTTTTGCTGCTCCAAGCACCTCGGCATTCACACCTACCTGTCCGGAAATCGCATAATCTGCATCAGCAATGATGTCTTTCATATGCGCATCACCGCGTGCCGTTCCATGGGAAAAAATCATTCCGGCAGGCAAATACTGGCGAATCTTTTCAGCACGCTCTTCTGTCGTGAGATCAAGCAGCACAATTTTTTCAGGCATCGGTGTCTTCCGCGATAAAATCAGGTATCAGGCAAGGGTGAAACGCACGCCGGCACGTGCCAGCCCGCCCGCAATAGCAACAGGCGTTCCATCAGCACGCCAGCAGGCCGCCCCAGTCATGCTGCCATCGTCGTGAAATTGAATCGCACTCATGCCGCCAGCAATACGTTGCACCCTCTGGATCATGTGACCACGCGCTGCAAGATCAGATGCCACTGCATCGGGAATGGTTTGTTCAAGTTCGAGCACGCCGCCTTCAGTCCAGACGCGCGGCGCTTCAACAGCCTGCTGTACGCTCATGCCATGATCAATGAGATTGAGAATGGCTTGGAGTGCAGACGGAAAAATGCGCAAGCCACCTGGCAGACCCAAGGCAAAGGCCAGGCGTCCATGGCGCAGAGCCATCATCGGTGCCATGGATGTAAAAACCCGCTTGCCCGGCGCAATTGAAAGAGCATGCCCCGGATGCGGATCGAAATTATACATATAGTTATTCATGAGCAGCCCTGTTCCGGGCACAGATGCGCACGCGCCGAACAACCCATTAATGGTTTGCGTGCTGGCAACAACATTCCCTTTGTCGTCAGCCACTGTCACATGCGTAGTATTGGCAGATTCTCCTGCTTTCAATCCAGGCGCCCATGTGCGGGCCTGCGTCATGATAATGTCCTGCTGCCTGCGGCTGGCGTAATCCTTGTCTGTCAACTGGCCGACGGGCACAGTGATAAAATCAGGATCAGCGGTGGCGATGGAGCGGTCTGCAAATGCAATTTTCAGGACTTCGGCCAGCAGATGAATCGTGTCAGTCGTACCAAATCCCATTTCAGACAGATTATAATGCTCAAGGACATTCAGCATCTGTACGATATGCACGCCGGATGATGCGGGCGGTGGCGGGCCAAGAATATCATATCCGCGATAATATCCCCGGATTGGCTCACGCAATTTGAGAGTGTAGGCAGAAAGATCGGCGTGATCAATCAGACCACCATTCTCGCGCATATAATTGACCAGTGCATCACCCAGCGGTCCCCTATAAAGGGCATCTGCGCCCTGCTGGGCAACCAGACGAAGACTGTCAGCATAATCGCCACGCACCAATTTTGTGCCAGGCTTGATTGCGTACCCGTCCTGCAGAAAAAGCGCACGTAAACCCGCGTCATGTTGCAAGTCAACTGCACAATCGGCAATGCAGTTTGCCAAGTATGGCGTAACAACAAAGCCATTATCCGCATAGCGTATGGCCGGAGCGAGAACATCGGCCAAAGACATTGTTCCAAATCTCTTGAGCGTGTCGCACCAGCTTGTCAACGCGCCGGGAACAGCAACAGAAAGTGCGCCAACGACATTTCTGCGTCCTGCGGTGTCACGATAATGCGGCAGGGTATCAGATACTGTCTCATACATATCCGCCCGCGCACCCAGAGGCGCAGTACTGAGCCCATCGACGATGATGTGAGTTCCATCGCAAAGGCGGACATGTGCCACGCCACCACCAAGAATGCCGACCATCATCGGTTCGACAACGGTTAATGCGAAAAGTGCAGCAACCGTCGCATCAATTGCGTTGCCTCCAGACAAAAGCATGTCTGCGCCTGCTGCCGATGCCAGCGGATGGTTGGTGACAACCACACCCTTGCCGCCGGTGGCTGGCTGCTTTTCGCATTGAAACGATGTTCCATCGGCGAACGGAGAAAAAGAACGCATGATCATGACGCCGATTTTAGTGCATCAAGAACCATCTTGGTGGCGCCGGAAATATCGCCGAGCTTTTCACCGGCTTTGACTCTGGCCTGATTTTTTTCACCACGTTCCTGCCGTATCAGTGCTGTCTCTGCTATGGCTTGCGCTTCACCGGGAGGCAACACCAAAACGCCGGATTCATCAGCAAGAATGACATCACCAGCATTGACTGTGACACCACCACAAGAAATGGCCGCGTTGAGTGTGCCGCCAAGATTATAGAGCCGCGTTGTAATCGGTGACATGCCACGGCACCACACGGGAAAATCAGAATCCTCGATTTCCGTGAGATCCGTGCATGGGCCATCCACAATGCCAGCTGTCGCACCGGCAGCCTTCGCGGCGACAGTGACACCACCACCCCAACAGGCATGCTTGTCGTCACCCAACCGGTCAATCACCAATATATCGCCGGGACGTAAGAGGCCGAGAGTGTGATGCAGCAAAGTCGAATCCTGTGCGGGGATAGCCAGCGTTACAGCTGTGCCTGCAACGCGCCTCCGCTTGAGTAGAGGCTGAATGCCGCGATCCATGAATCCCCAGTGCAAGCTGTGGCCAACGGTCGCTGTTTCAACCCTTTCGAGTAAGGATACCAATGCAGCCGGCAATTGTTGCGGCATTTGATTGACACGATAGTCAGCCATAATTTTCACCCATTTCCTACAGCGCGCGTCAAACCAACAAAGCGCTCGACAATCATGACAATCCCAAGCGTTGCGATAATAAGCAGTACCGACAAGGCTGCAACAAGCGGATCGGTCCGTCCTTCGACATAGCGGACCATCTCGACAGGCAGAGTGGAGGCTCGCGGTCCCGACAAGAACAGTGAAATGACCGTTTCATCAAACGACAATAGAAATGAGAGCGCAGCACACGCGATCAGTCCCGGCAGCGCCAGTGGCAAAGTTACGCGTCGTGTCACACGCCAGGGTGATGCGCCCAATGTCATTGCAGCCGCTTCAATATCTTCTGGCAGCGTTGAAAATGCCGTGGTCATCATACGGATTACAAAAGGCACGGTCACTGTCATATGACCCAGCACAAGTCCGGGCAGCGAAGCAGTCAGGCCGAGTTGTGAGAAGGCCAGCAACAAGGCCAGCCCTGTGATCAGTGTTGGCAAAAGCAGGGGCGCGAGAAATAAATTCTTGATTGCATCACGAAAGCGAAAATTTATCTTTTCAAGGGCCAGCGCAGCTGGAACGCCAATCAGAAGCGACAATCCCGTAACAATAAGAGCAATCTTGATACTGAATGACAGTGCCTCCATGAGCCGGACATTGCCCATGAGCTGGCTAAACCAGCGCAGTGAATATCCTGACGGCGGAAACAGAATAAAATTGTCAGCCGAGAATGCAATCACAAACACAACAAGAATTGGTGCGAGAATAATAATATAAACGAGGGCAGCCATGCTGCTGAGAAGCCTCCCTGCGCCCATCATTTTTGCAGTATCCGTGCCATGGCATTGGATACGAATAGCAGGACCATGAGAAGAGTCAGTGTATAAATTGCGAGCACTGATGCCGCTGGCCAGTTGGCATTTGTAGTCGCATGTTCAAAGATCTCGGTGGCAAGAACAAAAACACGTCCGCCACCCAATAGTTTCGGTGTGATGTAGGCCGACATCGAGAGAATGAAGCCAAGACCAAAGGCGAGCACGATGGCTGGCATACTCAGCGGTAAGGTCACTCTTAAAAATGTACGCCGTGGCGAGGCACCCAGACTGCGTGAGGCTTCCTCAAATGTCCGGTCAAGCCGGCCAAAACCTGCCAGCAACGCGAGAATCATGTAAGGCATGATGCTTTCAGCCAAGCCTATGGTAACCCCGGTCCAGTTATAAACCAGGCGGATGGGCGTGCCAAAAAGGCCGAGGCTTTGGCCGAGAGAATTGATCAATCCTTTATCGCCAAGAATAGCAAGCCATCCGAAAACACGCACAACACCCGAGACAAGCATCGGCAAGATGGCAATGGCTGCAAGGAGCCCACGGAAACGCGATCGCGTTCGAAATAGAAAGAGCGAAACCGGATAGGCGAATGTCAGCGCGATGCAAGTGGCCGACAAAGAGAGCCACAAGGAGTTCATTGTCAATTCAAGTGTAAATGAATCATGCAGCAATTCGCGTGCAGTGTTAAGCGACCAGCCTTCGATCATGGCTCCAGCTGGGCTGACTTCGTGGAAGGCTGTGCGAAACAACCCCAGAGTAGGCAGCACATAGATGCCAAACAGAAATAATGCGGCGGGCACAAGCCACAGGGCGTGGTGCGCAGGCCTTGTCATTCTGTTTCTCGCGGGAAGAGCAGCGTATCAGTGGCATGCCATACCGCCTGCAGTGCAGCGCCTTCCGATGGCGGCGTCTGCCCTGATGGTACCTCAATGGTAAATGCCGCGCTGTCGTGTGCGACAAGAATTTCGAGATGCTCACCAACAAATACAACCCGCTTCACGGTGCATGGCACGCTCATCCATTTGGGCCCGACAGATTCAGATGCGGACACAAGCTTGATGCGCTGTGGGCGCACAAAAGCATCCATATCCCCTGTTGGTGTGGAATTGGATGGCAGCCTTGCTCCTAGAACATGAATATATCCGTTGCGGTCACGCGTTACGGGCAATGCATTGGCACGGCCAACAAAGGTCGCGACAAAGCGGGAGGTAGGCCGCTCATAGATTTCGACTGGCGTACCAACTTGCGCAATGCGCCCGCGCTCCATGACCGCAATACGGTCACACATGGTCAAGGCCTCAACCTGATCATGTGTGACAAATAAGGTCGTAATGCTGAGTTTGCGTTGAATGTCGCGAATTTCATGACGCATCGCATCGCGTAATTTCGCATCCAGATTTGATAAAGATTCATCAAGCAGCAGAACAGATGGCTCGATAACCAGCGCGCGGGCCAGTGCGACACGTTGCTGCTGTCCTCCTGAAAGTTCACGCGGCTTGCGGTTTTCCAGTCCATTTAATCGCACAAGCGAAAGAATATTGGCAACGCGCCGTTCAATATCAGCCCGCGCGATCCCGCGTTCTTCCAGCCCAAAAGCAATATTGCGGGCTACAGTTAGATGTGGAAACAGCGCATATGATTGAAAAACATAGCCCATATTGCGTTTATGCGCGGGCTGATGGGTAATATCTGTTCCCTCAACGGTGATGCGGCCATCATCAGGAGCAATCAGTCCAGCCAGCATGCGCAGCGTTGTTGTTTTGCCGCAACCCGATGGACCCAGCAGTGCGACCGACTCGCCACGGTCAACGTCAAGGGTAACATGGTCTACAGCAACCGTTGCGCCATAACGTTTGGCGAGATTGGCAAGGGCGAGATAGGTCATGATTTCAGCGCGAGGCAGCAATCACTTCCCTGCGCCAGCGGGTATTCCATTGGTCGCGCAATTTCACGACTTCGTTCCAGTCTAGCGGGATCATGCGGCTGCGGCTTTCCGGTTGCGCAGCCGTGCGCGCAATAGCCTTGGCATCAATCTGTGCTTTCGCATTTGTCGGGCCATAGAACATGCGCTCGGTAAAAGATTTTTGAGCGGCCTGTGACAGCGCAAAATTGACGAATGCCATCGCGGCTGCACGATTTTTAGATCCGGCAGTGATATTGATGGTGTTGATCTGAAACACTGAGCCTTCTGGCGGCAGAAGCACGCCGATACGCCCATTGGACTGGTCGGAATAAAGTTGTGCCCGCGCATTCCAGCCCGTGGCCACGCGCACAATGCCATTCAGGATCAGCGAATATCCATCAGGATTTGGTTCAAATGTCTGAACAGATGGTGCCAGCTCGCGCAATTTTGCAATGGCCGCGTCAACAGATTTGCGGTAGTCACCGCCGGTCATTTTTTCTACCATCGCCGTCAGGGCCAGACCCTGAATATTAGGAGGTGCAGCGAGCGCGATTTGCCCCTTGAGATCAGGCCGCCACAGATCTGCGAGTTTTGCCAGGGGCGGATTGAGGTTTTGGGTGTCATAAACCAGCACGAGATGATCATAGGTGACAGCGGGGCCAAAATCGCCGCCGACCGCTCGTGCATCCGGATGCAACTCAGAGAGCGAAGGCACATCGGCCACGGACATTTTGTCGAAGAGAGACTCTGCATTGGCAATGTTGGATGTCGTGACATCCATGATCGCAACATCAACCTGCGGATCTGATTTTTGTGCCCTGATTGTGCCAAGCATTTGTGCGGATGTGCCGCCAGGCGCATAATTGATGGCAATATCGGGAAAGGCGCGCTTAAAGGGATCAATAACCGCACGCGTATAATTATCCTGAAAAATCCCGGCATAGGCCATGAGAGTCACAGTGCCTTTTGGCGATTGCGCACGAACGATCGACGGCATGGCGATTGCTGCCAGTCCCGTTTGCAGAATAATGCGGCGGGTCTTCATGTCCATGTCTCCATCAGTCCATCTGGCCAGTGTCAGTCAGGCTTGCTGGCGTAGACAAAGCATCCAACAAATCAGGCTGATTGCAAGCGGCAATTGGATCAACGGGTATGGGCAGTTGCCAGAACGATAAGCAAAGCTGCTGGCTTCATGATGGGTTGATACATCCTGCGCCACGGAAATTCCATTTTTCAGCACAGGTGCATGGCACAAACGCACGCCATTTGCTGTGCCGAAACGACGCCGGATCTGGCATGATACTGGCTTTTGCGGCAGCAAGAGATGCGCCAGTTAACATATGACGGATATGAATTACTGCATCACGACTGATGCGCTTTGTTCCATGATTGCGCATAGGTTGCACAAACGCGGTCAAGCTCCGCCCTGTCTCTTACCCCGCCGGGGTTGGCCCGTGTCGGGCTGCACATTTGAAAGGGCACGTAGCGCTGATGGGCGACCCGCCACAAACGCCGCATTTCGACGAGCGGATCGGCATGATCGTCCACGCGAATATCGATAGCGGGAAATAAATCCTCATCCCAGATGCGCAATGCTGCGGATTGCTTGCCGCGCTTGTCACCTCCGGCTTGCTGGCCGGCCTCAAGTGCAGTCAGCAGCCTGTCGTCGAAATCCAGATGGCTGTTTTTCAAATAGTTAGCCAGCGTGTCAGCAATGACATTTTCATTGGCCAGCATATTTCCAGCAACAGAAATCTGCTTGCCTTTCACAGAGCCAGCCCATGGCACGCAAGCATCGCCAGTAAATGCGGCGCTATTTCCATCCCGATCCATGACATGAGCTTGACGCAAATCAGCGCCCGGATCAGCCCGCACAACAAAATCCAGTGCATCTTGTGCACTGCGCCCTTCCTGAAGCAACCGCAAACCATCAATTCCGATCAGCGGATTGACAAAGGATTGCGTGGCCACAAGCCCCATGCGGCCGCAGCCATAAGGCACGCGCGCGCCGACAGCAAAAGCGCATGTTGTCACGGCGATCCCGAGACGTCCGGTTTTTTCATCGCGAGCCAGAATGGACCATGTCATGATATGTCCTCACCTCCCAATGGCGTAAGCTTGCATCAGGCGCGGCGTTGCGGCAGCGCGCAGCACACCATCCGCCCCTTTTTCAGCGGCGGTCAGGCGTCCGACACTCCATGCTGCCGCACGTTCAATCGCATGCCCGCGTGCAGTCAACGCCTCGAGTATTGGCTCACCAACCGTTTCCTCAATCATCAGATGACCCGGATTGGCCTCGCGCGGATAAAATGAAGACGGCGCATGCGCAGTGTGGAACAACGGCAAATCAATGGCCTCCTGCAAATTCAGCCCGTGATGAACGCGGCGCAAGAAAAGCGGAAGCTGCCACTGCTCTTGCTGATCACCGCCCGGTGTGCCGAACACGAGACGCGGCGTGCCATTCTCAAATGCAAGTGACGGTGTCAGCGTGGTGCGCGGCCGTTTACCGGGAGCCAGTGAAGAAGGCAGGCCCTCTTCGAGCCAGAACATTTGCGCCCGCGTATTGAGCGGAAATCCAAGGGCAGGAATGACGGGGGATGATTGCAGCCAGCCACCTGATGGCGTGGCAGAAATCATATTGCCATCCTGATCAATCACATCGATATGAACCGTATCGCCGCGCCGTTCGGCGGGATGTTTGCCTGCGGCCATCATCGATTGCAGGGTGGGTTCGCCAACAGCAGCGCCACCAGAGGCATCCTTGTTCACGAGCCGGACATTGGCGAGCATGCGCGCGACTTGCGCCTCATAGCCAGCAATTTTCCCCGGCCGCAATTCAGATGATGCCGTTTGATGGATCAGCGTGCGCCTGTCCTGTGCGTAGGCGGAGGACAGCAGAATTTCCAGCGGCACATCGGCAAAATCGGGGTCGCCATAATAAGCTTCCCGATCTGCAAAAGCGAGTTTGACGGATTCGGCAACCAAGTGAATAAATTCTTCGCCCGCCGGATCCAGTGAAGCGATATCGAATCCCTCAAGAATTTTCAACGCTTGCAGAAATGATGGACCCTGACCCCAGCTGCGGGTTTTGAAAACAGTCCAGTTGTGATAATCGGCAGAGGCAGGCTTGTCATACGTCGCCTGCCAGTTGGCCATATCCTGTCCGGTCAGCAAACCTTTGTGGCGCCGGCCAGATGAATCCATGGCCTCCGTCGTCCGGCAAAAATGATCAACGGCATCGGCCACAAAGCCCTGTGACCAGCTTTTGCGTGCCGCTTCAATTTGTTTTTCACGCGAGCCGCCAGCATTTTCTGCCTCGCGCAAAATGCGCTCATAGGTGTCAGCCACCGCGCTGTTGCGAAACAAAGCGTGGGCCTGCGGCAGCTGGCCGTTGGGCAGAAAGACAGCGGCAGAGGTTGGCCATTCCGTTTCGAACAAATCTTTGACGCCAGCGATCTGGTCCGCCACGCGCGGCAACATGGGATGTCCATTGCGCGCATACCCAATGGCGGGTGCCAGCACGTCGCGCAGCGAAAGCCTGCCATGGTCACGCAGCAGGATCATCCAGCCATCAAACGCGCCCGGAACAACGGTTGCCAGCAGGCCCGAACCCGGCACAAGATCAAGCCCGAGTGCGCGATAGGCCGCAATCGTGGCCGCCTGTGGCGCAGTGCCTTGCGCGCACATAACTTCGACGGTTTTGGTTTTTTCCGAATAAAAAATGGCGGGCATGTCACCGCCCGGTCCAACCAGATGCGGCTCGACAATTTGCAGCACGAACGCGGCAGCAATGCACGCATCAAAGGCATTGCCGCCTTTTTCCAGCATTGCCATGCCGCTGGCTGAAGCAAGCCAATGAGTGGAAGCGATAACGCCAAATGTGCCACGAATTTCAGGCCGGGTCGTAAACATACTCAATTTTCCTTGGGGTCGAGTGCATCCCGCAGGCCATCACCCACGAGATTGAAGCCAATAACAACCAGACAGATGGCAATGCCGGGAAAGATAGACATCCATGGTGCCTGTTCCATGAAATTTTTGGCCGTATTCAACATGGAACCCCATGATGCCGCAGGAGGCTGCTGGCCAAGACCAAGAAAGGATAGCGAAGCTTCCAGAATAATCGCCTGCGCCATGAACAATGTGCTTTGCACAAGAATGGGAGGTAACGTGTTGGGCGCGAGATGGCGCATCAAAATGTGTCTGTCTGGAACGCCAATGGCGCGTGCGCCTTCAATATAATCTTCTGACCGGACACTGATCGCCTGCCCGCGCGCAAGACGCACAAAAATAGGCACTGCCGACAAGCCAATCGCAATCATCGCATTGGTCAGTGATGGGCCAAGCACTGCAGCAAAGGCAATCGCCAGAATTAGAAAAGGCAGCGCAAGCATTGCATCTGTCAGACGTGACACAACAATATCGAACCACCCGCCATACCACCCCGATAACAGCCCTATGGGCACGCCGACGCCTACGGCAATGACAACACCAACAACACCGGCCAGCAGGGAGGCACGCGCACCATACATCATGCGCGTGAAAATATCGCGCCCAAGATCATCCGTGCCAAACCAGTGTATCGCCGAGGGCGCTTTGCGGATGAGCATGAAATTGGTTTTATTGGGGTCAAAGGGGGCAATGAGTGGTGCAACGATGGCGACAGTGACAAAAAACAGGATAATGAATCCACCGAAAAGAGCGGCGCGGTTACGCTTGAATTTTGCGAAAATCCGGCTGTGCGATGCAATCAGCTCGTCATCCTGGTTGAGTGGCAGTGTGGACTGGCTCACGCATTCACCCGCAGACGAGGATTGACCAGAATATAAAGAAGATCAGCGATCAAGTTCATGACAATGAACCCTATAGCCGTGCACAGTACAACCCCTTGCACCACACCATAATCCCGGTTGAAAACCGCATCTACGATCAGCTTGCCAAAGCCGGGGATTGTAAAAACCTGCTCAGTAAGCACAGCACCGGCCAGCAGCTCACCAAAAAGAATGGTGGCCAGCGTAATCACGGGTATGAGCGCATTGCGCAGGGCATGTTTGAGAATGACGCGATTTTCATTCAGCCCCTTGGCCCGTGCAGTGCGCACATAATCAGAGCGCAGCACTTCGAGCATGGCAGAACGTGTATGGCGCATGATAAAGGCCGCCAGCCCGGTGCCCAGAACAAATGCCGGCATGATGGTTGTTTGCAGGGCTTTCCATGGATCGTCAAAAACTGAAGCGTAGCCTGAGGCCGGCAACAATTTCCATTGCACCGAAACAAGCAGGATCAGCATGATGCCAAGCCAGAAATTCGGGATCGACAAGCCTGACAGGGCGAAGGCGCTGGCTGCATAATCAACACTTGTGCCCTTGCGGACCGCTGCCAGGATACCTGCCGGCAGCCCAATGACGAGGGCGACAATCATGGCTGCTGTTGCAAGCTGAATTGTCACTGGCAATTTTTGCAAGATGAGATTCAGCACAGGCTCGCCCGTGCGCAGGGAGCGGCCAAATTCTCCCTGCAGCACTTGCCCAAGCCACGCGAAATATTGCGTGATGATTGGATCATCCATGCGATAAATGGCCCGCAAGCGGGCAATTGTTTCCGGGTCGCGCTCTTCACCTGCAATCACCAGAAACGGATCACCCGGCAGCGCGTGCTGAAGCACGAATACCATCACTGAGACGATCAGCAATGTCGGTATCGCAATCAGCACGCGGTTGAGGATGAGTTTCAGCATGGCCAGTCAGGCTTAGTTCCGTTTCAGGCCCGACAGGCGGATCATGCCGTCCGGGTGCACCTGAAAACCGGCCATTTTATTCGAGGCTGCGTAAAACCATGGCTGGTTATAAAGATACATCACAGGTATTTCATCCTGAGCAATTTTTTGGGCGGCATCATAAAGTTTCTTGCGCTCGGCCGGATCATAAATGGCGCGTGCCTCATTCAACAGCCGGTCCATCTCCGGATTGTTGTATTTCCCGTCATTCTGTCCGCCCTTCGATGTCCAGAACGGGTGCACATTGCCATCCGGATCAATGCGGCCCGACCAGCCCACGCGGCTCAACTGAAATTTGCCCTGACCCTGATCACGCAACTGGCTGGCAAATTCCATTGAGCGCAATTGAATATCGAAGCCCGCCTCCTGCGCCATGGCCTGAATAACCTGACCAAGCTGGGCATCAACGGGGTTGTTGGTGACCATGATTTCAAGCTTCAGCGGGCCGGTCACGCCAGCATCCTTCAATAACGCCTTAGCCTTGGCCACGTCACGCGCCGGCACAGCCAGTTCTTTCATGAAGTAGGAGCTGGATGGCGGAAAAGGCTGCACGGTTGGCGGATGCGTGCCTTCAAACACGACATCATTCAGCACCTTGCGATCAATCGCGAGGCTGAGCGCCTGCCGCACCCGTTTGTCTTTGCCAAACGGGGTGTTGGCCAAATCGCCGTTGTTGTGATTCAGCGTCATGCCCTGATAGCCGAGACCGGGCGTTGAAATAAATTGCAGCGACTTGTCGTCCTTGACCGATTTGACATCGGTCGCGGCGAGGCGCTCCAGCATGTCAATTTCACCGGAGCGCAAATTGGCAAGACGGACCGTTGTGTCAGGGATTGCCCGATAGATCACACGGTCAAAATGATAATTCTGCGCTTCCCAATGATCGGCAAATTTATCCAGAACAATACGGTCATTCTGCACACGTTCGACAAATTTATAGGGTCCGGAGCAGATGGGTTTGGCCGCGACATCGCTGCCAAGGCTGGCAGGAGACAGCATCATGCCGGAACGGTCCGCCAGCTGGCTCAGCAAGGTCGCATCTTTTTGCTTGAGCTTGAGCGCGATGGTGTTGGCATCCACCACATCGACACTGTCAACGGTTGCCAATTCCGAGCGGCGCAAGGATTCCGGCAGGGTACGGGCACGATCCAGATTGGCCTTTGCCGCCGCGGCATCAAATAAAGTGCCATCATGGAATTTGACGCCGCTGCGCAATTTGATCGTGGCGGTCAATCCATCATCCGAGAATTTCCATTCCGTCGCGAGGCGCGGCACAAGCTGGAGATCGGCCGAAGCATCAAACAATTTGTCACACAGGCCTTTGAAAACAATGCGGCCGACAAACGTGCGTGCCCGGTGCGGATCAAGCATATCCGGGTCTTCCTGCAAGGCGATGCGCAGCACCTTCTGCTGCGCATGCGCAGGAAAAGACATCAGCGCTGCCAGTGCAAGACAGGATGCACCGAGCAGTTTGGCTTTGCGTGCGATGGTCATGAGCATCTTTCTCCGTTGCGACGTGGTGGGTTGCATTGCGTAATGAAATTCATGGTGGAGTGATTGCCGCGGCGGCCTGTTTTTCAACAGCTGCAGCGAACAGCGCAATGCGCTGCTGGCGGATGCTGCTGCCGGACAGGGTCGGCAAAACCGTTTCCTGCACCATCTCTTCAGCGCGGTGACAAGCAATCGTGTGGCCCGCCGCAAAGGCACGCAATTGCGGCGCTTCCCTCCGGCATCTGTCGGCGGCAAAAGCGCAGCGTGTATGAAAATGGCAGCCCGGTGGCGGCGCAACAGGCGAGGGCGGATCGCCATCAATCAAGGTCCGCTCGCGCCGGGCCGAAGGGGTTTGTGCCGGAATCGCGGCGAGCAGTGCGCGCGTGTAGGGGTGTGACGGTTTTTGATAAAGCTGCTCGGTATCCGCCAGCTCGACAATTTTTCCCAGATACATCACGGCGACGCGGTCTGCGGTATGACGCACGACGCCGAGATCATGGGAGACGAGAATAACGGTAAGGCCGAGCTTGCGCTTCAAATCCTCGAGCAGGTTGATGATTTGCGCCCGGATCGAGACATCCAGCGCTGACACAGGTTCATCGCCGATAACCAGTTTGGGCCGCGAGGCCAGTGCCCGTGCAATGCCAATCCGTTGCCTTTGCCCGCCGGAAAATTCGTGGGGATAGCGCCGCGCATGTTCCGGCAGCAAGCCCACAAGCCGCAGCATATCACCAACCGCCGCATCCATATCGGCCTTCGGCACAATGGCGTGGGTCTGCAACGGCTCGGCAATCAGATCGCGCACAGACATGCGCGGATTGAGCGAAGAAAATGGATCCTGAAAAACAATTTGCATATCGCGGCGCAATGCGCGCATGGCTGCCGCATCAATCGCCGTAATATCGCTGCCCTGAAAAGCAATGTGCCCGGTCGTCGGCTCGATCAATCGCAGCAGCAGCCGGGCGAGCGTTGATTTCCCGCAGCCAGATTCCCCAACAATGGCGAATGTTTCTCCACGTCGGATAGCGATCGATACATCATCGACGGCGCGCACCAGAGGTTCGCGCTTCAAAAATGTGCGCCCGCCGCCAAAGTGCTTGCTCAGGCCATCTGCCGAAAGAATAATATCACTCATGCGGCTGCTCCCGCATGCAGTTCCAGCGGCACTTTGAAACAGGCAACCTGGTGGCCGCTGGTGATTTTCTCAAGCGGCGGCACGCTGGCCTGGCAACGTAAATCGGCGAAGGGGCAACGGGTTGAAAACCGGCAGCCCGCTGGCCAGCGCGCTGGCGGCGGCACAGCACCGGGAACAGCCGCCAATTTTTCGCGGCGCTTTGCCAGCGTTGGCAATGATCCCATCAGCCCGATGGTGTAGGGGTGTTGCGGGTTGTCGAAAATTGCACTGGCTGACCCCATTTCAACAATGCGGCCCGCATACATCACCGCGACATCATCAGCCATTTCAGCAACAACGCCGAGGTCATGGGTGATCAACAGCAGGCCTGTGCCGGTATCACGCTGCATATCCCGCATGAGGCGCAGAATTTGCGCCTGAATGGTTACATCCAGTGCAGTCGTTGGCTCATCGGCGATGACGAGACGCGGCGCATTGGCGAGTGCCATTGCTATCATGACACGCTGGCGCATGCCGCCGGACATTTGATGCGGATAGGATCCGAGCCGCTCTTCAGGGGCAGGAATTCGGACATTTTTCATCAGCGCAATGGATCGCGTCCGCGCCTCGTCGCGGCTGACGGCGCGATGCCGCATGATCGCTTCGCTGAGTTGATCGCCGATGGTGAAGGCCGGGTTGAGCGACGTCATGGGCTCCTGAAATATCATGGCCATGCGGTCGCCACGCAGGTCGGCCAGTGCCGAGGGCGCTAGTGTCAGGAGATCCTTGTCCTCGAACCGGATGGTGCCAGCCGTGATTTTTCCCGGCGGGCGGGCAAGCAGCCCCATGATGGCGAGTGAAATAATTGATTTTCCGCAGCCGGATTCGCCAACGATGCACAGCGTCTTCCCAGGTTCAATGGCAAAGGAAACAGAATCAACCAACGCAAATCCATCCGGCAGGCCGGCAAAACTGATCGACAGGTTTTCAACGCTGAGAATCGGGGACGCGGTCAACGGGTTACGCCTGCCTTTTTGTTATGACGCCCATATTTTGAGAAAGCCTAGCGGGTCTCTGCGCCCTCCGCAACGGAGGACTGATGCCACCCGTGCGGCGGCTGCGTTGGAGTGCGTCACCGTGCGTCAAATCCATGCGGTCTGTGTGCAAACCGATGTCATCTCATTTTTCGGCACAGAGGATGGCCAGCGTTGAAGGGGCTGTCGGATGCATCCGCCTGGCGCTATGAACCCGCTGCATTCAGCGCTTACAAAAGGGATGGCTCTCATGTCTGACAATGATCATTTTGAAAAAGGCCTCAAGCTGCGCCGCGAAGTCCTCGGTGCTGACTATGTCGATGGCAGTCTTGCCAAGGCAGATGATTTCATGATGGCGTTCCAGCGGATCACCACCGAGTGGTGCTGGGGCTATGCGTGGAACAGGCCCGGCCTCGAAAAGAAAACCCGCTCAATGCTGAATCTGGCGATGCTGACCGCGCTCAATCGACCCGCTGAAATCAAGCTCCATGTCAAAGGTGCCCTGAACAACGGCGTGACAGTCGAGGAGATCAAGGAAATACTGCTGCATGCCACGGTCTATTGCGGCATTCCCGCGGGTCTTGATGCGTTCAAGGCCGCGCATGAGGTGCTGAAGGCGGAAGGCGCGCTGGAGAGCAAGTAAACCTGCTCTCCATTGCTATTGGTATGCAGGCAGCAGCAAATGGGTCGGACGCATCGCTGCGTCTGCCCAATGGGAATGCGAGCGGTGCATGGCTGGTCTACGCCCGCAGGCTGTGGCCAAGGTTGTTTAGTTGCAAAGAAATGAATATGTAGAGTTCAACGGATTGAGAGGAGTTCCAACATGACAATCGACAATGGTGTTTTGGCTTTCGCCGGCTTCATGGTTCTGCTGTCCTTGGCGTTGACGCATTTCGTGTCACCGCTGTTCTGGCTGTTCACTGCCTTTATCGGCCTGAATATGCTGCAATCAGCCTTCACGGGCTTCTGCCCAGCCGCGATGATATTGAAAAAATTGGGCTTCAAGGCCGGTTGCGCTTTCCGGTAATGGCCATGACACGCCGCTTGACCACAGCATTTCTGGTTGCCCTGAGCATCGCAGCACCGTCCGTGATGGCGGCTGAGCTGATGGTGCAGCCTGTCGAGGTGACGGACTGGAAAGCTGTCTATGGCCGCGTCGAGACGCGCGATGTTGTCGCCGCCCGCGCCCGGATTGGCGGCACACTGACGCGGCTGGATGTGTCGGAAGGGTCTGCGGTAACCGAGGGGCAACCTGTAGCGCTGGTGGTCGACGACAAGATCGCGCTTCAGATGCGTGCGGCCGACTCCCGTATCCGCGCTCTGAAGTCCGAGCAGGTCAATGCGCGGGCCGAGTATGAGCGGGCGCGCGATTTGCTTGCACGCGGATCGGGCACGCAGCAGCGGATTGATCAGACTCGTGCGGCAACAGAGGTGCTCACCAATCAGATTGCGGCGGCGGAGGCTGACCGTTCGGTGCTGACCCAGCAGACGGTGGAAGGCGAGGTCAGGGCGCCGGCCACAGGCCGCGTGTTGAAAGCGCCCGTGACCAAAGGGTCCGTTGTGATGCCGGGTGAAGCCGTCGCCACCATTGCCGGGGGAGGCTTTTTTCTGAGGCTGGCATTGCCGGAGCGCCACGCCCGCATCATGGCTTTGGGGGACCGCGTCAATATTCGCACAAGCGATGGCAGTGCGGCTGCCACGGCTGGCGCGATCGCCAAAATATTCCCGCAAATTGAAAATGGCCGCGTTATTGTTGATGTAGACATGCCCGATGTCGGCAATTTTTTCGTGGGTGAACGCGTGCAGGTGCGCGTGCCGATTGGCAAACGGCAGGTGCTTGCTGTGCCTGCAAAGGCTGTGACCACGCGCGCCGGTGTCGATTTTGTCAGCATTATAACAAGTGCAGGCCCGCGCGATGTTGCTGTGATTGTCGCGGAAACGGTGGATACGCCGCTTGGCGCCGCAGTTGAGATTCTGACAGGCCTCAAGGCGGGTGACCGCGTGGTGGTGCCGTGAGCGCGCCTGACAATCATGACGGCAATCAGGCTCCTCCGGCCCAGCCTCTTGGCATTGCAGGCGCGCTGACGCGCAGCTTCATTGCCTCGCCGCTGACACCGCTATTTCTGATCGTCGCACTTGTGCTCGGGCTTGTCGCGCTTGTGGTCCTGCCACGCGAGGAAGAGCCGCAGATTTCTGTTCCCCTTGTCGATATTCATGTCCGTGCGGATGGATTGCTGGCTGAAGACGCCGTCAAACTGGTGACCGAGCCGCTCGAAACGATCGTGAAATCAATCAATGGCGTCGAGCATGTCTATTCCCAGACGCGTGATGATGGCGCGATGGTGACGGCCCGCTTTATTGTTGGCACCCCATCGGACAATGCCATTCTGCGCGTCCATGAAAAAGTGCGCGCCAACCTTGACCGGATTCCCAAAGGCATTCCCGAACCGCTGATTGTCGGGCGCGGCATTGATGATGTCGCCATTGTGGTTCTGACGCTGACGCCCAAGCCCGAGGCGGCAATGCGCTGGACCGCCAATGATCTCACACGCGTTGCGCGCGAGCTGCGCGTTGAAATCGCCAAGCAGCCAGATGTTGGCTATTCTTATCTTGTCGGTGAACAGCAGGAAGAGCTGCGCATTGTGCCCGACCCTGAGCGGCTCGCGCGCTATGGGCTGACCTTGCAAGCGCTCGCTGGTAAAATTGAAGGCGCGAACCGGGCTTTTCCAGCCGGTGATATTCGCCGCACAGGTGAGCAGAATGCCATCAGTGTCGGCCGCACATTGTCGTCCGCGCAGGACATCGGCAATCTTGTCGTCACAACACGCGATGACAGGCCAGTGTATGTGCGTGATGTTGCAGATATTATTCTGGCCTCCGATACGGCCGAGAATCGCGTGGCGCATCTGCAACGCAATCAGGACGGCACATTCACGCGCGCGCCGGCTGTTTCGCTTGCCGTTGCGAAACGGGCAGGCGCCAATGCTGTCACCATTTCACACAATGTTCTGGCTGCCGTCGAGCGACTGAAAGGCAGCGTCATTCCGGCCGATGTGGTGGTGCATGTCACGCGCGACTATGGCGAAACAGCCAATGAAAAAGCCAACGAGCTGTTGTTCCATCTCGCACTCGCGACAATTTCCATCGTCGTTCTCGTCTGGGTCGCGATTGGATTTCGCGAAGCGCTGGTCGTTGCCATTGTCATTCCCATTACCATTTTGCTGACCTTGTTTGCGGCCAATCTGATGGGATACACACTCAACCGCGTTTCCCTGTTCGCTCTGATTTTTTCCATTGGCATCCTTGTTGATGATGCCATCGTGGTGATCGAAAACATCGCGCGGCACTGGGGCATGAATGATGGCCGCAGCCGCATTACAGGGGCCGTGGATGCGGTCGCCGAAGTGGGGAACCCGACAATTATTGCTACGCTGACGGTTGTTGCAGCGCTGCTGCCGATGCTGTTTGTGTCCGGTCTGATGGGCCCCTACATGAGTCCCATTCCATCAAACGCATCCGCTGCAATGGTGTTTTCATTCTTCGTTGCTGTGATCGTGACGCCATGGCTGATGGTGAAATTTGCACCGAAATCAGAAGGCGCGCATGGTACAGGCCATGGCCATGATGGCGGCTATCTCGGGCGGCTGTATACACGCGCAGCCCGGCCCATTCTGCAAACCAGGAAAAGGGCATGGATTTTTATTGCTCTCGTCGGTATTGCCACGGTGGGATCACTGGCGCTGTTCTATACCCAGCATGTCACCGTAAAACTGCTGCCATTTGACGACAAGGCAGAGCTGTCTGTCGTTGTCGATCTGCCGCGAGGCGCTTCTGTTGAGGAAACAGACCGTGCCCTTCAGGATATTGCCCAGGTCTTGCAGCCGGTAAAAGAAATTCAGTCGCTGCAAACCCATGCCGGATCGGCCGCGCCTTTCAATTTTAATGGCCTTGTGCGCCATTATTATCTCAGGGCTGATCCGCAATCGGGTGATGTGCAGATCAATCTCGTGCCAAAGACAGAGCGCAATCGCCCGAGCCATGCCATTGCGCTGGATGTGCGGGCCCGTGTGAAGGCCCTGACATTCCCAGAAAAAACCGCCATAAAGGTTGTTGAGCCGCCGCCCGGGCCACCAGTGCTGGCGACATTGCTGGCGGAAATCTATGGCCCCGATGCGCAGACACGACGTGATGTCGCGGCAAAAGTGCGAGAAGCCTTTGCGTCAGTCAGCTATATTGTCGATGTGGATGATTCATTTGGCACGCAAGCCAACCGCACACGGCTGGTAATTGCCGAGGATGAGCGCGATTTTCACAAGGTCGAGCACAGCGATATATTCGATACCATCAGTCTGCTCTATGGCGGCAAGACGGTGGGATACTCACACCGTGGCGGCGGCCGCCAGCCCATTCCTATTCGCATTGCACTCAACAAAGATTTGCGTGTCGTCAATGAGCGCACCTTGAGCATTCCAATTCCAGCCAACATGTTGCCGGGCGACCGGACAATAGTTGAATTGGGCAATGTCGTGCGTGTCGAAAACGAAAAATCATCATTTCCGATTTTCCGTCACAATGGTCTTCCTACAGAAATGGTGACAGGTGAGTTGGCTGGCGCGTTTGAAGCGCCGCTCTATGGCATGCTGGCCGTCGCGCGCGCCATAGATAAAGCGGATTGGGGCGCGCTGCCAAAGCCTGTCATCCGTTATAATGGCCAGCCGGACAACACTGATAAGCCGATTCTGCTGTGGGATGGCGAGTGGGAGGTAACCTGGGTTACGTTCCGCGATATGGGCGCCGCTTTCATGGTGGCGCTGCTTGGCATTTATATTTTGGTCGTTGGCCAGTTCAAATCTTTCAAACTGCCATTGGTTATTTTGACGCCTGTGCCGCTGACATTTATCGGCATCATGCTTGGGCATTGGTGGTTCAATGCGCCTTTTTCGGCCACATCCATGATTGGATTTATCGCACTGGCCGGTATTATTGTGCGCAACTCGATTTTGCTGGTGGATTTTATCCGGCACGCAAAACATCAAGCATCACTCCTTGATGTTCTGATCGAAGCTGGCGCTGTGCGTTTCAAGCCCATCCTGCTCACGGCATTGGCCGCCATGATTGGCGCTGTCACGATTCTCAGTGATCCCATTTTTCAGGGTCTGGCCATTTCACTGCTGTTTGGCCTTGCCTCTTCCACGCTTCTGACAGTCCTCGTCATCCCCGCAATTTATATTGTGCTGCGTGGAGAAAAAGAAGGGCAGCCGGCTATCACGACAGAAGTCCCGCAGGATGGTCAATCATCCGCAACACCGTCCATCGACTGATAAAAACGGCAATCCCGTCGCTTAGAAGTGCGCCACCATCATGATGCAGGTGGCGTGCCATGGGTATGAAAGCTCTCAATTGTTTTCAGCCCCCACGCTTGGCCCTTTTTCCGTTCCGTTTCTGTCCATGTCACCGTTTGCCAGTCAGGGTCTAAAATCAGGCGGGCACCGGCATTGGCAACTTCAATGCGATTACCAGCCGGTTCATAAACATAAAGAAAGAAAGTCTGCTGCACCGCATGCTTGTGCGGACCCGTTTCGATGTAGACGCCATTCTCAAGAAAAGTATCCGCTGCCTGCAATATATGCTCCCGTTGATCAAGCGCATATGTTAGGTGATGGAACCGTCCCAGTTGGCGCGTGGCATCGCGTGTATAGGCAATATCGTAGGTCTTGTTGTTGACCGTGAACCAGCAGCCAGCAACATCACCGCTGTCCAGTACAATTTGCTCAGTGACGCGGCTGCCAAGAGCTTTTGGCATAAAGTCACGAATTGCACCGACATCTTGCGCAAGCAAATTGAGGTGATCAATACGGCGCACGCCAACGCCGCGGCCATGATTGCGCTGTGGCTGATTTTTCAAGGCTGGCCGTTCCGATGGCGGTGCAACATATTTCTGCGTATCAAAATAAATCTCAAAAATATGGTTATCCGGGTCGCGAAAACGATAGGCCTTGCCATGGCCCAAATCACCATCTGTCCAACCTAGTCCACATCCCAAGGCTTCAATGGCTCGCACGCGGCGTTGCAGCCCCGCCTCACTTGAAGCCCGGTAGGCAATATGGCCAACACCGGTCGTGCTGGACGCTGTCAATTTTAATGTATGAAATTCATAATCATCATAGGCGCGCAGAAAAACAGAATCACCATCGCGCCCGCTTTCCGTAAGCCCCAGAATATTGATAAAGAAATCGAGACTCTCTGAAGGCTTGTTTGTAAAAAGCTCGACATGGCCGAGATGTGCAATATCAAAGCAGGGTTCTTGTGCCATCGTATTTTCCTGAAGTGTGCGGGCACCATCTGGTGCCCGCTGTGGTAATCAATTCGGCAAAGGCTTGGCTTAACCCCAGACTTCCTTGGCTACCTCAACGATGCGAGACAATTTTGCCCACTGTTCATCCTCCGCGAGCACGTTGCCTTCTTCAGTAGAGGCAAACCCGCATTGCGGGCTGAGGCACAATTGATCAAGTGGTGCAAATTTTGCAGCGTCTGCAATCCGGCGCTTGAGATTATCCTTGCTTTCGATTTCTCCGAATTTTGACGTGACCAAGCCAAGAACGACCTGCTTGCCTTTGGGTAGGAAGCGCAGCGGCTCGAAGCCGCCCGCACGGTCATCATCCCATTCCATAAAATAGCCATCGACATTGATTTCGTTGAATACAAGTTCTGCAACCGGCTCATAACCACCCGATGCAATAAAGGTCGACTTGAAATTGCCTCGGCAGGTATGCGTTGTGATCACCATATCGGCAGGCTTTGCGGCAGTGGCGGTATTGATAATATCACGGTAAATGTAAATCAGTGTGTTGGGATCGTCACCACGGTCCGCCAGCATTTTGCGCTGTTCGGGATCGCAAAAATAGGACAGGCTGGTATCATCAAGTTGCAGATAGCGGCAACCTGCATCATAAAATGCCTTGACTGCCTTGGCATAAGCCTTGCCGAGATCAGCGTAATAGTCATCCATGTGAAGATAGGCGGTCGGATCAACTGCTTTTCTGCCTCCCCGATAATGCAGCATGCTTGGTGAGGGGATGGTCATCTTGGCCACGCGCCCCGTCACAGACTTCAAATATTTGAAGTGCTCAAGGTGGGGATGATTATCAGGAAAATCAATTTTTCCTGTCACACGCACGCCATGCGCCTTGGTCGTCACGCCTTTGAACTGAATGCCAGAGTCAGATTCATAGCCCGTGACGCCGGACAGGTTTTCGAGAAAATCAAAGTGCCAGAAGGCGCGGCGGTACTCGCCATCTGTTACGGCCTGAAGGCCGACAGCCTCCTGCTTTTTGACCAGCGCAGCAATTTCCCGATCTTCAATGGCCTTCAATTGGTCATGGCCGAGTGTTCCGGCTGCATGCTTTTCACGCGCTTCCTTAACGGCAGCAGACCTAAGCAGGCTGCCAACCATATCGGCACGGAAAGGAGGGAGTGTTCGCGCTGTCATGGGTTTTCCTCATGGGTTGACGGATTGGGAACCGATTCCAAGATACTGATCCAGAATGTCTGGTTGTGTAAGCAGAGTTGCACTCTCGGACTGATGAACGATGCGGCCGCGTTCCAAGATGATCGCATCGTCCGTCAACGCAAGAATTTTTCGCGCATGCTGTTCGATGATAATCGCAGCAATACCCTCATCATGCAGCAGCCGATGCAGCGTTGCCAGCAATTGTTCAACGATAATCGGCGCAAGCCCTTCCGTGGGCTCGTCAAGCAGCAGAATTTTTGGGTTGAGAACAAGAGCCCGTCCGATGGCAAGCATTTGCTGTTCGCCGCCAGACAGCTGATGGCCAAGATTGTGTCTGCGCTCAGCCAGGCGAGGAAACATTTCGAAAATGCGGAGCGGATTCCATGCGCCGGGCCGCTCTACAGCTGCCAGATTTTCTATCACAGTCAGCGAACGGAATATATTGCGCTCTTGTGGAACCCAGCCAATGCCCTTTGCGGCCCGCTCATCCGGCGATAATTGGGTGATATCCTGCCCCCGGAATAAAATACGCCCCCCATGATGATCAGTGACACCAATCATGGAATTAAGAAGCGTTGTTTTGCCAACCCCATTGCGCCCGAGAATGGCCAGTGATCGTCCTTCTTGCAGTATCAGATCTGTTGGCGGAATAATGATAGCCGCACCGTAGCCTGCACTCAGTCCCTCAAGGCGCAGGAACTCAGCCATGTGGCAGTGCTCCAAGATACGCCTCGCGTACGCGCACA
Source organism: Beijerinckiaceae bacterium (assembly GCA_051646285.1). GTDB lineage: Bacteria > Pseudomonadota > Alphaproteobacteria > Rhizobiales > Beijerinckiaceae > Terrirubrum. The sequence goes on from JBOFCU010000102.1 coordinate 48,072, forward strand.
TCTGCCGCAACGGTTGCTGGTGGGCCTTCTGTCAAAATGGCTCCATTGACGAGTACTGTGATTGTCGTGGCAAAGCGAAACACAATATCCATATCATGCTCGATCAAAAGCACGGACACATCATGCGGCAATGCAGCAACGCTTGCCAGTAATTCCTGACGTTCGCTCTCCGGCACGCCCGCTGCTGGCTCATCGAGCAGAAGCACCGCAGGTTTCAAAGCAAAGGCGGCGGCTATTTCGAGTTGCCTCTGCTTGCCATAAGGCAAGGTTGCGATTGTCTCGTCCATGATGTCTGCAAGCTGAAAGCGCTCAAGGATTTCTGCGGTTTCGCGCAAGGCTTGCGCATCGGTGTCGAGCGTTGAAAATAATTTTGCGCCATTGCCGCGCCGTTCACCAATCACCATCATGATCATTTCGAGCGGGGTCATATCGGCGCATAGCTGATTGATTTGAAAAGTCCGCGCAATGCCGCGCTTGACCCGCGCTTCGCTGCTGAGATGCGTGATTGATTCACCATTGAGTTCGATGCTACCGGACGTGGCCTTCAGAATGCCAGTGAGGAGATTGATCAGTGTCGTTTTTCCCGCACCATTAGGGCCAATCAAGGCGTGCCTTGCCCCTTTTTCGAGGACAAAAGAAACATGATCCGTGGCGGTGATACCGCCAAATGTCTTGCAAAGCGAAGTGGTGCGCAGAACGATTGTCATGTCTGCCGCGTTCTATTTGTGATTTGCTTTAGCCACAGCATCAGACGGCGCAGGCTGTCATGCAACATTTCGCGGCCGCCGAGAACAAACAGTACAAGCAGAAGGCCGATCCAGAATTGCCAATATTGCGGCGTAAGCGCTGCAATCCAGTCTTGCAGCAACTTGAACACGATGGCACCAATGATGCCGCCATAAAGGTAGCCAATGCCGCCAATAATCAGGACGAGCATCAAATCGGCAGATCGATGAAAAGCGAGCACATCAAGAGAGACAAATTGTGTTGTCTGAGCCAGCAGTGCGCCAGCAGCGCCTGCATAAGCAGCGGCTATCGTATAAATCATGGCCAGCCGTTTTTTCGTCGGAATACCTGATGCGGCTGCACGCAGCGCATTTCCGCGAATTGTTTTCAACGACAGGCCAAAAGGGGAATGTACCAGCCGCCGCGCAACAAGAAAAAGCACAAATAAAACGCTCAGTGAATAGAGATAGGCTGTTTTTCCAAAGATATCGAATTCAAAAATACCCAGAATTGGCAGCATGGAAATACCTTGCAAGCCATCAGCACCGCCCGTGATAGAGCCCATGGCATTGGCAAGTTCCTGTAATAGCAGTGCAATGCCCAGCGTTACCATGATGCGCGTCAGGTCATTTCCTTTCAGCACTAGCGGACTGGTGATAAGGCCCAGCAATGCTGAAACCATCATCGCAAAACCGAGCCCCAACAATGGATTTGCCGTGACATGGATTGCCAGCAAGCCGGCGGCATAGGCCCCCGCTCCAAGAAAAGCAGCATGACCAAGTGAGACGATCCCTGCATAGCCAAGGATGAGATCAAGCGACAAGGCAAATAGTGCCAAGATAGCCGCTTCATTCAAAATCAGAAGCTGGCGTGGAAAAATGAAAAAAACGGCCAGTGTGAGTATCCAGAATAAATACTCTGATGGGTGCCAGCTGCGCGCGATCAGGAGGCTGTTCTGCACCCGCTTTTCAAGGCTCATGCGCGTGCCCTGCCAAATAGGCCATTGGGCCTGATAAGCAACACAGCAACCATCAGTGCATAAATAATAAATGCACCAACGGATGGAATAAAATATTTACCGGCAACATCCGCAACACCAAGCAGCATTGCGGCCAGAAACGGCCCCGTGATTGTCGTTGTGCCGCCAACAGTGACGACGATCAGGAAGTAAATCATGAATTTCAGCGGGAATGTCGGATCAAGGCCCAGCAATTCAATGCCGAGGGCGCCGCCAAGACCTGCCAATCCGGAGCCGATGGCAAATGTTGCTGAAAACAATTTGTTGACAGGAA
>JBOFCU010000159.1:0-21242 GCA_051646285.1 Beijerinckiaceae bacterium
AATGGCACAGCAAGAAGCGGAAAACTTTCGACACCAGCGATCATGCGCTGGGCCACAATCACATCAGGCGCGCCGCCATAGAGCGTCAGATAAGCCAGCGATGCGGCAACCATCGCGATGGCGACAGGCACGCCAAGCACCATGAGAAGAATAAAACCGCCAAGAAGAACAATCATCGCCTATGCCTCGGTGCCATCAAATGCGGAGGGACGTTCAAGAATGGAATAGCCCCGGCGCCAATTTTGGATTGCAACCTGCACGGCACGCACTGTCATCATCGCAAAGGCAAAGATGACAGTGTAAAAGACGATGGATTTCGGCAGGTCAACCGTTGTCATGCGCTCATCATCAATCAGTGAGGCGTAACGCCAGGACAGATAGGTGAGGTAGGCGAGAACCCCGATGCGCAGCAGATCAACCAGTGTTGATACAACACGCCCCGCCGGCTGCGAGAGATAGCGATAGAGAAAATCCACATGAATATGCCGGCCCAGCCGGAAGCAGGTGACCGCTCCAACAAACACGACGCCAACGAGACAATAGACCGCAATTTCCTCGGTCCACGCATAGGAATTGTTAAAAACATAACGCGACACAAATTGCACGATGACGGCCAGCGTCATCAGCCAGAACAGCAGGATCGCGAACCAGTCTTCAAACCCCACCTCACGATAATCAATAGTGGCGGGCGCTGTATCAAAAGTTTGAGCGGCCTCTTCCTGCGTGATTTGCGTATGCACTTCGTGCGTCACGGGCGGCCTCTTGGAGGTTCGGGTAAGGAGATGGCATCACCGGATAGCAAGCCGTCCGGTGATGACAGTGGCGGGATGTTAGTGATTATTTCACAGCCTGGATTTTTTCCCAGTCGGCCTTGCGGTAGCCATACTGTTCAAAGCTCGCATTCTTCGTGACAGTATCAAGAAATTCCTGCCGGTTGATTTCCGTGACAGTCAGCCCCTTGTCCTTGAAGAACTGGACGAGCTTTTGCTCAGCCGCAACGATTTCCTTTGTCGCACGCTCTGCCGCTTCCTGCGATACAGCCGTGAAAATGGCCCTTTCCTCGGGTGTGAACTTCGCCCAAGTGCCTTTTGCAACGACTGTATTCAGATGGTCAACGATATGGCCGGTCAGCACGATGTGCTTCTGCACTTCGTAGAATTTTTTCGCTTCAATCGTCGTTAGCGGATTTTCCTGGGCCTCGACAGTGCCGTTTTGCAGGGCCAGATAAACTTCTGCGAATGCAATCGGGGTTGTGTTGGCGCCACAGCTGCGGGGCATGGCAAGATAAGCCGGCACATCCGGCACCCGCATTTTCAGGCCCTTCATATCGGCACAGGTCTTGATGGCGCGGTTTGAAGAGGTATGGCGTGTGCCATAGTAGGTGGTGGCAGTGATGACGTGGCCGGTTTTTTCCTCATAGCCCTTCGTCAGTTCCTTGTAGATATCGGTCTTCATATAGGCGAGCAGATGGTCAGGCCCGCGGAACGTGAAGGGATAATAGGTCACGCCAATGGGCGGAAAGGCGCGCGCTGCAAAACTTGAGCCGGAAATAATGACGTCAACCGAGCCAAGCGTCAGGCCCTGATTGATATCGGTTTCCTTGCCGAGCTGGGAAGCAGGGAACACTTCAATCTGATATTTATTGTTGGTGCGCTTGGCGAACTCGCCCGCTGCCCAGACTGAAGCGGTGTGAAACGGCTCTGAGGTTTCATAGACATGGCCCCATTTCAGCTTGGTTTGTGCTGAGGCGGGCGAAAAGGCCAGCACAGCGCCAAAAATGGTGCCAAGGGCGGTGGCGGCAAAGGTCGTGACAGATTTCATCGGGCATCCTCCATATGGTTTTGATATTGCACGCAATGTTGCAGGCCAGTGCGCAAAAGCCAAGTGATATCAACCACAATTGCACAATTTCCTGCCACGGCCGCCAAGAAATCGGCATTGGCCGGCTGCTGTCAGCCAGCCTTTCCGGTCCATTTCAGGAATGTCTGCGCTTATTGAATGGGCGCGCGCGGCAAAACAGTTTCGCCCGGCTCCATCACATAGGTATAATCAAGAGAATACCACGGCACCGGCGTATCCGGGTTCATGGGATTGGGGCTGTCATGGCGCACAAAATTGCCGATCAATGCCTGGGTGACCCCAAATTGCACGTCGGAATTGATATGCGGATCATCAGGATCATAGACCTGTGAAATCAGCACCTTGTATCCGGCTTTGCGGATAAGCGCGTGCAGGTGGGCTGGCCGCATCGGGTGCCGGCCCTGCGCTTTCAGCAATCGGCCGACAACGGTATGAACCGGAATGGCGTAGCCCACCATTTTCACGGTCGAAAACCAGAAGCGGCCTTGCGCATCGGTCGTGAATTTTCCACGCAGATTCATATCCGCCTGATCAGGGTCCTGATTTTCATAAAGCCCGGCAGGTGAAGAATGCCAGACATCCACCTCGGCACCGGTAATGGGCTGGCCAGCGCGGTCAACGACCTGCCCGCTCACATAAAGCGGATCACCCGGCGTATCAGACCGGATGATGGTGCCGCCATTTGCGACTGGCGGGGAATGCAAGCGCCAAAAAGGCCCGAGCAGGGATTGCGATGTTTCCGTATTGCCGCCATCGCCATTGTTCAGCAGGCACACCAGAGAGGAAACACCCAGCGAACCCGCCATCAGCACAGCTTCATTGTGCGTGCTGGTTGTGGCCTGGCCAATCGCATTGAGAATGGCGGCGGCCTCGCGGAATTCAGCTTCAGTCAGGCGCACATCGCGCACGAAGCCGTGTAGATGCGTGACCAGTGCAACCATGATTTCCCGCAGCCTTGGATCGGGAGTCTGCTCCATGATCCTGATCACCGCTGGAGTGATATCAGCCTCGCGTGAAATCATCATGATGCGGCCTCTTGCAGGCGGGTCAGTAGCTAACGGTCGCCAGCTTGCGCAGATTGTCTGCCGTTGTTGTGGGGAAGCCGAAAAATTCGAGATAGGCTGGAATTTGTTCAAACAGCATATCGAGCCCGATCTGAATAGCGCACCCTTGTTTCTGCGCGGCCTGCAAGAAAGCTGTCTCGGCTTTTTTCATCACAACCTCTCCGACAAACATGGAAGCGGTCAGTTTGCTGACGTCGAGCGGCATGGCATCACCCGCATTCATGCCGAGTGGTGTGGCATTGACAACAATATCATGGCCAGTGGGATCATGATCACCAGTGGCTACATCAATGGCGGGATAATGGGTCCGGATACGTGCAGCCAGCCTGTTGGCTGCTTCACCATTCACGTCATAGAGCGAAAGGGCACGCACGCCTGCACCTGCCAGAGATGCTGCGATGGCCGAGCCGACGCCGCCCGAACCCACCACAAGCGCCTTCGCGCCCTTGGCGTCGCGCCCCTTGCGCAACATGCCGCGCACAAAACCCTCGCCATCAAACAGGTCACCAGTCAGCATTCCATCCGCCCGGCGGTAAACAGCATTACAAGCACCTGCAATTTTTACCGCTGTTGAAATGTCATCCAGCATCGCCAGCGTCGTGACCTTATGCGGCATGGTAATCAGCGCACCATGAAAATTGCTCATGCGCGTAATCACCGGGAAAGCGGCGGCATAATCCTGCGCTGTCACGCCCATGGGCATGACAATCGCATTGAGAGATATGCTTGCAAAATAAGGATTATAAATCATCGGCGCCTTGAACGTCGATGTTGGAAAACCAATGTGGGCGATGAGCTTTGTATGGCCGTCGATCATGGGAGAGTCAGGCGCAAGCGTGGCGCGCCGCCTTATGTTTTGGGAGCGGAGTCGATGAGGTGCGCAAGCCGCTGCACCGCCAGTGAATAGCCCTGGGTGCCAAATCCCGCCATCACGCCATCCGCGCGCATGGAAACATAGGAATGGTGGCGAAACGCCTCACGTTTGTGGACCTGAGATATATGCAGTTCGATCACCGGTGGATCGAACGTGTTCAGCGCGTCAAGAATGGCTACCGATGTATGTGTGAAAGCGCCGGGATTAATGACAAGCCCGCCGGCAATCTCACGTGCTTCATGAATCCAGTCGATGATCTCATATTCCCGGTTCGACTGGTGGAAGCGCAATTCCAGCCCGTGTGTCTTTGCTACCTCGCGGCACTCGGCCTCCACATCAGCCAGTGTGACATGGCCATAAATATGCGGCTGGCGCTTGCCCAGCAGATTGAGATTGGGGCCGTTCAAAATGAAAATAAGGCGCGCCACGATGCAACTCCGCGAGATGGACAGGCGGCAATGGCTGCCGCCGGTCGGATATTATTTTCCACCAACCACATAGCCGAACATTTTCGGCAGGAAAAGCACCGTATCCGGCACAAACAGCATGATCACCAACGCGCTGATCAGCACGGCGATATAGGGCCAGATCGCTGCAATGATTGTCTTGAGCGGAATGCCTGTAATGGCGTTGATGACGAACAGCAGCACACCATAGGGCGGCGTGATCAGGCCGATCATGCAATTCACAACGGCGGTGACACCAAAATGCACCAGGTCGATGCCGAGTGCTTTGCAGGCCGGCAGGAACAGCGGGATGATGACCAGAATGATCGTGGTTGCATCCAGCAGGCAGCCGAGAAACAGGAACAGAATATTCACGCCAATCAGGAACATCAGCGGCGATACATTCAGCCCCTTCAGCAGGGCTTCCATCTGCGCCGGAATATTTTCTGCCGCAACGATATAGTTGAAAATCAGTGATGCGCCGATGACGAGACCAACAGATGCGGTCGCTTTCGCGCTCTCCGATAATACGCCGTACATCGTCCTGAAGCTGACGGCGCGGTAAAGAAAGGTTGCCACCAGCAAGGCATAGAAGGCTGCGATTGCCGCCGCTTCTGTTGGAGTCGTGGCGCCGCCATAAATGCCGAACAGCAGGATAATCGGCATCAGCAGGGCAGGGAAAGCGCGTATGGTTAGGCGTGGCAACTCCGCGCGTGGCACCGGCTCTTCCAGCGGCACATTTTCTTTGCGCGCCATCCGTGCATTCAGCATCATCAGGGCAATACCCATCATGATGCCGGGAATAAAACCGCCGAGAAACAAATACCCGATCGATGTATCGGATACGAGCGCATACATGACCATCGGGATTGACGGCGGAATGATTGGCCCGATGGTTGAAGCTGCCGCTGTAATGGCTGCCGCATAACCGGGAGAATAGCGGTTATCCTTGCGCATCATCTCGATGATGATTTTGCCAAGACCGACGGCGTCCGCCACGGCCGAGCCCGACATGCCGGCAAAAATCATATTGGCAACAACATTCACATGGCCAAGCCCGCCGCGGAACCGGCCTACAAGTGCAAGGCAGAATTTCAGCAGGCGTTCCGAAATCGTGCCGGCATTCATGATGTTGGCCGCAACAATAAACAGCGGGATCGCGAGCAGCAGAAAGCCGTCATACAGGCCCTGAATCATCTGTTCGGCCGCCAGACCAATATCCTGCCCTTTAAGCAGCAGATAAACGATTGAGGACACAATCATTGACAAGGCGACTGGCGAGCCAATGCCGGCCAGTGCAAAAAGCGTGACGATGCACCAGAAAAACGGGCCGCTCACAGGCTTTCCTCCCGCTCAAGCTGCGACAGGGAATCGCCTCGGATCAGCCGCCATGCCCGCAGGCCGTAATGGATGATCGTGCCGGCGAGGAAAATCATGTAAACGCCGAAAATCAGGTCAAGCCGAATGCCAAAATGGTCAGAACCGCGAATGGATTTGAATGAAATGAAATCCCATGTCGCCGGCACGGAAATGCCAAAGCCAATCACCATCGCAACCGCTGTGATCAGCGCCATGGTGCGCCGGGCTCTTTCACCACCCAGATTATAGAGCACATCGAATTTGACGTGATCCTTGTCTTCCAGAAAGAAGGCCGCACCCCAGAAAATCAGCCAGAGCCAGGTGATCAGGATCAATTCATGCGTCCAGTCCGTGCCCGCATTGAACACGTAGCGCGAAACAATCTGGATGATGAAGGCGGTGAACATAACAGTGACGAGGGCCACCATCACATCTTCTGCGCGCCTGAAGAGAAAATGCCGCAGATTTTGCATTGGCGCCCCCGTATCGTGCGTGCTTGCACTCTATCGTTTGAAAGACGGGCGGAGAAATCTCCGCCCGCCTTATTTTACTTGATGGCGTTGATTTTATCGACCATGCCGGCTGGCCAGTCCTTCGCAAATTTGGACGCCAGATATTCTTTCTGCACATGGGTGCGGAATGCCGCCACATCCGGCTCATAAACCTTGAGGCCTTTTTCCTTGAAGAAGGCCACGAGCTCATCTTCAAGTTTCAGCTGGGCTGCACGGGCCTGTGCACAGGCATCATCTGCCGCCTTCTGCACAATCGCCTGCTGGGCCGGGGTGAACTTGTCCCACGCCTTTTTGCCGATGGTCAGGAAATTCCAGTCCACGAGATGGCTGGTCAGCACAATCTGCTTGGTGACCTCAAAGAATTTCGAGTCACGGTTGGTCGGCAGCGGGTTATCCTGGCCATCAATCGCACCGGATTGGAGAGCGGTATAAAGCTCGGTGAAAGCCATCGGCAGCGGGTTGGCGCCCAGGGCCTTGCCGAGGAACTGCCATGCTTCAGATGGTGGCATCCGCAGCTTCATGCCGGCCAGATCGGCAGGGGTCTTGATTTCCTTGTCGGAGCGCAGATTGACCTGCCGCTTGCCGAGATACATGACCGCGAGCAGCTTGATGCCGAGCTTGTCCTCGACCATTTTCGACATTTCCTTGCCGACATCGCTGGCGAAAACCTTCAACTGATGATCAGCGTCACGCAGCAGGTAGCCTGCGGTGAAAATCGACCAGGCGGGAATGATGGTGGCAAATTCCTGTGCCGAGGCGATCGACATTTCGAGGTTGCCACGGGCAATCGCCTCATTCTCGGTGCCCTGCTTGAACAGGGTGGCGTTCCAGTGCGGCTGGAATTCCGCAAAATCCTTGATGGCAGGACCGAATTTCTCGATCAGGCCAACCGCGCGCTGGTCAGTGGCCGTGGCGGGTGCTGACAGGCGCAGCAGGATCTTTTGCTGGGCAGCAGCAGGTGAAACACCTGCGGCGAGGGCAGCGCCGCCAATGAGCGTTGTGCCCAACAGGGTGCGGCGATTGAATGGGGTGGTCATGAACGTCCTCCAGACGGTTGCAAGGAAAGGTCAGCGCCGCGCGCAGCCACAAACGAAAGTCAGGGGATATGCCGGCAGGCAGTGCCGCAGATGATGACGGAACGGGAAACAGTGCAAGAGGCGGCGATTGAATGGTAAGGTCAGGATCAGGCGCGCTGCCCGTGCTGACCGGCCATGACAACCCGTGCCGATGTTCCGGATCAAAAGGATAAAGATACCCTATGCCGTGGCAGGCCCGTCGCGTTGCTCCCATCCCGGCATCGCCGGTCTATCCATGCAGTCTCACGCCGCATTGGCTGCACAATGTACCAGATAGTATATTTTGGCAAGTGATAATGAACCGGATGGTACATTGCGCCTGCGCCGGTTTCAGTTAGGGTCGGGCACGGAATGGAGGCGGCGATGGCTGAGGTGACTGCACAAGGCAAAACCAAGCGCAAGCCGCGCGTTGCCACCTGGACGCAGGATCCCGAAGGTGTGCGCCGCAATATTCTGGCCGTCGCCTGGCGCGAATTTGTGGAAAATGGCCTGAGCGGCGCACGGGTCGATGACATTGCCGCCAAGACATCCACCTCCAAGCGGATGATCTATTATTATTTCACCGACAAGGAAGGCCTCTACCGCGCCGTGCTGGCAGAAGCCTATGGGCGCATCCGGGCGCTCGAGCGCACGCTGGATCTGGATGTGCTGCCGCCCGATGAAGCGCTGCGGCGGCTCACGGCTTTCACCTTTGATTATCATGCCGACAATACCGATTTTGTGCGGCTTGTGATGATTGAAAACATTCACTACGGCGAACATCTCAAGACATTGGGGAAAATTCGCGCCATCAATCTGTCGGCGATTGATGTCGTGCGTGCCATTTATGATCGCGGCGTCGCGGCAGGGGTTTTCCGTGCCGGCATTGACCCGATCGACATTCATCTCACGATCAGCGCCCTGAGCTTCTACAATGTGTCAAACCGCGAAAGCATCCGGCAGGTTTTCCGGCATGATATGGCTGGCCGGAAGGCCCGCCAGCAGCGCTGCGCCACCGTTGTCGAAACAGTGATGCGCTACGTTCTCAGCAGGCCGCATCTGGCGTGAGATGCCTATGGCCAGAGGCGCTGGCCTGGCCCATGCCGCAACGGTATTTTGTTGCATTGCAATAAATTGTCGGCCATGACTGCGGGGATGAAAGTGCAGCACCCCTATGATTGGCCGCCTATTCTCGTTTGGCTGGCTTACGCGGGCCTGTTTGTCTTTGCTCTCGGCGTCGCTGGCAGCGGGATGGCAGCGGTGCTGGCTGTGGCTGTGTTCACGTCGGTTCTGGCGCTTGTGCTGCTGCGCGGCCCGTTGGCGCTTGCCAGAGCTCAGACCGCTGATGCCACAATGCCCGCTCAGATCCTGCACGATCCGGTGGTGTATATGATCGGAGCCAGTCTGTCGGCCGTTCTTTGGCTCGTTCTGACCGTTGTCTACGGTGCCGGCGCAGCCAGCCGCGCTGCGGCAGTGCTGTTAGCGGGTGTGATGTGAAAGGGAAGAACACGGCGCATCCGCAGGCGAAGCGGGGTGCGCTGTCAGGAAATTTAATATATTGCCATATTCAATCACGATAGAGCATTGACGGACGGCAGGGTCTGGCTGGTCAGCAACGGGCCATAAACCGATAATCTCTGCTAAATCCAATTTTACCCACGAAAGCCAAGAGCGGACCAAAAGGTTTTTCAGCATGAGTGTGATGATGGGATCAGCCGGCAGGCCATCGGCGGATGGCAAGAATCGTGATCCGATAGCAGCTGTCATCCACCGCTCCCGCGGGTATCTGACGGCTCTTGGCGTTTACTCCGGCGCCATCAATATCCTGACACTCACCGGCTCGCTTTTCATGCTCCAGATCTATGATCGGGTCATGACCAGCCGCAGTGTGCCAACCCTTGTGGCCCTGCTCGGCATCGTGATTTTTCTCTATGCCATTCAGGCGGTGCTGGAAGCCATCCGCACCCGGATGATTACCCGCCTTGGCCACCGTCTGGATGATGATCTGGCCAACCCCGCTTTCGATGCGGCGATTTCGCTGCCGGCCCTGTCGATGCCGGCCGGTGAGCGCCCCGATCCCGTGCGTGATCTTGATCAGATCAGGGGTTTTGTCAGCGGCCCGGCCCCGATGGCGATGTTCGATCTGCCCTGGGTGCCGATGTATCTGATCATCTGCTTTGCTTTCCACCCCATGCTGGGATGGCTGACATTGGGCGGCGCTGCCGTCGTGTCCGGTCTGGCCATCTATGGCGAAATGCGCTCACGCACCCAGACCTTGCGCGTTTCGCGGCTGGCGGCTGAACGTCAGAGCGTCATTGATGGCAGCCGCCGCAATGCCGAAGTGCTGTCGACCATGAATCTGGCGGCTCGCCTGCGCTCCGTATTCGGCAAGACCAATGCGGCCTTCCTGAGCGCAAGCCTTGAAGCCGTGGACCAGTCTGCGGCGATCAGCGCTGCGGTGCGCACCATCCGCCTGCTGCTGCAATCCCTGATGCTGGCGCTGGGCGCCTATCTCGCCATCAAGGGCGAGATTTCAGCCGGGGCGATCATCGCCACCTCGATCCTGTCATCGCGTGCCCTGGCCCCGATAGATCAGGCGGTGGCGAACTGGCGCGGGTTCAGCGCCGCCCGCATGGCCTCGGCCCGGCTGCGCAAGACACTGCATCGCTTTGCCATTGCGGAACCGAAGACAGAGTTGCCGGTGCCGAGCCAGACCCTGCGGGTCGAAAACGGGTTCATGGCACCGCCCGGTGCGCAATTGCCAACCGTCTCAGGGGTTAATTTTACTGTGAAGGCGGGTGACGGGTTGGGCATCATTGGCCCGTCCGGCACGGGCAAGACGACGCTGGCCCGCGCCCTGACCGGGGTATGGCCACTGATGCGCGGTGAAGTGACGCTCGACAGCGCGCCGCTGCACCAATACTCGCGCGAGGCGCTGGGATCGGCCATCGGGTATCTGCCACAGGATGTGGACCTGTTTGACGGGACCATCGCGGAAAACATCGCGCGCTTTGACACCAACCGCACGGACGAGAGTGTGGTGCGCGCCGCGCAGCTCGCCAATGTCCACGAACTCATCCTGAAATTCCCCAAAGGCTATGACACGGTGATCGGTGACGGCGGCCTGAAGCTCTCTGCCGGGCAGCGCCAGCGCGTGGGTCTGGCCCGCGCCCTGTATGGCGACCCGTTCCTGATTGTGCTCGATGAGCCGTATTCCAATCTCGATGGCGAGGGTGACAACGCCCTCAACAAGGCGCTGATGGGCGTGCGCCTGCGTGGCGGCATTGTGGTGCTGATTGCCCATCGCCGCAGCGCCATCCGGCAGATGAACAAGCTCGTGACCATTCTCGATGGCCGCCAGACCGCGTTCGGTGACAAGGATCAGGTGCTGGAGGCTTTGGCGGCTAATGGTGCCCCCGGCCAGCCGCCGGCGCAGCAGCCCCTCCGGCCGGTGGGACAGCCCTTTGCGCAATCCACGGCGCCATCCCCGGCCAGCGGCATGGTGCGCCGGGTAGCCCTGCCCGGCAATGTGCAGCCTCTGCGCCAGAGTGGCGCTGCGAGCGCCGCGCCCACACTTTCCCCTGACGAAAAGGGACCTGACGATGACCGCTCCTGATGTGAACAGACCCGATGATACGGACCGGGACGTGACCCGTTCCCTGCGCCGTCATGCCATTGCCGGTTTCTTTGTCGTGTTTGGCTTGCTCGGCGGCCTCGGCATCTGGTCGGCCTTTGCGCAGATCGCTGGCGCGGTGATCGCGCCCGGCGTCATCGCGGTGGAATCCAATGCCCGCAAGGTGCAGCACCCGGAAGGCGGCGTGGTTGCCGAATTGCATGTGCGGGATGGCGACCGGGTGCAGACCGGTGATATTGTGGCGCGGCTGGATGACACGCTGGTCAAGGCCAACCTGCAAATCGTCGCCAAGGCGCTGGACGAATTTCTGGCGCTGGAAGCGCGTTTGCTGGCCGAACGGGATGGCCTGAGCGATGTCAATTTTCCGAAGGATCTGGTTGAGCGCGCCGCCACCAGCACGGATGCGCGCGCGTCCCTGCTGGGTCAGCAGACGATTTTCAAAAATCGCCGCATCGCGCGCGAGAGCGCCAAGACGCAGCTGTCGGAACAGGTGACGCAGCTTGAGTCCGGCATTGGCGGCATGATGTCCCAGCGCAAGGCGCGCGATCAGGAACTGCTGTTCATCGAGCAGGAATTGAAAGGCGTGCGGGATCTGTTTGCCCGCAACCTTGTGCCGATTGCCCGCGTCAATGCGCTCGAACGTGACCGCACCCGCATTGATGGTGATCGCGGCAAGCTCACCGCCGATATTGCATCCGCCAACGGGTCTATCGCGGAAAAGAAAATTCAGATGCTGCGCATCGAGGATGATCTGCGCTCGGAAGTGTCGCGCGAGCTCGCGGACATCCGCAACAAGATCAATGAAGCGGTGGAAAAGCGCACGGCTGCACTCGACCGTCTCAAGAAAATCGATATTCGCGCCACAGCGAGCGGCCAGATTCATCAGCTCGCGCTGCACACCGTTGGCGGCGTCATCAGCAATGGCGAAACGCTGATGCTGATCGTGCCGGAAAAGGACAAGCTGATTATCGAAGCACAGGTCGAGCCGCAGGATATCGAGCATGTCCTGATCGGCCAGAAAGCTGTTGTGCGGTTTGTTGCCTTTTCGGATCGCAACATGAAGGATTCTTCCGGTGAAGTCGTGGTGATTTCGCCTGACCTGGTGGAGGATCAGGCCACGCGCCGCCGGTTTTACCGCGTCCGCATCACGGTTGATCCGCCAACCAATTCGGATGGCAAGGTCATGACGCTGGTGCCGGGCATGCCGGTGGAAGCCCATATGATCAAGGGTGACCGCACCGTGCTGGCTTATCTCGTCAAACCGATGAAAGATCAGTTGCAGCGTGTCTGGCGGGAATAAATCAATACACCGTTGCAGCCGCACGCCCTCCAGTGTGGCGGTCAATCCGCGCGCGGGCCGAGGGCTGCCGTCACGGCATCTGTGAATCGCGCGGCATCGCCGAGTTCGGCCCCCAGAAGCAGGCAGAGCCGCGCCAGAAACAGGCTTTCTCCGTCAGTGCCAGCCTGATCAATCGCTTCCGCCAGACGCTCATATATGGCTTCGATTGTGGCTTCTTGGGCTGCGGATGACGCGGCACTTGTCATGATCAGGCCTTTCCCAGCACCGCGCGCGCGGTGGCGATGATTTCATCGGGCTGTGCGGAGTGCCAGCGGCCGGCGACATGAAGGTCGGGCCGCAGCAAATAAATGCTGCCCGGCGGGGCTGCGAAGGCGGCATGAATGCGGCCATCCCTGTCGGCGACAATGCCGGACCGGCTGACATCGCCTCCGATCATCACAACAGCAAGGCGCGTGTCACAGGCTTTCAACGCATCCAGTGCAGCGCCTTGCGCAGCGGACAGGTCATCAGCGGCAAATACAACCGCTGTCAGCCCGAGCCCGGCATGATCAAGCAGGTGCGATCCATCCGGCAGCACCGGGTTGGGCGCGGCGCTGCCGCAAGCGGGTCCGCCAGAAAAGGCGCTGTCACGCGCCGCATGCAGCGTCAGCGGGCTGTCTGCATAGGTATAGGGTTGCATTTGCCGCGGATTGGCGAGGCTGCGGGTAAAATCATGCGTCAGCGCCAGGGACAGGGCTGCATCACGCGCCAGTTTCCAGCCGCGTGTCGGCGGGGTCATGAAGCGCGTGCTTTTTTTGGCATTGGCAAACACGTCCAGTGTCGCGCCGCGCCTTTCCGGAGAATAACTGTCCAGCAATGCCGGCGCGGCCTCACCCAACACCACCAGCGCCAGTTTCCACGCGGCATTATGCGCATCGGCCAGACCATTGTTGAGACCGCGCACGCCGAAAATCGGTACGATGTGGGCGCTGTCGCCAATAAAAATCACCCGCCCGTGTTTGTAGTCATCGAGACACAGGGTATTGGCGGTATAAATGCTCCACCATTCCAGCTCCCACGGCCCGTCATGGCCAATATCAGCGAGAATGGCACTGACGCGGCTGCGGATATTATTCTCGCGCACGGCCTCATCAGCATTTTCATCGTCTTTCAATTGATAGTCCACGCGCCAGATATGATCCGGCTGCTTGTGAATCAGAACCGTACCGCCAGGATTGCCTTTCGGCTCGAAAAAAGCGCGCCGCTCGGTAGGAAAATCATGATCCATGCGAATATCGGCGATGACATACCGGCCTTCATAATTGTCACCCTGCAAGCGCAATCCCATCTGCGCGCGGATGGCTGACCGCGCCCCATCCGCCGCAAGCACGTAACGTGAGGCCAGGGTGTATGAACCCACCGGGGTCTGAATATCCAGTGTAACACAGTCATTGTCCTGCCGGATGCCGGTGCATTCCGACTGCCAGCGCACGCTGATCAGCGGCGAAGCGGTGATCGCATCGTGGAGATATTGTTCGATATATTGCTGCTGCAAATTATACATTGGCAGATATTTTTCACCCTGCGGATGTGGCATTTCCAGCCGGAAAATCTCAGTGCCGCGATAATAGCTGCGCCCAAACCGCCAGCCGAGTGCCTTTTCAACAAAGGGCGCGACAGCACCCGCACTTTCCAGAATGTGCATGCTGGGTCGCGCAATACAGATCGCGCGTGAGCCATCATTGAAGCTGTCCTTGCGTTCAAGAACAATGCTGGGCACACCATAACGCGCGAGAATGAGGGCAGCCGTCATGCCAATAGGGCCAGCGCCTACAATCACGACGGGATGAACGGCGCCGGCACCGGACATTTCCGGCACAGGCTGTGCGGCAAAATGCGGATAGGTGAAATACAGCGAGTCGTGAGGGCCCTTGCCTGCCGGTTTCATAGTGGCCCTCCAGCCATTTATGCCGATTGCCGCACCTTGGCAGATGCGCGGCTTACATCACCAATATCGTTTAATGCCTTGCGCATCAGGCGCAACACAGTTTTGCGCTCTGAATCCGACAGGCTGGCAAAAATATGCTGCTGCACCACGTCAACAACGGGCCTGACTTTAGCCAGCATCTTTTTGCCGGCTGGCTCCAGAAACAATTTCCGCGCCCGCCTGTCTGTGGCATCCACAACCCGCCGCACCAGCCCCTTGTTTTCCAGCCGGTCAATGACCCCGCCAATCGTTACCCGGTCATAAGCAATGCCTTGCGCCAGTGTTGCCTGATCAAGGCCGGGACGGCTGGCAATCATCATCAAGGCGGCAAACTGAACGGGCGTCAGGTCAAAGCCGGCAAGGCGCACTTCATTGTCGAAAATGGCGATGGATGCCTGATGCAACCGCCGGATGAGATGACCTGGCATGGTGTAAATCTCAAGTTCTGGCATGGGTTTATCTGCCATCATGAAATGTCCAGCTGACGTTTTGCTGCCACGCACGGCAGCGGGCAGGCCATATTAAAAAGCATACTAATGATAAGCATACGATTGACAAGGCGGATGATGCATTCCTATGCTTGAAAAAAAGGCCGCAGCTTTTTGTCAACAATGCAGGCCCGCCACGGCCAGCGCCGTGACACGCAAGGGAGAAATTGACGATGAGCACGCAATTGGGCACGCTTGAGGAATTGCCGCAGGATTATCGCGATGCGATGACGCATGCGGCGTTGGCGCCATTGTGGCCGCAGATGCGCAAGGCCCTGCCGCATGGCGCACCCATTCCGGTCACGCAGCCCCATCACTGGTCTTACGGTGATATTCGTCCGTTGCTGTTGCGCGCCGGCGAATTGACGCCGGTTGAAAAAGCAGAACGGCGCGTATTGTTTCTGGTCGATCCCGGCCGTGGTCCGGGCGCGATGCAGGCCACATCGACCATTTATGTTGGCATGCAGTTGCTGCTGCCTGGTGAAGTCGCGCCCGCCCACAAGCACACACCCAGCGCCGCCCGCATCGTGGTGGAAGGTGATGGCGGCTATACGGTTGTTGATGGTGACAAGTTACCAATGTTGCAGGGCGATCTCATTTTGACGCCCGGCGGCTGCTGGCATGATCATGGCCATGGCGGCGACAAGCCAGTGGTCTGGCTCGATGCGCTCGATCTGCCGTTGTTCATTTATCTTGAAGGCTCATATGCGGTGGAAGCGCCGCTGCAATCCCCGCGCAACCGGCCTGATCCGTCGGAGGTGGAATATCGCGCGGCTGGTCTTGCCCCAAGCCGCCGCCGCGACAAGCCGCCGGCCAGCCCCTATCCGATGATGCGTTTCCCGTGGCAGCGTACGGAAGAGGCGTTGCGCCACTATGCAGAGCATACCGGTAGCGGTGCGGTCGAACTGGATTATGTGAATCCCGAAACTGGCGAATCCTGTCTGCCAACCATGGGATTCACCGCCATGATGCTGCGCAGCGGACAGGCAGAAAAGCCCGTGCTGCGGTCTTCGAGCGCGGTATTTCATGTCATTTCCGGTTCCGGCTATTCGCTGGTCAATGGCAAGCGCCTGGATTGGAGCGCCAAGAGCACATTTTCGGCGCCGGTGTTTGCGCGCATCGAGCATCATGCCGAAGGCGGCACGCCTGCTTTCATGATTCGTATCCATGATGCGCCCTTGCAGGAGCGTCTGGGCTATTACGAGGAGCGGCCGCGCTGACGTTTCCGGTGGAGGTGCGAGGACGGGGGACGGAAATGAAATTCTACGGTTATTTTAGGTCATCCGCTGCCTACCGCTGCCGGATCGCGTTCAACCTCAAGGGGGCAACGCCGGAAACGGTGTACGTGCATTTGCGCAAGGGCGAACAGCGGAGCGTGGATTTTCTGGCGCTCAACCCGCAAGGGCTGCTGCCTGCGGTTGAAGTCAATGGCCAGATGCTGACGCAATCGCTCGCCATGATCGAATGGCTCGATGAGACACAGCCAGAGCCGCCGCTGTTGCCGCGCGAGCCTTGGGCGCGGGCGCAGAATCGCGCGCTGGCACTGTCCATCGCCTGCGATATTCATCCGCTGCAAAATCTGCGCGTGCTCGATGATCTGCGGGCGCACTATGGACTGGATCAGGCGGGTGTGGATGCCTGGTGCCGGCGCTGGATTGAAAGCGGGCTTACCGCGTTCGAAGCACAGCTTGAGCAGTTCGGCACTGCCGGTGATTTCTGCTTTGGCAACGTGCCGACACTCGCCGATATTTGCCTGATCCCGCAGATATTTTCTGCCGCCCGTTTTGGTGCCGATATCAAGGGGCTGGCAACCCTCAACCGCATCGCTGCTGCAGCGGAGGGGCATCCCGCTTTTTATGCCGCGCATCCCTTGCGGCAGCCAGACGCCGAAACATAGAGATCGGAACCGCAACCATGTCCCAGAGCAAGCCTATTCTCATTGCCGGCGGCGGTATTGGCGGTCTGGCCACCGCCATTGGGCTGGCGCAGCGCGGGTATCGCAGCTTCGTTCTGGAAAAGGCCCCGCAACTGGGCGAAATCGGGGCTGGCATTCAGCTTGGGCCCAATGCCTTTCATGCGTTTGATCAACTCGGCGTTGGCGATGAAGCGCGCAAGATGGCCGTCTATATTGATGCACTGCGGCTGATGGATGCAATCTCCGGTGAGCAGATCGCCCAAATTCCGCTCGATGAGCCGTTCCGCCAGCGATTCAAGAATCCCTATGCGGTTGTTCATCGCGGCGATCTGCATGGCGTCTTTTTGCGGGCCTGCCAGCAGCATCCCCTTGTGGAATTGCGCACGGCTGCCGAGGTGCAGTCCTATGCGCAGGATGGCACACGTGTGCGTGCCATTCTGGCGGATGGCACCAGTGTTGATGGGGCAGCCCTGGTTGGCGCAGATGGCCTGTGGTCGAATATCCGCAAACAGCTTGTGGGCGATGGTGCGCCGCGCGTGACCGGGCACACCACCTACCGCTCTGTCATTCCCACAGAACAGATGCCGGAGGATTTGCGCTGGAACGCGGCGACGCTGTGGGCCGGCCCAAAATGCCACATCGTGCATTATCCGCTTTCGGGCTGGAAGGTGTTCAATCTTGTCGTCACCTATCACAATGATGCGCCGGAGCCGGTTGCTGGCAAACCCGTCAGCCACGCGCAGGTGCAGGCCGGGTTCGCGCATGTGCATCCCCGGGCCAAAAAAATCATTGATCACGGCACCGACTGGAAAATGTGGGTGCTGTGCGACCGTGATCCCGTACTGAACTGGACAGATGGCCGCGTGGCCCTTCTGGGCGATGCTGCCCATCCGACACTGCAATACATGGCGCAAGGTGCCTGCATGGCGATGGAAGATGCGGTCTGCCTCGCCCATGAGGTCGATCATGCATCAGGCGATGTGGCCCGCGCATTCGAGGCGTACCGCGTCAAGCGCGTGCATCGCACCGCGCGTATTCAGATTCAATCACGGCTGGTGGGCGATCACATCTATCATCCCGCAGGCGGCCATGCGGCGCTGCGCAATGCCATGATGGCGTCCATGTCGCCGGATGATCACTATGATACACTGCAATGGCTATACGGTGGCACCGGTCTTGACGGCGGTGCCAGCGCCGTGCGCTAAAAAACATCAATGTCCGAAGAGACACATATCAAAGGGGAAATAGTCCAATGACAATCAATCGCCGCACGCTGCTTGCGCAATCTGGGGCCATGGTCGCTGCACCTTTCATCGTGACATCAGCCCGGGCGCAGGCGCAGGTCACGCTCAAGCTGCATCATTTTCTGCCGCCGGTCTCCAACGGTCACGCCAAGATGCTCGCACCGTGGGCCAAGAAGGTGGAGGCTGACAGTCAGGGCCGCATCAAGATCGATATTTATCCCTCCATGCAACTGGGCGGCACCCCGCCGCAGCTTTATGATCAGGCCCGCGACGGCGTTGTCGATATTGTCTGGACATTGCCGGGCTCGACACCGGGCCGCTTCCCGACCACGGAAGTTTTTGAACTGCCATTTATTTGCGCCGAAAAAGGCCTCGTTAACGCCAAGGCATCGCAGGAGTTTGCCAACACCTACCTCAAGGACGAGGTCAAGGATGTGAAG
This sequence comes from Beijerinckiaceae bacterium, assembly GCA_051646285.1. Lineage (GTDB taxonomy): Bacteria > Pseudomonadota > Alphaproteobacteria > Rhizobiales > Beijerinckiaceae > Terrirubrum. The sequence continues at coordinate 18,158 of JBOFCU010000159.1, forward strand.
CTGTTGTCCTACTGGGCCCATGATGCCGGGCATCTGCATACCAACAAGCAGGTCAAGACCCTCGAAGACATGAAGGGGATGAAACTGCGCAATCCGACACGGCTGGCCGGCGAGGCCCTGAAGGCGCTTGGCGCCGTTTCAGTGGGCATGCCGGTGCCGCAGGTGCCCGAAAGTCTGGCGCAGCGCGTGATTGATGGCGCGGTGGTGCCGTGGGAGGTCGTGCCGGCCGTGAAGGTGCATGAACTCGTCAAGTTCCACACCGAAATCAAGGGATCGCCCACACTGTATGCGGCAAGCTTTTTCCTTGCGATGAACAAGGCGAAATATGAAAGCCTGCCTGCTGATCTGCAGGCTGTGATCGACCGCAATTCCGGTATGGCTTTTGCCGAAATGGCAGGCAAAATGTGGGATGACGAGGCGGTTCGCGTGCGCGACATGGTGGCCAAGCGCGGCAATACCATCACGCCGCTGGCGGATGACGAGAAGGCCCGCTGGATCAAGGCCACCGAGCCGGTTCAGGCCGCATGGATCGAGCAGATGAAGGCCAAGAATATTGATGGCGCGAAAATGATCGAGGCGGCGCGCGCGCTTGTTGCCAAACACAGCGCTGCATAACAGGAGTGAGAAAACGCGCTGGCGGCGCGGCGCGCCATAAATTCCAGCGATCTGCCCGGCGCCATGCCGGGCGGCCACCCGGTCAATCGTGAAGGCACATTCATGGCGCATACCGAATTGCCGGTCGAGGCTGGCGGCGGGCCTGCCAAACGCAACAATGCCATGGCGCGGATCACCGGCGCGGTTGCCATTTGTGGCGGATTGCTGGCACTTGCCGTTGCTTTTCTGGCGACCGCCAGTGTGCTTAGCCGGTGGCTGTTCAATGCGCCGATTGAAGGCGACTTCGAATATGTGAAAATGGCCACTGCAGTCGCGGTTTTTGCCTATCTGCCTTACACCCAGGCGCGCCGCGGTAATATTGTTGTCGATACATTCACGATGGGCATGACCAATGCAACCCGCCGCCGCATCGATGCATTCTGGGATCTGGCCTATGCCGGCTTCATTGCATTTCTGACCTATGCCCTGTTCAACGGCACAATGGATGCTGTGCGCAGCGGCGAAACCACCATGCAGAAACAATTGCTGATCTGGCCGAGCATCGGCCTGTCCATGCTGTTGTGCGGCCTGCTGGCCATCACCAGCATCGCCACGGCACTTGAGCGTTTGAAGCCGGAAGATGGCGGAGACGCATCATGAGCGGCATGATGATCGCCCTGATCGGGTTCGGCATCATGCTTGTTTTGATTGCGCTGCGCGCGCCGATTGGTTTTGCCATGCTGATGGTTGGCGCAGCAGGCTACATGCATCTGTCGAGCGGCCATGCATTTTTTGCCTATATGAAAACCAACGCCTATCAGCAATTTGCCAATTATACCCTGTCGGTTATTCCTCTTTTTATTTTAATGGGTGCGCTGGCGGAGCGCGCTGGGATTGCAGCATCCTTGTTCAAGGCGGCAGAGCGGGCGCTGGGCGGTTTTCGTGGCGGCCTTGCCATGGCTGTGATCGGCGCATGCACGGCGTTTGGCGCGATATGCGGTTCATCCGTTGCAACCACAGCCACATTTGGCCGCGCCGCGCTGCCGGAATTGCTGCGCGCGCGCTATGATGGCGGCCTTGCCACGGGCACGATTGCGGTTGGCGGAACGCTCGGCATTTTAATTCCGCCCTCGGTCATTCTCGTTGTTTATGCGATCACGACAGAACAGAATATCGCCAAACTGTTTCAGGCCGCGCTGATTCCCGGTCTGCTGGCCGCAATTTTTTATTGCATCACCATTGCCATTGTTGTCCGGCGCAATCCTGCGCTCGCGCCGCAGGCGGATATGCCGGTCTTTGAAAAAAGGGCGCAGCCGCTCTGGCCGAAAGTGCTGGCCGCGCTCGCACTGGCAGTCATCGCCTTCCAATATGTTTCCGGCGCGCTTGATGGCAGCAGGGCGCTGCTGCTCGCCGGGCTGCCGCTGTTGATAGCGCTGATTGATGTTTCCGTCATGCCCGCCATTCTGGTGGCGGTGATTGTTGTGGGTGGCATTTATGGCGGCGTCTTTACGCCGACGGAGGGGGCAGCGGTTGGCGCCATCGCCATGCTCGTCATCGGGCTGGCCGGACGCACGCTGAATTGGAAAGATATTACCACCGCGATCCGCCAGACGGCGGAAACATCGGGCATGATTTTTATTATTCTGCTTGGGGCCGAAGTCTTCGGCGCATTTCTCGCATTGTCGCGCCTGCCGACCGTGGCAGCGGAAATGATCGGCAATTCCGGCTTGTCGCCCTATCTTGTGCTCATCGCGATGCTCGCCTTTTATATCGTGCTGGGCGCGGTGATGGATGAACTGGCCATGATCCTGCTGACGCTGCCGGTCTTTTTCCCTGTGGTGCAGGCGCTCGATTTCGGCATGTCGCCGGATGATGTGGCCATCTGGTTCGGCATTCTCGTGCTGATCGTCGTTGGCATCGGGCTGACGGCACCGCCCATAGGCCTCAATGTGTTTGTAATCTCCGCGCTGGCCCGCACTGTTCCCATCGCGGCAACCTATCGCGGCGTCCTGCCATTTTTGATTGCCGATATTGTGCGGCTTGCCCTCGTTCTGGCCGTGCCAGGGCTGGCGCTCTGGCTGGTGCGCCTGCTGTCATGATGGTGCTGGCATCCGGCATCATCACCGCAGCGTCACCCGCTGTGGACATCCGGTAGCGTTGACATGCGATGAACTGGAGCGGGCGATGGGAATCGAACCCACGACATTCAGCTTGGGAAGCTGACGTTCTACCTCTGAACTACACCCGCAACAGGCCGTTCATAAGCTGCCCGCGCCAACCCGACAAGAGCACAGCCGCTGCTGCCCAGCGGGGGAAGGCAGATCAGGCCAGCCTGCGGCAGCGCAAATGGCGGTTGATTCTCGCTGGCAACGGGACCACATAGCACCTGTTACTGTTCATCCGCCCGGTGTCCTTGAAACATCCGGGACAGGAGTGCCACCATGTTCATCCAGACCGAAGCGACGCCGAATCCGGCGACCCTGAAATTCAT
>JBOFCU010000172.1:0-3659 GCA_051646285.1 Beijerinckiaceae bacterium
CAACCCTGCTGCATGATGATGTGGTCGATCAAAGCGACATGCGGCGTGGCAAATTGGCGGCGCGCATGCTGTGGGGCAATGAGGCGAGCGTGCTGGTTGGCGATTTTCTGCTCGGCCAGGCCTTCCGCATGATGGTTGATGTCGGCTCGTTGCAGGCGCTCGACGTGCTGTCCACCGCTGCCACCGTGATTGCCGAAGGCGAGGTGATGCAGCTTGCCGCAGCCAAAAATACCGAAACGACGGAGGATGAATATCTCGCCGTCATCCGCGGCAAGACAGCGGCGCTGTTCGCGGCGGCTTGCGAGGTCGGGCCGATTTTATCCAGTCGCCCCAAGGCGGAAATTGCCGCCGCGCGCAGCTATGGCGCCAATCTTGGCGTCGCGTTTCAGCTTATCGACGATGCGCTGGATTATGGCGGGGCCTCAGCCAAGCTGGGCAAGAATGTCGGCGATGATTTTCGCGAAGGCAAAATTACCCTGCCGGTTGTGCTGTCGTTCCGGCGCGGCTCCGATGAAGAACGCCAATTCTGGAAACGCACCCTGCAAAAGGGCGAGGTGGCTGATGGCGACCTTGATGTGGCCATTGGCTTCATGCGCAAGCACCGCGCCATCGAGGATACGGTGGAGCGGGCGCGCCATTATGGCGCCATGGCCAAGGACGCGCTGGCCATTTTCCCCGATAGCGAGATCAAGTCAGCGCTGGGCGATGTGGTGGAATTCTGCATCGCGCGGGCCCATTAGGGGCCACAGCCCTGTGAGGGACGCGGCGTGAAACAACCGCTGCTTCCCTTTGCCTTGGCTCCGGCCCTTCCCCTGGCCCTTGGCGGGCTGCTGACCTTTGCGGTTGCCATGGGCATTGGCCGCTTCGTCTATACGCCCATTCTGCCGATGATGATGCGCGAGCTTGGCCTGAGCAGCAGCGCCGCCGGGCTGATCGCGTCGGTGAATTTCATCGGTTATCTCATCGGTGCGCTGATGGCGGCGGCACCGGCCCTGCCCGGCACGCAGCGCAGCGGGCTTTTGGCGGCGCTGGTGATCAGCACCATCACCACGGCTGAAATGGCGCTGACGCCCGATCCCTATATTTTTGCCGCACTGCGCTTTTTTTCCGGCATCGCCAGCGCCTTCGCCATGGTGCTTTCAACCTCGCTGGTGCTGGACCGTCTGCGCGCCGCCGGCGCAGCGCACCTTTCCTGGCTGCATTTTGCAGGCATCGGCTTCGGCATTGCCCTGTCGGCCATTGCCGTTTTTGTCGCCAGCGAAAATGGCGGCGGCTGGAAGAGCGCTTGGATCGTCTCCGGTATTTTATCAGCGATTGGTACAGGCTGCGTCTTTCTATTGGTGCCGGATGAGGCCAGCGCCCGCGCCGATTTTCCTGCCCGCAGCAGCTATGCAAAAGGGTTTTGGCCACTGGCCTTCGCGTATGGGCTGTTCGGCTTTGGCTACGTTATCACCGCCACATTTATTGTAGCTCAGGCGCGCACGGAACAGTCAGCGGCGCTGGAATGCACGATCTGGGTGATTGTCGGCCTTGGCGCCATGCCATCGGTGGCGATGTGGGCGGCACTGGCCGGGCGCCTGGGATTGACCCGCGCTTTTGGCATTGCCTGTTGCGTCGAGGCGCTGGGTGTGTCCGCCAGCGTTTTAGGGTCCGGGCGCGGCGGCCTGTTATTTGCCGCTGCGCTGTTTGGCGCAACCTTCATGGGTATTGTGTCACTGGGTGTGATGGCGGCGCGGCAGATGGCCATTGGCAATGCGCGGCGCGCTGTGGCGGTGATGACTGCGGCATTCAGCATCGGCCAGATTATCGGGCCCAGTTTCGCCGGTTTTCTGGCTGACCAGAGCGGCGGATTTTTATGGCCCGTGCTGTCGGCCTCCGCGGCGCTGCTGGCCGCGAGCGGGATCAGCCTTAGCCTCAGGCCGGCAAAAGCATGAGATCTGTGTCATCCGGCTTGGCGCCTGCGGCCGTCAGCATGGCATGGATCTGGCCGCGATGGTGGGTCTGGTGATTGAAAAAATGCGTCACCAGCAGCCAGCGCGCCATGGTGATTTCGCGCTGGGCGGCCCCGGAAAACCAGGTCATGGCCTCAACAATCCAGGCGGGATCAACTGTATCCGTCCACTCCTGAATCTGCGCATCGAGCGCCACGCGCTGGGTTTTCATCGGCTCCCAATCGGAAAACAACTGGGCTGACTGGGTGATGCCGCCCGCCGGTTTCGGCGTACCGGCAAACCTGTGCATCCACATCTGGTCCGCCCACATCAGATGGCTCAGCGTGCCGTGGATGGAATTGAAAAATGCGCCCCGGTCCTGCTGGCGCACTTCGTCGCTCAGCCCATCGGCAGCGCGATAAATATTCTGATTCTGCCAGCTGTTGTAGCGCGCCATGGTGCGCATGTGATTTTGCGTGATCATCACCTCTCCTCACATCAGGGCGGTGCGTGCGCTCCACCATTCCGGGTGCAGGCGCTCCATATCCGCTTGCGCTGCCGCGCAGGCCGCCGCATCAGAAAAAACACCAAAACAGGTTGCGCCGGAGCCGGACATGCGGACGCACTGGCACCCCTCCATTCCACCCAATACCGCCAATATCGTGGCAATCTCCGGCACCAATGCGATGGCTGCGGGCTGAAGGTCATTGGCCATCGTCATCCAGCCGGCCACAATATCACCATCGCGGCGCGATGCTGCACGGGTGAGCTTGCCTGCCGGCAAGGCCAGCGCCTGAAACACGGCCGGGGTCGCGCAATAGCGGCGCGGATTGACAAGAAGCACGTGCGGCACAGCCATATCAAGCGCTGCGCCAACCTGATCGCCGATGCCGCGCATGATACAGGCGCGCGAGGACAGGCACACCGCAACGTCGGCGCCTGTGGCATGGGCGGCTGCAACCAGCACCGCATCATCCTGCGCCCAGTCATTGATGCGGGCGAGCAGGCGCAAGGCCGCTGCCGCATCAGCCGAGCCGCCGCCAAGACCTGCGGCCACTGGCACATTCTTTTTCAAAAAAAATGCCCCGGTGCGCACGGCCTCGCGCCGGCTCTGCACCGCGCGCACCGCCGTCAAAACCAGATTGTCGCGCGGATCACCCGCATCAGCGGCTGTTGCGCCGGCCACGGTCAGCGCCAGATCAGCACCCGGCAGCACCATCAGCTCATCATGCACATCGCGCGCAAACAGCACGAGACTTTCAAGCGTATGATAGCCATCATCACGCCGGCCCGTCACGCTCAGGGTCAGATTGAGTTTGGCCGGTGCGCGTTCAACCGATTTCATGGGCAGCCACCGGTCAGCGGATATGCCACGGCCGCAGCGGCCTGATTCAAAAATGCGCGGCCGGTTTGCCCCACAATTGATTATCCGCCATTGCCGCTGGCGGGTTTTCCCTCGCCATCAATCCGGATCTCTGGCGGGGCCGGCAGCGCGGGGAAATCGAGCTTTTCCTTGATCGAGGCTTCGGCCGGATTGGCATCCTCTTCCAGGCCTTTTTCAATTTGTACCAGAATTTTTTCGAGGTCTTCCGGCTCGGGCTTGAGATCGCGGGCATGGTTCCACTGGAACGTGGCTTCGAGCTTGCGCCCGCTTTTCCAATAGGCATCACCCAGATGATCATTGATGGTGGGGTCGGACGGGCGCAACAGCACTGCCCGTTCCAATTC
>JBOFCU010000177.1:0-13116 GCA_051646285.1 Beijerinckiaceae bacterium
GGTGCCATTGGCCGACATGGCGCGCATTGGAAAGGTGCCGGGCATCAAGGTCATCACTGATGGCTATCAGGGCATCACCTATCAATTGACGGTGGAGATCAATCACCGCCGCAAGGAATTGGCCGATGTGCGCGTGCGCCGTGCCATCGCTCACGCCATAGACCGGGTATTCGTTGCGGATGCAATATTCCTTGGCACAGCTCGCATTTCCAACGGGCCCGTCCCGATTTTTGACAGCGCGATGCATGACACGACGGTGAGCGCCCCACGTTATGATATTACCCGCGCCAACACGTTGCTTGATGAGGCGGGGTATCCACGCGGCGCCAACGGCACGCGCTTTTCTTTGAAATTGCTGCCTGCACCATGGTTCGAACAGACGCGGCAGTTTGGTGATTATCTCCGGCAGGCCTTGCGCGCGGTTGGTATTGATGCACAAATCGTCAACAATGATCCTGCAGCGCATACCAAGGCGGTCTATACCGATCACGCTTTCGATCTAGCGATTGGATCACCAGTTTATCGCAATGATCCGGCAATTTCCACGACCATTCTGTACCAAAGTGGCCTGCCAGCCGGTGTGCCATTTGCAAACCAGTGGGGTTATGCAAGCACCGCGATGGTTGACATACTCGCGCGCGGTGCAACGACCCTGGAGGCTGGCAAGCGCATAGCCGTTTACAAGGAGTTTCAGCATTTGGCCAACAATGAGTTGCCAATAATTCACGTGGTGGAATGGAATTTTATTACAGTCGCGCGTGATACCGTCCGCAATGTCGCGAACAATCCACGTTGGGCAACATCCCACTGGGCTGACACATGGATCACACAATAATTGTGCTGAATTGATTCTGACATGTCACGCGCCTGGCGCATTATCCTCAAACGTCTTGCAGCGGCCTTACCCACGCTGCTGCTCGTTGCCAGCGGCGCTTTTGTGCTGCTTTCATTTGCGGGCGGCGATGCGGTTGATGCTTATTTTGCCGAAACGGCAGGCGCTGGCGGCAATGCTGGGGAATTGCGCCAGCGTTGGGGTCTGGGTGGTACAGCGGTGCAGCGTTATTTTTCGTTCTTGCTGGGCGCATTGACCTTCAATTTCGGTCAGTCCATCATTTTTTCCCGCCCCGTGATGGATGTGATTGTCGAGCGTTTGCCGGTCACGTTGATGCTGATGGCGGCAGCAACAGGCATGGCAGCATCGCTCGGCATTTGGCTTGGGATCAAATCAGGTGCGCGGCCAGATTCATGTGTGGATCGCAGCATCAATGGCGTCACATTGTTATTGAACGCGATGCCTAATTTCTGGCTTGGCATTATTTTGATCGTCGTTTTCGCTGTTAATTTGCAATGGTTTCCGGTCAGCGGACTGCAAATCGTCGGTCCGGGCGGAACGGCCGGCGGCTGGACTGATAAACTCCATCATCTCGTGCTGCCAGCCTGCGCACTCGGTCTTGGCTATCTGGCCATGTATGTTCGCACATTGCGTGCAGGTATGATCGCCACCTGGCCGCAGGATCATGTGCGGTCAGCGCAGGCGCGCGGGTTGGAGCAAAATTCTATCCTCTGGCGCGCCGTTGCGCGGCCGGCCTTGCTGCCCGCCATCGTGCTGATTGGCCAGCAGGCCGGTGCCTTGTTCGGCGGCAGTGTCGTGATCGAAACGGTGTTTGCCGTGCCCGGATTTGGCCGCCTTGCCTATGAGGCCGTCACGGGCCGCGATACAGCTTTGCTGATTGGCGTTGCGCTGTGTTCAACCTGTTTCGTCATCGCCGCGAATTTATGCGTTGACCTGCTGCTGACAATGCTGGACCCGCGGGGCGATCAACCCGATGCGTGATGGTATTCTTGCGCGCATGATCCGGCGGCCCGATGGCGTTCTGGGAATTTTTATTGTGGTGGCGATGGCCGTCACAGCACTCGCTGCCAGCATGCTCTTTCCCAGTGATCCGCTTGGATTGGCGGGACGGCCGCTCACTCAGCCCTTCGATCAGGCGCATCTGCCGCTGGGCACAGACCGGCTGGGGCGTGATGTGTTGGCTGGTCTGGTCCATGGTGCGCGCACGTCCATGGTGATTGCCCTCAGCGTTTTGGCAGCCGCCGCCTGTGCAGGTGCGGTGATAGGCACGCTCGCCGGATATTTTGGCCGCTGGCTTGATGAGGGGCTGATGCGGGTGGCGGATGCGGTGCAGACTGTGCCGTCACTTGTGGTTGCGCTGGCTATTATCAGTGTGGCGGGGCCAACGCGGTGGGGCGTGGTCGCGGCTCTCGCATCCTCGGCATGGACCGGGCCGGCGCGCGTGGTGCGCGCACAGGTCATGGCACTGAAGAGCAGTGCCTATGTCGAGGCTTCGCAGCTCATTGGCCGTAAGCCGCTGGCCATTGCCTTTGATGTGATCTTGCCGAATGCGCTGGGTCCGCTGATCGCCATGTCTGGCGTGATCATCGCGAATGCCGTGATCATGGAATCGGCGCTGGCGTTTCTTGGGCTGGCCGACCCCAACAGCGCCAGTTGGGGCGCGATGATAGCCGAGGGCAGGCAGGTCATGCGCAGTGCGCCTTATCTCATCCTTGCGCCGGGGCTGGCGATAGCGGCTCTGGTGCTGGGTATTAGTCTGGTGGCCGATGCGCTGACGCACGCTATGGCGGCGGAACGGGAGTAGGGGCCATGGATGAAACGACCCGCCTGCGCCGGGAACTGGAGGAGGCTTTTGCCAACCGCGCCCATCTCTATCGCTTGATGCTGGCTGAATTGACCGATGAATTGGGAGAGGATCGCGCCCAAATCATCATGACCAGAGTGCTTGAGCGCCGTGGCCGCGAGGTTGCTCCCTTGCTGTTCAGCGGAGTGGAAGGGGATCCGGCTGCGATTGGCAGGCGTTTCCTTTCCGTCAGCCCGGATGGGGGCCGCATGTACCCCAACGCGGCGGCGTATGGGGCAGATCATTGCAGCTTTCGTGTTCACCGCTGCCCCCTGAAAGACGCATGGCAAAAAAGTGGCTTGCAAGATCAAGATGTTGCAACCTTGTGCCGGCTGGCAGGCGCCTTTGACAAGGGGCTGTTTGAGGCTGCTGGTGTCGCATTTTCCAATCAGACATGGAGTCCGGAGCGGGGCGGCGGGTGCTGCTGGATCACATTGCAAAGACACCCGTAATCATACCTTGAACGATTAACCCGCAATCGCCATCTTGGGGCTATGTTTGAGTCGGATGTGCTTCGGGAGAAGGCGTCCGGGTCAGTCTGCGGACCAGCGTCCGCCACAGGCCGTGCGGCAGCCCATGGGGGAGCCGCGACGGTCCAAGCGATAAGGAAAGATACATGGCCGCGTCCAAGAACCGTCCGCCCCTCATTCCCGGCGTCACCGAGAACTATCCGGTGCTGCCGCTGCGCGACATTGTCGTGTTTCCGCACATGATCGTGCCGCTGTTTGTTGGCCGTGAAAAATCGATCAAGGCTCTGGAAGAGGTGGTCAAGACTGACCGCTATATTCTGCTCGCCACGCAGGAAAATGCTGGCGATGATGATCCGAACCCGGAAGCGATTTACAAGACCGGCACGCTCGCCTCGGTGCTTCAGCTCTTGAAGCTGCCTGACGGCACGGTGAAGGTACTCGTGGAAGGCGCAGCGCGCGCCTCCGTCAAGGATTACACCCGCACCGAAGAATATTATGAGGCGAATGCCGAAGTGATCGCCGATGTGATCACCGACAAGGTTGAGCTTGAGGCACTGGCGCGCTCCGTCGTCAGTGACTTCGAAAATTACGTCAAGCTGAACAAGAAGATTTCGGCTGACATTGTCACGTCTGTGTCACAGATCGAAGATCAGGCGAAGCTGGCCGATACGATCGCCTCGCACCTGTCTGTCAAGATTCAGGACAAGCAGGCTATCCTCGAAACCATCTCCGTCAATGCGCGCATGGAGAAGGTGCTTGGCTTCATGGAGTCGGAAGTGTCCGTGCTTCAGGTCGAGAAGCGCATCCGCTCGCGCGTCAAGCGCCAGATGGAAAAGACCCAGCGCGAATATTATCTCAACGAGCAGATGAAGGCGATCCAGAAAGAGCTTGGCGATGGCGACGAGCAGAAGGATGAAGCGGCTGAACTCGAAGAGCGCATCAACAAGACAAAGCTGACCAAGGAAGCCAAGGACAAGGCGATGGCCGAGCTGAAAAAGCTTCGCCAGATGTCACCCATGTCGGCGGAAGCCACGGTTGTGCGCAATTACCTCGACTGGATGCTCGGCATTCCGTGGGGCAAGAAATCTAAGATCAAGAAGGATCTGGCTGGCGCACAGAAGGTTCTCGATGATGATCACTTTGGCCTCGACAAGGTCAAAGAACGCATCGTCGAATATCTCGCCGTGCAGCAGCGCGCGAACAAATTAACGGGTCCGATTATCTGCCTCGTCGGCCCGCCCGGCGTTGGCAAGACCTCGCTTGGCAAATCCATCGCCAAGGCGACGGGCCGCGAATTTGTGCGCATGTCGCTTGGCGGTGTGCGTGATGAAGCGGAAATCCGTGGCCATCGCCGCACTTATATCGGCTCGATGCCGGGCAAGATTATCCAGTCTATGCGCAAGGCCAAGACCAGCAATCCGCTGATCCTGCTCGACGAGATTGACAAACTTGGCATGGATTTCCGCGGCGATCCGTCATCGGCGCTGCTGGAGGTGCTTGATCCGGAGCAGAACAGCACATTCAACGATCATTATCTCGAAGTGGATTATGATTTGTCGAATGTCATGTTCATCACCACGGCCAACACGCTGAATATTCCGCCGGCGTTGCTTGACCGCATGGAGGTGATCCGCATCGCCGGTTATACCGAGGATGAAAAGGTCGAGATTGCGAAAAAGCATCTTGTGCCGCACGCCATGGGCAAGCATGGCCTCGACAAGAAGGAATGGAGCATCGACGACGAAGGGTTGATGATGCTGATCCGCCGTTACACGCGCGAGGCCGGCGTTCGTAATCTCGAACGCGAAATCTCGAACGTGACGCGCAAGGGCGTGAAGGATATTCTTCTCAACAAGAAGAAAAAGGTGGCTGTCACCGCTGACAACCTGCCCGATTTTCTTGGTGTGCCGAAATATCGCTTCGGCGAGACCGATACCGAGGATCAGGTCGGTGTGGTGACGGGTTTGGCATGGACAGAAGTGGGTGGCGAATTGCTGACCATTGAAGGGCTGATGATGCCGGGCAAGGGCCGTATGACGGTCACCGGCAACCTCAAGGATGTGATGAAGGAATCGATTTCCGCAGCCGCGTCCTATGTCCGGTCCAAGGCTGTCGATATCGGCGTGGAGCCGCCAAAATTCGACCGCCGCGACATCCACGTGCATGTGCCCGAAGGGGCAACGCCGAAGGATGGCCCGTCTGCCGGTATTGCGATGGCAACAGCCATCGTGTCGGTCATGACCGGCATTCCGGTCCGCCACGATATCGCCATGACCGGTGAGGTCACGCTGCGGGGCAGGGTGCTGCCCATTGGCGGGCTGAAGGAAAAGCTGCTCGCGGCTCTGCGCGGTGGCGTGAAGAAGGTGCTCATCCCAGAGGAAAACGCCAAGGATTTGGCGGAAATTCCGGCCAATGTGAAAAACGGCCTCGAAATTGTGGTCGTCTCGCGCATGGATGAAGTGCTCAGGCACGCACTCGTGCGCCAGCCAGAGCGCATCGAATGGGACGAGGTGGCAGCTGAGGAGGCGGCGAAGGCCGCAGCCAATGCCAGAGATGGCGGTTCAGCGGCTCAGGTCGCGCACTAACGCATCGCCCCGCCAGGTGGGAACCGGCTGGCGGAAAAGGCAATGAAAGGAAAATGATGGTCCGCGCTGGCTCCATAAGGCTTGCGCGGGCCTTCTCTTTGGGCCAAAAACCGGCCCGCAGCGGTTTGGCCGCTTCGCAATGGTATGGGGCGGCTAGCTCAGCGGTAGAGCAGTCCGTTTACACCGGACTGGTCGGGAGTTCGATCCTCTCGCCGCCCACCATTCCGCCATTTTCAAATTCTTTAATCCGTGCAGGCATACTGGCGGCTATCGTCAGATCAACCATTCAGCCTCAGGTGCTCATTGACTCAAGCAATCTCTTTACACCGCGAGACGCCGAAGAATCGCCTGCGTGCCATTGCGCTTGCTGCATGCGCCGCCGCATCTGTGCTCGCCAGCCCCGCACTGGCAGACATGACCTTCCGGGCCGTGACGCTGACCGAAGGGCGCCTGTGCAAGGGCGGCCAATGCCCGACCGCCATCATGGCAGAAGGTGAGATCACGCGCGCCAGTGCGGATCAGTATCTGGAATTTCTCAAACGCCAGATCCCGGCGCGCAATGGCAAAATAGCCAATGTCGTGTTTGTCCATTCGCCCGGCGGCAGCGTGATTGGATCGATCCAGCTCGGGCTGGTCTGGCGCAAACTCAACACCATGGTGATGGTGGCGCGGCCCGATGCGCCGCAGGCAGGCTGGTTCAGCAGTGAAAACACGCAGGCCCTGCATGTGCGTCCGGCGGGATGTTTTTCCGCATGCGTGTATGCGCTGATGGGCGGCACCAAGAGGGTGGTGCCGGATGAATCAAAGCTCGGCGTGCATCAGACCCATCGCATCGAATATGAACGTGACATTGCCAACAACAGCGCGCTGCAAAAGCGGCTGGCGGGCTCTGAGCGCGGCACCCCGCTGCTGAAAGCTTACGCCAAGGCGATGGGAATCAATGGCGGGCTGATTGATCTGGCCCAGTCCACCACGCCTGATTCCATTCGCACGCTGACACCGCAGGAAATCCGCCGGTTCAAACTGTCCAACGGCAAATAGCAGGCATCCGGCAAGAAATTGCCGGAGAAACATGGGAAGTTTTCTTGACAGGTGCAGGGCGCGCGTTTATCCCGCCCTCACATTCGGTGACTGATCGTTCGCGTCACCGAAGCCCATGCGCGGGCGTAGCTCAGTCGGTTAGAGTGCTGGCCTGTCACGCCAGAGGTCGCGGGTTCGAGTCCCGTCGCCCGCGCCATTTTCCCCAAATACAATTGTGACATGCAATGCAGAGCATTGCCTTTGTGCTGGCCAGTGCTTAGCCCTATTGCCTCCTGTGCAGAGGCGATTTCATGAGCGTGCAAAATCCGGCGGCGACTGGCATTGTGATGATGGATGCGGTCGCGCTGTCCAAGGCCATTCATAAGCGGATCGTCTCGTGCCGCGAGGTGATGGAAGCTTACCTCACACACATCGAGCGTCTCAACCCAGCCTACAATGCCATCGTCAGCCTGCAGGACCGGGATGGGCTGCTCCGGCAGGCCGAGGCGGCTGATGCCAGTCTTTCAGCCGGCCAGTCGCGCGGCTGGATGCATGGCCTTCCCCACGCCGTGAAGGATCTGGCCAACACAAAGGGCATCCGCACCACGTCTGGTTCGCCCATCGCAGCCAATTTCGTGCCGGAGGAGGATGCTATTTTTGTGGATCGCATCCGCAAGGCCGGTGCGATTCTTGTCGGCAAGACCAATGTGCCCGAGTTCGGCATGGGGTCGCAGAGTTATAATCCCGTTTTTGGCACAACCTTGAATGCCTATGATCCCACGCGCACAGCAGGTGGCTCGAGCGGCGGTGCTGCAGTCGGTCTGGCCTTGCGGATGCTGCCGGTCGCTGATGGCAGCGATTTCGGTGGCTCCCTGCGAAACCCTTCCGGCTGGAACAATATCGCCGGATTCCGGCCAACGCCAGGTATGGTGCCAGCCGGTCCAAATCTAGAGGTATATCTCAGCCAGTTGCCGACCGACGGGCCGATGGCCCGCAACATCCCCGATCTGGCGATGCTGATGAGTGTCATGGCCGGTCCGCATGACAGCCAGCCCTTGTCGATCAATATCAAGGCTGACGCGTTTACCGGCGCGCTGGACCGCAATCTGAAAGGCGTGCGTATCGGCTGGCTCGGCGGCTATCTGCGGCAGTTGCCGCTGGAAGATGGCGTGTATGAGACCTGCCTTGCCAGCACACGTACGCTTGAACAGGCTGGTTGCAATGTCGATGATATCGACCTGCCGGTATCACGCGACCATATCTGGCAGACATGGCTGCTATGGCGCCATTGGCTGATCAGCGGGAAAATGGCCGAACTTTACGAAAACCCGGCCTTGCGCGCTCAGCTGAAGCCAGAGGTCATCTGGGAAATCGAGGGTGGTTTGACACTGTCGGCCCATGATGTGTATCGCGGCGCAAAAATGCGAACTCAACTCCATCAATCGTTGAATAAATTATTTCAAGATTATGATTTCATTGTTATTCCGACTGCACAGGCTTTTCCGTTCGCCAAGGAATTGCCATGGCCCAGGACGCTGGGCGGCGCGGCGATGGATACCTATCACCGCTGGATGGAAGTGACATTTCTGGCCACGCTGGCCGGCTGCCCGGTGGCCGCAGTTCCCGCCGGATTCGGGGGAGCCAACAAATTACCCATTGGGCTGCAACTGATCGGCAAGCCGCAGCATGACTTTGCGGTCATGCAGCTCGCCCATGCCCATGATCAGATCAATGGCTGGAGCAAATCTCTGCCGCCTGCTCTTGCCAGCCAGTCAAGATTTTTGGCGACAAAATCAACGAAGGATTGAATGCGCAGCGCCCGGTTTTTGCCAGGCAGCATAAGCGCCCATGTGGGTATAGAATCGGAGAGGTTGCTGTCTGCAAACAGTTCCACGAGACGCCCGTCATCCAGCGCTGGCTGGACGATAAAGGTGGATAGCCGGACAATGCCAAGACCGGCGACAGCCAGATCATAGAGCAAATCGCCATTATCAGCGGTGAGGTTGCCAGTGATGCGCAAGCGATTGACGCCGTCCGCGCCGCTGAAAGGCCATTCCGAATAGATGGGTGTGCGCCCAAACGTCAGGCAGTTGTGATGCAGGAGCTCTTGCGGTGTTTGCGGCGTGCCATACCGCTCAAGATAAAGTGGCGCGCAGCAAATCACCCGGCGGCCGGCATGGATGCGCCGCGCGGCAAGACTGGAATCCGCCAGCAGCCCCGTACGGAAAGCAATGTCGATATTCTCCGCCGCCAGATCGACTTGCCGGTCAGTCACCGTCAGTTCGATGGTGATGTCTGGATACAGCGCCAGATAATCCGTCATGATCGGCGCGAGCCGGTGTTTGGCGAAGGCCGTTCCTGCGGTCACGCGCAACACCCCGCGCGGCGTACGTTGCGCCGCTGAGGCCTCCTCTTCTGCCTGTTCAATGAGCGCAAGAACATCCCGGCAGCGGGCCAGAAAGCGCTCACCTTCCGGCGTCACGGACAAACGCCGTGTGGTACGGTTCAGCAGGCGCACCCCCAAACGCTCCTCAAGCCGTGTCAGTTGTTTGGAAAGAGCGGAGGCGGTCATGCCGAGCTCCGGCGCGGCACGGGCAAGGCTGCCCCGTTCTGCAACCAAGGCGAATGCCGCCATATCCGATGATGCTGTCATATTACTGAATTCAATTCACGTCTGACCTTCAGAATAAACGGATTATCCGTTCCTATAGCATGAATTATGTCAGTTGTCATCGAACAGAAAGGACACGATGCCATGACAGACGACAGTCACAATATCGACTATGACCATTATCGCCGCGCAGCTAAGACCGATCGCCGTGCAGCCCGTGCCCGCTTCATGCAGCATTGGTTCCGGTTGTCCTTGTTGCCTCCGAAGTCCGCAGCCTCCCGTGCAAACAGCGAGATTTATCATGCCACTCGTACGAATCTCTGTGCCTGACATGCTGACCGCAGCCGAGATCCGAGGCCTTGCCGACGCCGTGCATGAAGCGATGGTGGATACCGTCAATGTGCCTGCCAATGACCGGTTTCAGATTATCACCAGCCACAAGGCTGACGGGTTGGTCATTGATCCGGCTTATTTCGGCGTTGAACGTTCACCGCGCGCAAGCATCGTCCAGATCACGTTCCGGCACACCCGCACCGATGCGCAGAAGCGGGCGCTTTACCGCGAGATCGCCAAACGGGCGGAGTACAACTGCGGGATGCGCGCCGCTGATATCATGGTCGTGCTGACCGAGAATGACCGGATTGACTGGTCGTTCGGGGATGGCATTGCCCAGATGTCACCAGAGGCCGCCTGATGTTTACCAGCTGCGTACCGGCCCTGTGTCGATGTGCAGAAGCCCGTTCCAGTAGACCTTGCGCCCCCCCACATCCGGATTGTCACGGATGTAGGCCATCACGGTCTGCGGGCTGACACCAGGCACCCGGAAATCCACAGCTTCACAGCGCCGGTGGTAGGACCGGCGGCGAGCACGCCATGCCGGCCGCCATGTCGAGGTCACGCGCACATGGCCATAGCGCAGAATGACCGATTGCAGCACGCGCATCAGCTGCTCCGGCACGCAATTCACGCTGGTGCCCGGATCTGTGGATATGCCGGGCTTGTCCGGCTTTTCATTCGGGTTGAACAATGGCTCGACGACCGGCGCGCCGCGCACCCGGCGTGGCCATTCCTGCTCTTCATCAGCACCGTCGCGAATGGCGGCTTGCCGCTGTGCGATTGCGGCAGGGTTACTTTTGGGCGGGTTGCGCAGCGATTCCGGCAGCCACTCGGAAGGGTCAAGGTCGAACGGCCGCACGGGCGGCAGTGGGATGTTGACCGGGACAGGCTTGGCCGCAGCTCCAGGACGTGCAGACCCGCGCCCCGGGGCAGGCTTACCAGCTTCAGGCTGTTCGGCGGCGTCTTCCGTGTCGTCCTGCGCTGGCTGGGCAGGAGTGACTTGCTGCGCCCATCCATAGTGCGGGTCAAATCCGGCAAAGGCCATCCCAGCACAGGCAATTGCAACAAACCGAAACCGCATGAAAGCCTGCTGACCTCTGTTTTGATGGATGATCTGGGCGCAAAGCGTCCGCGCAAACGAGCCGGGCGTTTAGCCGAGGGCGTTGCCGATGGCAAACGGCCCGAAGCATGCCGCCCTGCTGTGGCTTTAAACCACATCAAACCACTGGGACTTGAGACTTTCCGATGCTTGCGTGGGGGCAGGGTGTGGGCTATCCCACGGCAACGCTGGTTCGCGCTGCACAATCGCTGTGTGCATGATCGCGGCACGGCGCGCCAAATGCCTGACCCGCCATGTCTTTTGCGATGCGGCGGCGACTGTGGAGCTGACGATGCCGAATCCCGGATTGCTTGAGCAGTATTTCCCTCTGGTGGTTTTTTTGGGAATTTCGGCCGTCATTGGTCTGGCGCTGCTGGTTGCGCCTTTCATCATCGCCTACAAATCACCCGATCCGGAAAAGCTGGCGGCCTATGAATGCGGCTTCAAGGCGTTTGATGATGCGCGCATGAAGTTCGATGTCCGGTTTTATCTCGTCGCAATCCTGTTCATCATTTTCGATCTCGAAGTGGCCTTCCTGTTCCCGTGGGCGGTGGCGTTCAAGGATGTGGGCTGGATGGGCTTCTGGTCGATGATGGCCTTTCTCGGCGTGCTGACGGTTGGATTTGTCTATGAATGGCGCAAGGGTGCACTGGAGTGGGATTGATCCCGTTGCGTCACCCGCAAGCGCTGAAGCAAGAATAAAGGACCGTTTCCATGGCCATCACTGCAACTGATCGTGGCAACCCGCTCGTCGCACAGGCGCCGCGCGGCCTGCTTGGTCCCGATGGCAAGCCGCTCGGTGCGGCTGATCCGTATTTTCTCGAAATCAACAATGAGCTGGCCGACAAGGGTTTTCTTGTCACGGCCACCGATGACCTGATTCAGTGGGCGCGCAACGGCTCGCTGATGTGGATGACGTTTGGCCTGGCATGCTGCGCCGTGGAAATGATGCAGCTTGCCATGCCCCGTTACGATGTTGAGCGGTTCGGCTTTGCCCCGCGTGCCTCGCCGCGCCAGTCGGACGTGATGATTGTGGCCGGAACACTGACCAACAAGATGGCCCCGGCGCTGCGCAAGGTTTATGACCAGATGCCGGAGCCGCGCTACGTCATTTCCATGGGCTCGTGTGCCAATGGCGGCGGCTATTATCACTACAGCTATTCCGTCGTGCGTGGTTGTGACCGCATCGTGCCGGTCGATATCTATGTGCCAGGCTGCCCGCCGACAGCCGAAGCGCTGCTTTACGGCATTCTGCTGCTGCAAAAGAAAATTCGCCGCACGGGCACGATCGAGCGGTAATCGCAGACACCGCGCGCGGAATGAGAACGGGGATTAGAGATGAGCGAAGCGCTCAAGACCATCGGCGAACACATTGTTGCTTCGCTCCCGGGCAAAGTCACCGGCTTTGAAATCGCCTGCGGCGAGCTGACTATCCATGCAGAAATCGCGTCGATCATTGCGGTGATCGATTTTCTGCGCAGCGATGAGAAATGCGCGTTCTACAGCTTCATCGATGTGACAGCCGTGGATTATCCGGGACGCGAAGAGCGCTTTGATGTGGTCTATCATCTGATGTCGCCGAAATATAACACCCGCATCCGCATCAAGCTGGCGCTGAATGACACGACGCCTGTGCCGTCAATCATTTCCGTTTTTCCCGGCGCTGACTGGTTCGAGCGCGAAGCCTACGACATGTATGGCGTGATTTTCACCGGGCATCCCGATATGCGCCGTTTGCTGACGGATTATGGTTTTGATGGCCACCCGCTGCGCAAGGATTTCCCGCTCACCGGCTATCAGGAAGTGCGCTGGGATGATGAGCAGAAACGCGTTGTCTATGAGCCGGTGAAGCTGGTGCAGGAATTCCGGCAATTCGATTTCCTCTCGCCATGGGAAGGCACCGATTATGTGCTGCCCGGCGATGAGAAAGCAAAGGTTTGAGCGGCATGACCGAACATAATCTCCGCAATTTTTCGATCAATTTCGGCCCGCAGCATCCGGCAGCCCATGGCGTGTTGCGCCTTGTGCTGGAGCTTGATGGTGAAATCGTCGAGCGTGTCGATCCGCATATCGGCCTGCTCCATCGCGGCACGGAAAAGCTGATTGAGCAGAAAACCTATTTGCAGGCGGTGCCATATTTCGACCGGCTCGATTATTGCGCGCCGATGAATCAGGAGCATGCTTTCTGTCTGGCCGCAGAAAAGCTGCTCGGCATCAGCGTGCCGAAGCGCGGGCAGTTGATCCGCGTGCTCTATTCGGAAATTGGCCGGCTGCTCTCGCATATTCTCAACGTCACCAC
>JBOFCU010000185.1:0-2667 GCA_051646285.1 Beijerinckiaceae bacterium
GACCTGCTTTATGTTTATGTTGACCCGCGCATTCGGATCGGAGGCCGGGCATGAGCAGCACCGCACCCACAGCCAAGGAGAAGCCGCGCAGTGTCTGGTTTCGCATGCGCGACAGCGATCTTTGGCACGCGTTCAAGCAACAGAAGCTGGTGATAGCGGCCACGGCGGTGACGATGGCCATGGTGCTTGTGGCATTTCTGGCACCATGGATTGCGCCGCACACGCCGTTTGATCTCGGCACCATCACGGTTCTGGATGCCAACCTGCCGCCCGCCTGGATCGAGGGCGGCGAGTCCAAATTTTTGCTCGGCACCGACAATCAGGGCCGGGATATTTTTTCCACCATTCTCTATGGCATGCGCATTTCCATCGGCGTTGGCATTCTCTCCGTCATTTTGGCGATGACCATCGGCATCACGCTGGGGCTGGCCGCCGGCTATTTCGGCGGGCGGGTGGATTCCATCATCATGCGCATCGCAGACATTCAGCTCACTTTTCCCGCCATTCTCACGGCATTGCTGGTGGATGGCGTGCTCGGCGTCATCCTCAAACACAAGGGCGGCGAGGGCAGCGCAAAAATCTGGATTCTCGTTGTCGCCATCGGCCTGTCCTACTGGGTGCAATATGCCCGCACCGTGCGCGGCTCGACACTGGTGGAGCGCAACAAGGATTACGTCCATGCCGCCCGCCTGATCGGTATCCGTGCCTTTCCGATCATGTTCCGCCATGTGCTGCCGAATGTGCTGAGCCCGGTGTTTGTGATCGGCACCATCAATCTGGCCCTCGCGATCATTACCGAGGCAACCCTGTCATTTCTGGGTGTGGGCATGCCGCCGACCGAACCGTCACTCGGCACCCTGATCAACATCGGCTATAATTTTCTGTTCTCGGGAGAATGGTGGATTGTCACCTTTCCGGGGCTGGCGCTGGCCGTGCTGGTGCTGGCTGTCAATTTGCTTGGGGACTGGCTGCGCGATGCCCTCAACCCGCGCCTGCGCTGAGAAAATGGGCAAAGATTGCATGCATTGAGGCGCGATGCAGACGGGTGACAAACACGGCGCGCGCGCTAAAGTAAAAAACAGTTTGCCACTGGCGACAGCGGCAAAAGCAAAGACAAGCCTTGCAATATAAATCTTGCGACAAACACACGGGGAAAAATCATGTCTTTCCGATCCATCGCTATCAGAATGGCGCTGCTCGCCGCAACGTCACTGGCGGTTGTCACAGCGGCAGAGGCCCGCACACTGAAATGGTCCCGCTCCGGCGATTCCCTCACGCTTGATCCCCATGCCCAGAATGAGGGCCCAACCTCGACGCTGGCTCACCAGATTTATGAGCCGCTCGCGATCCGCGCGATTGATGGCAAGCTCATCCCGGCAATCGCAACGTCATGGCGCATCCTCCCGGACAATCCGCTGATCTGGGAATTCAAGATCCGCCAGGGCGTGAAGTTCCATGACGGCTCAACCCTGACCGCTGACGATGTGGTGTTCTCGCTCAACCGCGTGCGCGAACCGACATCCGATTTCAAGGGCCTGTGGGCTTCCGTGGAAGGGGTCAGCAAGGTTGATGACGAGACCGTGCATGTGAAGACCAAGGGGCCGAACCCGCTGCTGGTGCAGAATGTCACCAACACCTTCATCATGAGCAAGGCATGGGCGGAAAAAAACAACGCTGCCAAACCGCAGGATTTCAAGAACAAGGAAGAGAGCTTTGCGGTGCGCAACGCCAACGGCACCGGCGCCTATGTGCTTGTCTCGCGTGAGCCTGATGTGAAAACCGTACTCAAGCGCAATGACGCCT
This sequence comes from Beijerinckiaceae bacterium, assembly GCA_051646285.1. Lineage (GTDB taxonomy): Bacteria > Pseudomonadota > Alphaproteobacteria > Rhizobiales > Beijerinckiaceae > Terrirubrum. The sequence continues at coordinate 1,804 of JBOFCU010000185.1, forward strand.
ATTGGGGCAAGGGTCAGGTGCCGATGGATATCACGGAGGTGGTTTATTCACCCGTGAAGGCGGACGCGACGCGCGTTGCTGCCATGCTCTCCGGCGAGGTGGATTTTGTGCAGGATGTGCCGGTGCAGGATATTCAGCGGTTGCAGGGTGACAATAAACTGCGCCTGACCATCGGCCCGGAAAACCGCACCATCTTCTTCGGCATGAATGTCGGTGATGCCGATCTGAAATCCGACAATGTCGAGGGCAAGAACCCGTTGTCCGACAAGCGCGTGCGGCAGGCGATGGATATGGCGATCAACCGCGACGCCATTCAGCGCGTGGTGATGCGCGGCCAGTCCGTGCCGGCAGGCGCCATCGTGCCGCCTTTTGTGAATGGCTACACCAAGGACATCGACGCCTATCCGAAGGTGGATGTGGCCAAGGCCAAGGCGCTGCTGGCAGAGGCCGGTTATCCCAACGGCTTTTCCATCACCCTGCATTGCCCGAATGATCGTTACATCAATGATGAAGCGATCTGTCAGGCCGCTGTCGGGATGCTCGGCCAGATCGGCATCAAAATCAATCTCGTCTCGCAGTCGAAATCGATTCACTTCACGCTGATCCAGAAGCAGCCGCCGGAATCCGATTTCTTCCTGCTGGGCTGGGGCGTGCCGCCCTATGATTCTGATTATATTTTCTCCTTCCTCTACCACACCCGTTCCGGCTCACGTGGTGGCTGGAATGCCATGCGCTATTCCAACGCCGAGGTGGATCAGAAGATCCAGTCGCTCTCCAGCGAAATTGACCTGGCCAAGCGCAATGCCACCATTGCCGAATTGTGGAAGAAGCTGAAGGACGAAACCCTCTACATCGCCATCCATC
>JBOFCU010000205.1:0-5843 GCA_051646285.1 Beijerinckiaceae bacterium
CCAAAAGTGCGTAGCGGTTTTGGGATAAGGTGATGCGGAGAGAAAGAAAACCCGGCAGCGATGCCGGGTTTTTTGTTGGAAGAATTTGCCCCTCATCCCCGCCTTCGGCGGACCTTCTCCCCGTGGCTACGGGGAGAAGGGGCCAATCACCGAAATTGCGCTCGATGGCGCCGTCCTCCCTCTCCCTGCCGTGGCGGGGAGAGGGTGCCGCGATAGCGGCGGGTGAGGGGCAATTCCGTATTAGCCGGTCTTCTGTTTTCGCCTTTTGAACGGAGTTAAATTATGGGCGTTTAGGATTTCGCATTCAGCCACTTCAGCATATGAAAATAGAAACATTTCGATTTCCAATGGGGGCTTGTTCGCGTATTTGGCAACCTCTTTGATGAATTCGATATATCTCTGATAAATTTTATCTTTGTGAACTATTTCAGAAAAATAAGAAGCATAGCTGCTTTCGCAAATAAGGCTTGCCATCAAAGCATTTTTCGCCTGCGATAGAGGTATATGAAAATAGGTCGCACGTTTACCGAGGCAAATTTGAATCCAGTTTAGGGACAAGGCGACACGGGAGTCGTAAACGAAAAACCCTTCCGGCTCCAAGAAAGAAAGCACTTTGCTATAACTCGATATTCCATCAAACGGGTGATCGCTGCGCGAGTTGCAGATTTCCAGTATCCTTTCGATTTTCGTATCCTTGTTTCCGCCAATTCCACCCCAGTCACCGATAATCCAGCGCGCTATGGCGCCCTGTTGTTGAACGCTTTTCCAGGCCTCTGAGAAGCTGCGTCGAATCTCGACGTTCAGACGCTCAGCGTCATTGGAATACTCAGAAGGAAAATTTATGCCAAGAGATGGTAGTTTTTGCCTTGCATTTTTTGAAACGCTCCAGTTAAATTTCCCTACTCCGTTATTTTTTTTATCCTCAATTAATCTAGCAAAATCTTGTGACACAATAGATTCTTAGGCCATATTTCACCGTTAATTTTTAGGGATACTTCTATTCCTACATTAATTTATCCACCGGGGGGGGAGTCAATGTAATTTTCACTCCCTCACCCTCTTCCTCACGCCACTTGCCGCCATCACCGTGCCGTCATTGGCAAAGCGCTCATGGTTCTCGATGATGGTGTCGAGATCGTAGAGATAATTCACCATCAGGCCGTGCGATTGCGCCAGGCTCTTGGCGGACATATCACCGAGAAAATTCAGCCGCTCCAGCCGCGCGCCATTGCCGAGATGGAAGCGCGCGACGGGATCGGGCGTGCGGTTCTTGCGATCACGCGCTTTCAGGAAATAATGGGCGGCGAGAGATAATAAAGGCTCACGCAGGGCGGCACGCGCTGTTTCGCTGTTGTCCCAGCCCGGCTGCATATGCTGGTTCAATAGATTGCGATCAAGGTCACTGATAAAGACCGATTGCGGATTGGCGCGCTCTTTTTCCAGCCATGCGGCAAAGCCCGGCACGGGCGACAGGGTGACGAAATTTTTGATTGCCGGATTATCGCGGCGCAATTCATCCACCACCTGCTTGATGAGGAAATTGCCGAAGGACACGCCAGCGAGACCAGGCTGGCAATTGCTGATGGAATAAAATACGGCTGTGGTCGCATTTTTCACCGGCAGCGCAGCGCGGCCCTTGGCAAGCAGGGGCTGGATGGCGTCTGGCATCGCGGCCATCAGCGCGACCTCGACAAAAATCAGCGGCTCATCGGTCAGGCGGGGATGAAAGAAGCCGAAGCAGCGCCGGTCTACAGGCGCGAGGCGGCGGCGCAGATCATCCCAGTCCTGAATTTCATGGACGGCCTCGTAGCGGATGATCTTTTCCAGAATATTGGCCGGGGTGGACCAGTCGATGGGCCGCAGTTCCAAAAAGCCGCGATTAAACCAGGAGGACAGCAGATGCAGAAAATCCGCATCGAGCGCCTCAAGATCAACGCCCTTGCTGCGCGCGGCTAGCACATCTTCGCGCATCCGCACCAGCGCCAGCGTGCCGCGCGGGGCCATGTTGAGGCGGCGGATCCATTCCTGCCGCTTGGGCTCGGCGGCATCGTGCAGGGCGCGGGCGGTCTGGGCCGTGGGTGCGGCGGTGTGGGCTGCGATGGCGCGCGCCAGCAACGTGTCATCGGGCCCCAGCGTGTCATTGATGCTTTTCAGAAACCCGCGCTGCGCATCCGGCGTGAGGGCGGCATAGCCATCAAGAATGGATTGGGCCAGCGCAATGCCGGTGGCTTCACCGCGCATGGAGAGAAGCTGGGCGGACAGGCCGAGCAGATGGTCCGGCGTGATCCGGCCGCCGCGCGGCTCCAGCGCCAGCAGGCGGCGGCCCCGCTCGGTTACGGTGTCGATCAGGTCATTCAGAAACTGCATTTTCATGCGGCAGCGGTGATCCGGCTTGGGAGGGCTGACGGTATTTGATCATCGTGCCAGGCCAGTGACAATTGCCACCGGAAAAGGCTGCTGCTGGTGCGGACGGCGGGGGTCGAACCCGCACAGAATTGCTTCCGAGGGATTTTAAGTCCCTTGCGTCTACCAGTTTCGCCACGTCCGCATCGGTGGTGACGGGTAGCGTCAATAGGGGCATTGGGCAAGTCTGCGGGCATCAGCAAGTCTGCGGGCATTGGGCAAGCCGATGCCCATTTTCTCCGTCTTAGCGTTGCCCTGTTGTTGCCCAGGCCAGATCAAGGGCTGCCCCGTGCGCTGGCGGGCCAATCGCTGCCCTGCTCCGGCATAGCAAACCCTGATGCTGGCTACCGAACAAAGCGCTTGCTCCGCACCCCCAATCCAGCTAGAGATCATCCAACTTGGGGCTGGCGTTTCTGTGGATTCGCCATAGCCCCTTGTGCCGTTGAATTATCTTTCGATGATTTTTCGGGCCGGGAAAGGGGTCAGCCGGGAAATTCCGCGCCCAGAACCGGAGAATACCTGTCCAAGACTGCAGGCGTGAGGCCTTATCGATTTCTCCGGTCATCCGGGGATTCCGTTCGGGCCGCTTAATTCGCTTCTGGCTTGCCGCAAGGCAAATCAGCCGGGCCTGCACAGATAGGGAGTGACCTGTTTCGTATGTCATGGCTTGCCATGGCTGTTCAGCGGGACTGTTCGCACCTTCGACCTGGCTTTTGGCGCGCTTGATCGTTCGCCCAATGCCCGGGGGCAGGCTTAAACGTCGTCCTTTCGGGTTTCGGGCTTGAGCTTTTGCAAGCGACAGCATGGGGCCAAGAAGGTCGGCAAGGTGCAACCGGCGGCAAGGCTTTTCTTGCTGCCAACCGGAGAGAGCTCAAGTGGATCGCGCGGAAAAACGTGATGCCGTATCAACGCTCAACGACGTCTTTGCGAAGGCGGGTGTTGTGGTTGTGGCCCACTATGCGGGTTTGACGGTCGCCGATATGCAAAAACTGCGTGCGCAGATGCGGGCAGCCGGCGCAACCGTGAAAGTCGCAAAGAACCGCCTCGCCAAGATCGCTCTCGATGGCACAGATGTCGCTTCTATTTCGCCCCTTCTGAAGGGTCCGACGTTGCTGGCTTTCAGCGACGACCCGGTCTCCGCTCCGAAGGTCGCGGCGGCGTTTGCCAAGGACAACGACAAGCTCGTGATCCTCGGCGGCGCCATGGGAACGACTGCTCTCAATGCGGATGGGGTGAAGGCGCTCGCCACACTTCCGTCCCTCGACGAACTGCGCGCCAAGATCGTTGGCCTGGTCAATGCACCGGCAACGAAGATTGCGCAGCTCGCAACCGCACCCGCAGCCAAGCTTGCGCGTGTGTTTGGAGCCTATGCCAAACAGGGCGAAGCGGCGTGAGGCCGTTTCTCAAACAATAACCGGACGAACTGTCTATAAGGAACTGAACCATGGCTGATCTCGCCAAGATCGTTGAAGACCTGTCGAGCCTGACCGTCCTCGAGGCGGCTGAACTCGCAAAGATGCTGGAAGAAAAGTGGGGCGTTTCCGCCGCTGCTGCCGTGGCTGTTGCCGCTGCACCGGGCGCAGCTGCACCTGCTGCTGAAGAGAAGACCGAATTCAATGTCGTTCTGGCTGCGGCCGGCGACAAGAAGATTGAGGTCATCAAGGAAGTCCGTGCGATCACGGGTCTTGGCCTCAAGGAAGCCAAGGACCTCGTCGAAGGCGCGCCGAAGGCCGTCAAGGAAGGCGTTGGCAAGGACGAAGCCGAAAAGATCAAGGCTGCCCTCGAAAAGGTCGGCGCCAAGGTCGAACTCAAGTAATGGGCGCGCGGGCTTCAGGCCTGCGCACCACCTGTGTGACGGCTCCGGATACGTCCGGGGCCGTTTTCGCCGTCTTGATAAGCGCAGGGCTGGATCGACATGTCCGGGCTGCATTTTTCAAGACGGCTCGCCGCTTCCGTGAAGCGGCAGGCTGACTATCCCGGGGCGCATGATTTTGCCCCTCTCGGTGGCCAAGCTCCTGGCTGCTGATGATGACGGAACGAGCGAGGATCGGACATGGTGCATACCCTCAACGGCCGCAGGCGCATTCGGAAATTCTTCGGGCATATCGGTGATGTGGCGGCGCTGCCGAACCTCATCGAGGTGCAGAAGTCTTCCTATGACCAGTTTCTGATGGTCGAGGAGCCCAAGGGCGGCCGCCTGGATGAAGGCTTGCAGGGCGTTTTCAAATCGGTGTTCCCGATTTCGGATTTCTCCGGCGCTTCCATGCTGGAATTCGTCAAATATACTTTTGAAGCGCCGAAATTTGACGTGGATGAATGCCGCCAGCGCGGCATCACCTATGCGGCGCCGCTGAAGGTGACGCTGCGCCTGATCGTGTTCGATATTGATCCGGACACCCAGGCCAAGTCGGTGAAGGACATCAAGGAGCAGGACGTCTATATGGGCGACATGCCGCTCATGACGCTGAATGGCACCTTCGTCGTCAACGGCACCGAGCGCGTGATTGTTTCACAGATGCATCGCTCTCCCGGCGTGTTCTTCGATCACGACAAGGGCAAGACCCATTCTTCCGGCAAATTGCTGTTCGCGGCGCGCATTATTCCTTATCGCGGCTCGTGGCTCGATATCGAATTCGACGCGAAGGATATTGTGTTCGCGCGTATCGACCGCAAGCGCAAATTGCCGGTGACATCGCTGCTGTTCGCGCTGGGACTGGATGGCGAAGAAATTCTCGCGACCTTCTACCGCACGCTGATGTACAAGCGGCCAAAGAACAATGATGGCTGGCGCATTCCCTATGATGCGGACCGCATGAAAGGGTTCAAGGCAGCTGTTGATCTCGTCGATGCCGACACCGGCGAAGTCGTGGTGGAAATGGGCCGCAAGCTCACGGTGCGCGCGGCCAAGCAGCTCGCCGAAAAGGGTTTGAAATTCCTCAAGGCCACCGATGAAGATTTGATCGGCCAATATATTGCGCGCGATGTCGTCAACATGGCGAACGGCGAAATCTATGCCGAGGCGGGCGAGGAAATCACCGACAAGCTGCTCAAGGTGTTTGTTGAAGCCAATATCACCGAATTGCCGATCCTCGACATCGACCATGTCAATGTCGGCCCGTATATCCGCAATACACTGAATGCGGATAAAAATTCCCGCCGCGAAGAGGCACTGTTTGATATTTACCGCGTCATGCGCCCCGGTGAGCCGCCGACCGTTGATACGGCAGAAGCGATGTTCCAGTCGCTGTTCTTTGATTCCGAGCGTTATGATCTTTCCGCCGTTGGCCGCGTGAAGATGAACATGCGCCTCGATCTTGATGCGCCAGACACCCATCGCACCCTGCGCCGCGAAGATATTCTGGCGGTCGTCAAGGCGCTCGTGGAATTGCGCGATGGCCGCGGCGACATTGATGACATTGACCATCTCGGCAACCGCCGTG
>JBOFCU010000206.1:0-7197 GCA_051646285.1 Beijerinckiaceae bacterium
TGTCGCACTCGACCATGAAGACGTGAAAGGCCTGCGCCATGCCTTTACAATGGATGTCGCAAAAATCCTGATCCTGCTCGCCCTGCTGCTTGGCGGCGGGGCATGGCTGCAATTGCGCTTTGGCCTGATGCCGCTGAAAGCCTTGCGCACCAGTCTCAACGCGGTGCGTGAAGGACGGCTGCCGCGTTTGCAAGGGGCTTTTCCGCGTGAGGTTGCGCCCCTCTCGGATGATCTGAACATTTTGCTCGACCGTCAGGATGATCTCGTCCGCAAGGCCCGGGACCGTGCCGGCGCCCTCGCGCATGGATTGAAAACGCCGCTGACCATTCTGACGAGCGAAATTGCGCGGCTTGAAAAAGCCGGAATGCAAAAAAGCGCTGATACGCTGCGGGAGCAATGCCTGGCCATTCGCGGCCATGTCGAGCGCGAACTGGCACGCGCGCGCACACATGGCGCGGTTGAGGCGGTTGGATTGCGCACACATATCCGGCCCATTGTGGAGCGGCTGGTTGATCTGATGCAGCGTGTCGAAACGGATCGGGTCATTGATTGGACCATTGCGATTTCGCAGGATGCACAGGCGGAAATGGAGGCTGCCGATTTTGCCGAAGTGGCGGGCAACCTCATTGATAATGCCCGCAAATGGGCACACTCATCCGTCAAAATCAGCACAGAATTGCATGACGGGCATCTGTATTTTGCCGTTACGGATGACGGCCCGGGGGTTCCTGACGGGCAGCATGATGCCGTGCTGCAAAAGGGCGTGCATTTCGGGCGCGAGAACCACAATTCAACCGGCCTCGGCCTTGCCATCGTTGCGGACACGCTTGCAGAATATGGGCAAGACTTGATCCTGACGAACAGGCAGCCGGGCTGTCAGGTGTCATTTCTGCTCGATGCGCATCATGCCAAAAGGCAGGATCCCAACAGGACGGTGCCGAAGAAACAGGCGCGCGCCAGTGAGGGGCAGCGCGCCATGCCGTTTCCGGATGCCGCAGAATAATCGGCTCAGATGAAGCGCAATTTTTTATTGCGCGCGGATTATTATTGGGCGCGCGCAGCCAGCATAAGATCATCTGACGATTTCTGCGGCTTTTCGCTCACGCCGATTTTATCAACAAAGCGCAGGCCGCCAATCATGCCCAAGCCAATGGCTGTGATCGCAGTCAGCGACAGGATTGACAGCGTTGAAACACCGGCCAGCCCCTGCCCCATCGAGCAGCCGAGCGCCAGCACGCCGCCAAAGCCCATCAGCAATGCGCCGGAGATATACCGCAACATCTGCCGGGGATTTTCAAAACTCTGAAGCTTGAGACGCTGTCCAGCTAGCGCAGACAAAAAGCTGCCGCCGATCATGCCGCCGATCATGGCAATGCCGAAATCCATTTTCGCACCCGTCGCGGTCATCAGATATTGCAGGCCGTTGCCGAGGGGCGAAGTGAAGCTCAGGGAAAACAGCTTGGCATCAGAAAATTCATCAGCGGCAAGAATGCCTGTCACCACCCAGCCGCCAACCACGATAACACCGATCAGCGCGCCGGTGATAACACGAACCGAGGCGCGGAAGGCGGCGATAACGAACAAGGCTGCCGCCAGCGCAAGGCCGGCAATGGCGATCAGCGCCCCGTCAGACATGCCGGAAGATACCCCGGTGGCCGTGACAGTCGAGGCGCCCACAGCCTCCAGCGACAGGCGGGGCCAGGCCAGCACACCGCGTTGGGTCGCATAGGAGGCAAACCCGAACAGAATAATCATCATCAGCGCACGCAAATTGCCGGTTCCGGCCAGCACGGTGAGCCGGCCAGCGCAACCGCGCGTCAGCACCGCACCCAGCCCGAACAACAGGCCGCCGATCACCACCGCAACCAGCGAGCCGGTGGCGGGAAAGAAAATCGTGTCCTTCAGCTTGATCAGATCAGAAGCCACAAGCGCCTGCGTGCCGGCCAGCGCCACCAGCATGGCGACCAGAAAAGCGCCGAGCTTGTCAGCGGTCTCGCCGCGAAGGCTTTGGCGGATGCCGGACAGCAGGCAGAACTCGGATCGCTCAGCCAGCGCTCCGAAGGCGATGCCAAGGCCAAGACCACCGATGATGAGTGTGGAAGCCGTGTCGAATCCAAACATGGCGCTCTCCTATTTCACATGAATATGCGCGCATCATCTTTATTTGTCAAATTTGTTTGTAATATAAAATTATATACGTTTTTTATATGTTAATACAGAATGTGCTTGCCCGCACGTTGTGCGTCGATCCCCCATGCCAAACTGACGTTAGGGCACAGACTCATGGGAGGATCTCATGGTCAAACCGAAACTGGACAAGCAGAGCGCCAACCATCACCTCACGCAGGAGGGATATTTCTGGGGTATGCGGTCGCTGTTCGATCACTTTGATGTCGATGACACACAGGCGATCACACTGCGCATATCGGTTCACAAGCACCTCCTGATCAAGGTGCGGGAGGCGAAGGCAGAGGCCGACCGGCTTCAGAAATCCTTGGCCACACTGGAAGCGGCTTGCAACGCCGGGGTTGCCCCCATGGCCAAGGGCGCGTCCCGAGCCGCCATCGCTGATGCAGGCCGGGTGATGGGGGCCATGCAGGCGGTGGATGGCTGGATCATCAGCCTGCTGGAAACAAATATTTCCCTGCTGGCGACGATTTATAATCCTGAAACAGCGGGCAACCGGGTCAACACTTTGAAGGATCAGTTCGCTGAACTCTGGCGTCTGCGTTACCAGCCCAATGCGAAGGGCAACCGTTACAGGCCCTTCGATAATTATGGCGGCATTTTCGACCTGACCCTGACATTGCCGGACTAATTACGGCCAAACAGGCATGGCCTATGGTTGCAGCGTTGGATTCTCCGGCGCTGATTGCGGGCCGCTGGCAATAATCGCCACACAGCTCAGCACCACAATAACAAGCTGAGCACCGCTGATGACGCCAGGCAGGCCGAGTTTTTGTGTCAGCAGCGGCGTGAGCAATGTGACCAGCGACAGAATGATGCCGGAAACCAGCACCGCAAATGTGTTGATCGCACCGTCACGTTCGCGAATCTGGCGGGCATAGAGCCAGCCTATCGCGATGATAACCGGCACCTGCGCTGCGATGGCCAGCGACTGCACAGTGCCATACCAGTCATAAGCGTCTGGACCGAAAAATATAAGCACTGCGCCAACAATCCATGACACAATAAAGCCTGCCAGAATGGGCGGCCAGAGGCTGCCGGGATTGATGGGCACGCGCGCCGCCGAATTATTTCGATAGGCAAGTGCCAACATCACAAGTGCCATGATGGCAGCAGCATAGACCAGCGCCACGAGCAGAACGGTATTGGCATTGATCTGCCCGCTGCGCACCATCTCGGCCAGCGAACGGAGAAAGCCGGGAATTTCCAGTATGGAGTTGGCGGCAACAATAACCCACAGCCCTGCCCCAACGCCGCGTGTGGTGATCACCTGCGCGAGCATAATGCAGAGCGCCGTTCCACCAAAGAGGCTTGCGACAACACCAATTTGAAATTCCATGCCGGTATTGCCCATCACCTCCGGCATGTGGCCCAGCGCGCGCGAAACGCCAATCGCCTGCGTCACCGCCATGGCGAGTGCCAGAGCGAAAGTCCATTGCATGGTGAGACTGTTATTGCGCCTGCTGCGGTCCTGCCATTGCCTGAAAGGCTCGACAAACACGCGCAACACTTCCAGCAAGATCACCGCACTGAGCAGCGGAATGATGCCCAATGCCATGATTGAAAATCGCGTCAGACCGCCGAAATCACCAGTGCTGCTGGCGATGACGGGATAAACTTTCGACCCCAAACCCGGCAGCGCGATGAAGGAGGCGATCCGGTACACACCCAGCGCCATGAGCGTCACCAGCACCCGGCGGCGAAAATCCGCACTCAACAGCCAATCACGGCGCGCTGATGTAGCGGGTGACAGTGCCGGAAAACTCTCGATCATGCTCGTCCAATCACTTTTTTAAACGCAATGCTGCCGACACAAAACGGCTTTTCACTGCGTCAGACGGTGCGCGTCATTCAATAACAATTTTTGGACCGGTGCGGCGCCTTGTGCCTTCCAGCGTGTCCATCACCTGCCGGGCGATGGCGAGATAAGCCTGCGCGTGCGGCCCATCCGGAGCGCTGACAACCGGTGGCTGACCGGAATCGGATTTTTCACGAATATCCATGTGCAGTGGGATCTCGCCCAGAAACGGCACGCCAATGCGTTCGGCTTCCTTGCGGGCACCGCCATGGCCAAAAATATCAGATTGCTTGCCGCAATGGGGGCAAATGAAAGTCGCCATATTTTCGACAATGCCGAGGATCGGCACATCCGTTTTGCGGAACATCGCGACACCGCGCCGCGCATCAATCAGCGCCAGATCCTGCGGGGTGGAAACAATCACCGCACCGGCGAGCGGTACCGCCTGCGCCATGGTGAGTTGCGCATCACCTGTGCCGGGCGGCATATCCACCACCAGCACATCGAGCGCACCCCAGTTCACCTCGCGCAGCATCTGCTGGATCGCGCCCATCACCATGGGGCCGCGCCAGATCATCGGCGTCTCTTCCTCCACGAGAAAGCCCATGGACATGACCTTGAGGCCATAGCCCTGCATCGGCTCCAGCATCTTGCCAGTGCCGCCGCCCATCTGCGGCTTGCCATGAATGGCAAACAGCTTCGGCATGGATGGCCCATAAATATCGGCATCCAGCACGCCGACTTTCCAGCCCAGCCGCGACAGGGCGAGAGACAGGTTGGCGGCTGTGGTCGACTTGCCGACGCCGCCCTTGCCGGACGCCACTGCGATGATGTGGCGGATGCCCTGCACGGCTGCACGGGCCGATTGTCCCGGCCCGCCCGGAGCCGCCGCGCCCGCTGCGGCCGGCTTTGGTGCCGGTGCGCGCTCCGCTGTCAGCGTCACCACCACCGTCTCAACGCCTGGCAACGCTTTCACGGCTTTTTCCGCGTTGGCCCGCATGGCCGCCATGGCATCAGCCCTGGCCGGGTCAATGGCGATGGAAAAATAGACTTTACCGCCATGCACGACAACATCGGACAAGGCCCCCGACTGTGGCAAGGGGGTGCGCCCATCCGGGCCTGCGATGGATTGTAGCACGCGCGCAACGTCATCTTTCGTGGTCATCATCATGTCCTTTGCTGCATAGCGTTAAAGGCTGCTGGCGCGCGCAGGTCAATCGCATCATGCACGGGCGAATTTCTGTAGACGTGGGCATGGGGAGCGGTTTAGCCTCCTGTGCATGGGTTGACAGGCCCGCTCCTCACATTTTTGAAGGACATCGCCATGAAGACGCTCAAAATCCTTGCGATTGCCGCCGCAGCTCTGACCATCGGTACCGGTGCGGCCCTGGCGCAGCAGAAGGAATGGAAGGAAATCCGTATCGGCACCGAAGGGGCTTATCCGCCCTTCAACAATCTCAATGCGCAGAAGCAGCTCGAAGGTTTCGAGATCGATTTCATGAATGCACTGTGCGACAAGATGAAGGTGAAATGCACCTGGGTTGTGCAGGATTGGGACGGGATTATTCCCGCCCTGCTTGCCAGCAAATATGACGTGATCGTTGCTGGCATGAACGCGACGGATGAGCGCCGCAAGCGGGTGGATTTCACCGCGACCTATACCAAAATTCCGCCTGCGATCATCGGGCCGAAGGCTTTTTCCGGCGCGACGACGCCTGAAGCCCTGAAAGGAAAATCCATCGGCACGCAAGGCTCCACCATCCACGCCAATTTCCTGGAACAATATTATAAAGGGTCTGACATCAAGCTGTTCCCGACGCAGGAAGAGGCCAATCTGGCATTGTCACAGGGGCGCGTTGACTTTGTGATTGCTGACAAGCTGGCGCTTGGCGATTTTGTCGAAGGCAAGGGCAAGGATTGCTGCAAGATGATTGCCGATATTGCGCGCGATCCAAAAATTCACGGCGACGGCGTCGGCATGGCGGTGCGCAAGGAAGATGCGGCGCTTAAAGACCTGCTTTCGAAAGCCATCGAAGAAGGCATCAAGGATGGCACGCATGAAAAGGCGCGGGCAAAATGGTTCAAGGTGCCGATCATGTAACCGGCGAATGCCGCAACAAGCCGGGCTTGCACAAAGCCCGGCTCTTTTTTTTCCAGCATGTATCCGGCCGCATCCCTGACGATGGATTATTATCTCAACCTGCTTGCCTTGGGAGATACCGGCTGGGGTGACGAGCTGCTTGGCGGCGCGTTTATCACGTTTTCACTGGCACTTGCGACATTACCATTCGGACTGGCGATTGGCCTTGCCATTGCGCTGATGTCGCGCAGCCATGGCTGGCTGACTCGGACATTCGCCACGGCCTTCACCACATTTTTCCGGGGCGTGCCGGAATTGCTGACGCTGTATATCATCGGTTTTGGCTTGCCGATTGCGCTGAAAAAAGTCCTGCTGCTGATCGGTATCCAATCCAATTTCGATTTGCCCGCCTTTATCGCCGGCATGATCGCGCTGGGGCTGGTGGTTGGCGCGTTTTCATCAGAAGTCTGGACGGGTGCCCTCAATTCGGTCACCAAGGGCCAGCATGAGGCCGCTGCCGCGCTGGGGCTGACAAAAAAACAGTCCTTCCGTCTTGTGGTTTTTCCGCAACTGCTGCGCGTCGCCCTGCCCGGAATCGGCAATAACTGGATGGTATTGCTGAAGGAAACGTCACTGGTATCGGTGCTCGCCCTGCCCGACCTGATGTTCTGGACCGGGCGGGCCAATGTGGTGACCAAGGAACCCTTTTTATTTTTCGGCGCGGCCTGCCTGATTTATTTCTGCTTTTCGCTGCTGTCACAAAAGGGCCTCGACCGCATTGAATATACCCTGCATCGCGGAGCCATGCGATGAACTGGTGCGAATATCCCGGTTTTTGGCTCGGCCACGAGGTATTGCAAAACTATGGCTGCCGCATGATGGGCGGATTATGGGTCACCATCAAGCTGGTGGCGATATCCGTGTTTCTGGGATTTTTTCTCGGGCTTGGGCTGGCGCTGCTGCGGCAATCGAAAAGCCGGTTGATTTCCGGCCCAGCCAAATTCTACATCACATTTTTTCGCGGCACGCCGCTACTGGCGCAACTGTTCCTGATTTATTACGGCTCCGGGCAATTCCGCGCGTTCTGGGATTCGATCGGGCTGTGGTGGTTTTTCCGCAATGAATTCTGGTG
>JBOFCU010000212.1:0-5254 GCA_051646285.1 Beijerinckiaceae bacterium
TTATCGAACAGCGCCATGATGGAGAGGTGAGACGCGGACCTTTCGCTGTGCTGGGAAGACGTGCGGCTCTTCTGCCGTTGGCGTTGCTGTTCATACCATTCCGGCCCTTCAACCGCCTTGGCGTCTGAAAGGTAGTCACCTGACCTTCGGCGCTGGTCTACCGTAGCGGCTTCTCTAATCGTCTCTTGCAAGGCTACGGCAAGATCGTCCTCACTGTCCGGTGTGGTGACCCGCCGCTTGGCTGCCAAGATGCGACTGACCAATGTCGGACTAGGGTCGCCCAGTGTGGGCTTCAACGATACCAGTTGGCCACCGTGAAGCAGAGCGTTGCGAAGCTCGGCTTGAATGCTGGCAATCTCCAATGGCGACAACGGCTCCGGTGCTTGTCTCAACTCATCAAAGAACCTGCGAACCGCCGCATCGGCTACGGCATGGCGTTCCTTGATCTCCCGAGGGTCGCGTGTTCCGAGGGAGACCTGAATGAAGTCGCCAATCTTCACGTTGCGGATCGTCTCGCCAACGGGAATGCCGATGACCTTGCCCTTGGCGTGCGGCAGGACGCTCTTATCCGTGCGGACCTTGTAGATGCCAACCTTGCTCTTCGGACTGATGATCGGACGTGCCATGCGAAAGGCCATGTGTGAGCTCTCTGTGTGAGAGCAGAATGGTTCTAACGCATTGATACACTGCAAGTCCTTGAGACAACGTGAAGAACTTGAGTGATGGCGGAGAGGGAGGGATTTGAACCCCCGATGGAGTTGCCCCCATGCCGCATTTCGAGTGCGGTGCATTCAACCACTCTGCCACCTCTCCGTGAGGGGTGCCGCCGGTCAGTCCGACAGGGCGCGCGTAAGACGCATCTGTTGTGAGCTGGGCCGGGGCGATTTGCAGCGGTGCGGCTCCATACACGCGGGGTTTGCAAGGTTCAAGCCCGCGTGGCCACAATCTCAGGGCAATCGCCGCCGCCGTGCCTGTGCGGGCCTGCGGCTGGCTCCATTGGTGAGCGCAGAGCGCACCGCTGACCCATGCGGTTGATGCTATCACCAGCGGAATGGCGCGGTCGATGTCTTCTGGCCCGCTGGCATCGGCAATCATGATAATTGTGATACCCGTCCCGTCGGATGATTGTCATCCAACCAGGAGTTGAGCCGCTGCGCTGCCTGTGCTGATGTTTGCCCATGCGGGGCCGTGCGCCTTGTCGTTGACTCGCCGCCAGCCCTCCGGTAGGGGAGCCGCATCGCAAGGCGTGGGGCAACCCGCGCCTGACTGTTTTCGTCAGGATTGTGCCGGCTTCATCCCATCGGGCTGTCAGCGGGCCTGTGCGGCGTCAAAACGGTCCTTATCAGGAATCAGACTGGCAAGAAGCGAGCTGACGGCGCACCGCCATGCCCAGCAACGGAAATCCGGCCGGTCCGGATTTTGGTTCAGGCGCGGCGGCGGCAGACCGGTGGCTCGGTTGAACACGGAGAAAAAAGATGTTCGCAGTCATCAAGGCCGGCGGAAAGCACCTCAAGGTGGCCGCCAATGACACCATCACCATCGCCAAGACAGTGGGCGACGCCGGGGATGTGGTCACATTTGAAAATGTTCTCATGGTTGTCGGCGACGGCGCGCCGGATTTTGGCGCCCCCTTCGTGGCGGGCGCTTCGGTTGCGGCGGAAATCGTCGAGCAGACCCGCGGGCCCAAGACCATCAACTTCAAGAAGCGCCGCCGTCAGAACTCCAAGCGCAAGAAGGGTCACCGTCAGGACCTGACCATCGTGCGCATCACGGAAATTCTGTTGAATGGCGCGAAGGCCAAGGCTGGCTCGGCACCCAAGAAGGCTGCTGCATCGAATGATGCGGGCAAAGGGGCTGCGGCAGCGGGCGTGGCGGCAGCGGCCGTTGGCATCGCTGCGGCCGGGGCTGCCGGTGCAACCCGCGACACGTCGAATCTCTCGCTGATCTCGGGCATCGGCCCGACCATCGAGAAGAAGCTGCGGGCTGCCGGTGTCCAGAACTGGGAGCAGATTGCGGCCTGGTCGGATGCGGATCTCGAAAAGCTCGACGGCGAACTGGCCCTGCGTGGCCGTGGCAAGCGCGAGGAATGGATCGAGCAGGCCAAGGAATTGCTGGCTGGCAAGCCGCCCCGCGCCAAGGCTGATCAGGCCGAGCTCAAGTCGGGCGAGGATTGGTGAAAACCGGCGCGGCGGGTTGCAAAACCCGGTAAGGCCGCGCCCGCTTTTCCCGCTGGACGATCACCGCCTGTTTCAGGCATAAGAACTTACGCATTTCGGGGACCATCCCATGGCACACAAAAAAGCTGGCGGCTCGTCACGTAACGGTCGCGATTCAGAATCAAAACGTCTTGGCGTGAAGCGCTTTGGCGATGAGGCCGTCTTGGCTGGCAACATCATCGTGCGTCAGCGCGGCACCAAGATGCATCCCGGCGCCAATGTCGGCATGGGCACGGACCATACCCTGTTCGCCAAGGCGGCGGGCCGTGTCAGCTTCGCCATGAAACGAGGCCGTCAGTATGTATCGATCATTCCGGCCGTCACTGCGGCCAATGACACGGCACTGAAAGCAGCAGAATAACCCGGCGAGAGCAGCACCCAGACGAAGGAGCTCCCGCCGGTCCCGCCGGACCCCGGAAGCTCCCGAGACAAGGCCTGAAATGGGCCACCGCTCAAGGGAAACGATCAGGGGAGGTGGGATAACCACCTCCCCTTCGTCGTTGTCCGGCCCCTTGCACCGGGGCCAACCCTGGAGCGGAACGATGTTCCCCGATCTGACCCGTGACGATGTGTTCACCCTCGAGACGGCGCGGCTGTGGCTGCGCTGGCCGCGCGTTGCCGACGCCGCGGCTATCAAGCGTCTGGCCGGGAACAAAGCGGTCGCGGATATGACCGCACGTGTTCCGCATCCCTATCCGGATAATTTTGCCGAGAATTTTGTCTTCAACACGCGCAAGTCCAACGCTCTGGGCGAACATCTGGTCATGGCCATCACGCGCAAGGGCAAACCCAATGCACTCGTGGGCATGATCGGCCTGCATCCCAAGATCGGTCCCTCAGACGGTGTGAAATTTTCGGATGGCCTGGGTCATGCCGAACTGGGCTACTGGCTCGGCACCGATTATTGGGGCGACGGTCTGGTGACGGAAGCGGCACGCGCCATGATCGACACGCTGTTTTCGCTGACCAATATTGGCGCGCTCCATGCGGGCGTGCGGATTATCAACCCCGCCTCGCGCCGTGTGCTGGAAAAATGCGGCTTCCGGCATGAAGGCACGGCGCTCAAGCACATGCCAGCCAGAGGTGGCGCCTTTCCCCGCGATGAATTTCTGCTCAGCCGCAAGGCCTGGGCGGATTTGAAAGCGTGGGGCGCCTATGGCCTGCCGATCACCGGCCTTGCCCCGCCTGCGTTGTTTGTGCAGGCGGCAAAGGAATGTGAAGCAGGGGGTTAAGAAATACGCCGCGCTACGGGATGGAGCGCGGCGATTAAAAATCAATCGTCGCCCCAGTTCTCTGCAATCAGCTTCATCAACTTTTCATCGTCGATGAAAACATCTTCATCGCCTTGGAAATAACTAAACTCGGCGCGTTCCTCTGTTACTTCAACCTCGACGCGGTAGCCGACGAGCGTGAATGTAACCATGATCGCATCATCGCGCTGATGCGCCAGCGTGTACCAGATCTTGTTTTTCTTCAGCAGCAGCAGAAAAGCAAGCAGTCCGGAAAGGCCTTTGATGTTTGATTTATTTTCCATGGGAGGACTCACGTTCTAAACCGATCTTCATTGAGAAGTTTATAGCATCTATGCGCTCCGGGAGTGCCTCTCCGTTCTTCAATCAGCAACTGCTCAATTGTAATACCCAGAAATTCACGCGGAATTTTCGACTGAATGTAACCAAGACAGTATTTGGATTTGAAGGATTGAACGGTCATCTGCATGTGATGCGGCTCAAAGCCGCCTGCGAGATGAATGGGATTTGCGTCGCCGCTGAAACCGGATGTCCATTGTCCGCCATCTGGGTTTTCGGCGGGCACGCGCGGCTGACTTTCATTATAGCTGCGCAGAACATCAGCCGTTATCCGGATCTGCCTTTCAAAAGCATCGGCTGCCTGATGCCATCGCTCTGCAATGGTGGAGCGCTGCCAGCGATCTGCGGCAGGGGTTGAAAAAGCCTGCAATGAAGCCTCCTGAAAGATCACTTGAGGCGAATGACACAGGCCCAGATCAATATCAAGGAATTTATACCTATGTTCAGTCTCTTTGCCCTCCACCCTCTTATCGCCCTTATGCCCCGGGCATAAAATTACTCAATTCCGCAAAACCTGTATGATAGCTGGGGAGGCGGCTTACCGTTGCCGTCAAGGCATAAAGCAGGATCGTTGCTCGGCCCTTTTCCAATTGCTCGCGCATTTCCTTACCCCCGCACGGGTGAGCAGATTTCGATCAAAAACCCGTCAGGGTCGGCGACATAGGAAATGGTCTGCCCCCACGGCTCTTCGCGCACCGGCGTGATCAGTGTCGCCCCAGCCTGCACGGCCCTGGCGAGGCTGCCCGCCACATCATCCGTTTCAAAGGCGATTTCAAAAACCGGCCTGGCGGGGTCGGCCGGCGCGGGATCCTTGCCCAGTTGCCGCAGCAGCCCGTGCGAGCAAAAGGAAAGCGCGGTTTCACCTGTGCCCATCATGGCGAAATCACCGGCTTCATGCAGCATGGTCACGCCAAGGCCGAAGGCACGCTCATAGAAGGCGACGGTCGCCCGCACATCCGCCACATATAGAATGGTGTATTTGAGTTTCACGGTGCATCCCTCTGCCCGGTTATGGAGCCTGCGATTCTAGGAGCATTCAGCGCCGCCGTCTTGAAGATTTGCGGCAGGCGGCGAAGGTCTTTGCCTCCCCCGCCCATTTCCCCTATGACCCGCCCAAGGAACCGAAATGAAATTTCTCGATCAGGCGAAAATCTATGTGAAGGCCGGGGACGGCGGCGGCGGGGCGATTTCGTTCCGGCGTGAAAAATTCATTGAGCATGGCGGTCCCGATGGCGGTGATGGCGGGCGCGGCGGCGATGTGGTGGTGGAGTGCGTCAACGGGCTCAACACCCTGATCGATTACCGCTACCAGCAGCATTTCAAGGCCAAGACCGGCGGCCATGGCATGGGCCGCAACCGCACCGGCGCGCGCGGCGCGGATGCGGTGCTGGCGGTGCCGGCGGGCACCCAGATTTTTGCCGAGGACAATGAAACGCTGCTGGCGGATAT
>JBOFCU010000231.1:0-1504 GCA_051646285.1 Beijerinckiaceae bacterium
AAGCCGCAGGGTTGCAGGT
Organism: Beijerinckiaceae bacterium; assembly: GCA_051646285.1. Classification (GTDB taxonomy): domain Bacteria; phylum Pseudomonadota; class Alphaproteobacteria; order Rhizobiales; family Beijerinckiaceae; genus Terrirubrum. The sequence goes on from JBOFCU010000231.1 coordinate 20, forward strand.
GGTCCGTGCCGCGCCCAGGAGCAAGGATGACATCGGCGCGGAAATCCTGTCGCAGGCGGCAGGCGTTCAGGCGATTGTTGCCGCCGGCGGTGATGGCACGATGAATGCGGTGATTGATGCGGTGATCGAAACCGGCCTGCCGCTCGGTGTGCTGCCGATGGGCACGGCGAATGATCTGGCCCGCACGCTGCATCTGCCGCTGGATCTCGGCGAGGCGGCGCGGGTGATTGCAGCGGGGCATACCCGCGCGGTGGATGTGGGTGTGGCCAATGGCGAGACATTTTTTAATGTGGCCAGCATCGGCCTGTCTGCCGAACTGGCGCAGGATTTGACGGCGGAGCGCAAGAAGCGGTTCGGCAAGCTGGCCTACGCCATCACGGCCTTGAAGGTGCTGGCCCGCGCCCGTCCGTTCAGCGCCACCATCGTGACGAAGGAGGGCGAGCAGCGGGTCAGAACCATGCAGATCGCGATCGGCAATGGCCGCTATTATGGCGGCGGCAATGCCGTGCATGAGGATGCGGATATTGATGATGGCCACCTCGATCTTTACAGTCTTGAGCTGAAAGAGGTGTGGAAGCTGGCGCTGATGGCGCGCTCGTTCCGGGCCGGGCAGCATGGCATGTGGAACGAGGTGCGCACCGACAAGTGCGTGGCGTTTGAGGTGCGCACGCGCAAGCCGCGCCCGGTGAATATGGATGGCGAAATCCTGACACAGACGCCGGTGATATTTTCCATACGGCCCGGCGCGTTGCGGATTTTCTCGCCGGTAAAAGCGCAGCCTGCCTGAGGCGCGTTACACCACCTGCGCCGGGGCAAACGGGCAGGGCGGCCCGTCGCCTTTTTCAATCTGGATGGCGGGGTGATGGATGGCGTGATGCTCCTCAAGCTCCTGCATGAGGTGATGGAGAAACGAATCGCCGGGATGCCCGTCCGGCATGACCAGATGCACGCTCATGGCGGTGCGGGTCGTCGATAATGGCCAGATGTGCAGATCGTGAAAGGCGCTGACGCCCGGCTGCCCGGCTAAAAATTGCTCGACAGCCGCGCGGTCTATGTGCGGCGGCACGCCATCGAGTGACAGGTGCATGGCGGATTTCAGCAGGCTGTAGGCGGCCCACGCAATCATCATGCTGACGAGAATCGCCACCAACGGATCAAGCCACTGCCAGCCGGTGGCCATGATGCCGGCGGCGGCGAGCACAACGCCAAAGGAGACAGCGGCATCGGCAGCCATATGCTGAAACGCGCCCTCGGCATTGAGATCATGGCTGCGGCTTTTGCTGAACAGCATCGCTGTGCCGAAATTAATGGCAATACCAATGCTGGCGACAATCAGGATCGTCCCTGCAGGAACAGCAACAGGGGTTTGCAAGCGTTGCACCGCCTCCCAGATCACAGCGCCGACACCGAGCAGAATCGCAACTGCATTGGCCAGCGCCGCCAGAATGGTGGAGCGCCCATAGCCAAAGGTGTAGCGCGCGGTTG
>JBOFCU010000242.1:0-16182 GCA_051646285.1 Beijerinckiaceae bacterium
AGATCAAGCCCGGTAATGCCTTCCGTCACCGGGTGCTCGACCTGCAACCGCGTGTTCATTTCCATGAAGAAAAAGCCGTCCGTCTTTAATCCCTCACGGCCATCGGCAATAAATTCAACGGTGCCGGCCCCGACATAGCCAACCGCGCGGGCCGCCTCCACCGCCGCTTTGCCCATCGCCTCACGCACTGCCGCCGGCATATCCGGTGCGGGCGCTTCCTCAATCACCTTTTGATGGCGGCGCTGCAATGAGCAATCGCGCTCGAACAAATGCACGACATGGCCGTGGCTGTCGGCGAACACCTGAATTTCGATATGGCGCGGCGACAGAATATATTTTTCCACCAGCACGCGCGCATCACCAAAGGCATTTTTGGCTTCGCGCTGGGCGCTCTCCAGTGCAGCATCAAACTCAGCCTCGGCATCAACACGGCGCATCCCCTTGCCGCCGCCGCCAGCCACGGCCTTGATCAAAACCGGATAACCAATGCGCCCGGATTCAGCGCGCAGAAAATCAGCCTCCTGCCGCGCGCCATGATACCCCGGCACGACTGGCACACCGGCCTTTTCCACCAGCGCCTTGGCAGCATCCTTCAACCCCATCGCCAGAATGGCCGACGATGGCGGGCCGACAAAAACAATACCGGCTGCGGCACAGGCATCGGCAAACGCGGCATTTTCCGACAAGAAACCATAGCCGGGGTGGATACATGCAGCGCCAGACTTTTTCGCAACATCAAGAATAATGTCAGCCCGCAAATAACTGTCTCGCGCCGGTGACGGGCCAATCGCATGCGCCTCATCAGCCAGCCTGACGTGCGGCGCATCCTTGTCTGCATCCGAATAAACCGCGATCGTGCGCAGTCCCATGGCTTTCGCGGTGCGGATCACGCGGCAGGCAATTTCGCCGCGGTTGGCAATCAGGATCGACGGGAGCGTTTCAGCAATACTGGTCATGGCGTTTGTCACAGTCCTCTCAGGCTTCAGACCTAGCGCGTTGCCGCGCCTGACGCCAGCGCAAGGCCGCCCATCACCCAGCCGCCGCTTGCCGCCAATCGCTGGGAATGGAACCATGGCAGCAACGCTCACCACGGATTCTCCCATGCCTGCTCTCGCCCAGATGACCACCCGTGAACTCACCGCCGCCTACGCGAAAAAGAAAATTTCTCCCGTGGAAGCGACCCGCGCTGTGCTGGACCATATCGCGGCATGGGAACCGCAGTTGAATGCCATGTATCTGGTGCAGCCAGAACAGGCGCTGGCCCAGGCCAAAGCCTCTGAAAGGCGCTGGGCCAAGGGCAAACCGGCATCCGCTATCGACGGTGTTCCAGCCACGCTCAAGGAAAATCTTTACACACGCGGCGATCCCGCACCCATCGGCACGGCCGCCTCAGACATCACGCCCAAAAAAGAGGATTCGCCTGTGGCCGCCCGTATGCGCGCTTCTGGCGCAGTCATGCTCGGCAAAACCACCATGCCGGATTACGGCATGCTCTCATCGGGCCTGTCCTCCATGCATGGCGTGACACGCAATCCCTGGAATCTCGATTGTAACACCTCCGGCTCTTCCTCCGGAGCGGGCGCTGCCGGCGCTGCCGGTTATGGGCCCTTGCATATTGGCACAGATATTGGCGGCTCAGTGCGCTTGCCTGCGGCCCATTGCGGCTTGTTCGGGCTCAAGCCATCGCTCGGGCGCATTCCCGTCAATCCGCCCTTCATGGGCCGCGTCGCCGGACCGATGACCCGCACGGTCATGGATGCGGCCATTGTCATGGACGTGCTCTCACGCCCCGACCCCCGCGATTTCATGAGCCTGCCCGCAGCTGATCTGAATTTTGCAGCGCAACTGAATGGCATGAGACTCAAGGGCCTGCGCGTTGGCCTGCTCACCGATATGGGCGTGGGATTGAAACCCCACGCCGCAATCGTGAAGGCTGTCAAAGCCTGCGCAGCAGCGCTGGAAACTGCCGGCGCCATCATCACGCCAACGAAAAGCTATCTGACCCCGGCCATGCTGGAAGGCATGTTTGTGTTTTTTGAATCACGCTCCGGCAATGATATTCGCAAATTGAGCGCACGAACGGCCGGCAAAATTCTGCCCTATGTGCTGGAATGGGCCACACACCGTTCGGCCAATTTTTCCGGCGATGATGTGATGAATGCTTATAACCAGATTCATGCCATGCGTGAGGCAACCGTCAACGCGATAGGCCAGTTCGATTTTGTGCTGTGCCCCACCACGCCAGTCATATCCTATCCAGCCGATGCGCCCTCGCCCACCAACGATCCGCACAATGCACTGGCGCATATCGCCTTCACCGTTGCACCCAATATGAGTGAGCAGCCTGCTGCCTCGATCAACTGGTGCCATACCAAGGACGGCCTGCCACTCGGCGTGCAAATCATCGGCCAGCGCTTTGATGATCTGGGCGTGATGCGGCTGGCGCGGGCCATCGAAAAATTACGCCCGCCGCAATTGCCGTGGCCAGAGATGAAATAATTGTGCCTTACGCGCAGCAATGATTGACAAAGATCAAAAAAATCCCTTTTCATGAAGTCCTATCATTGGGAATCATGGAAAATTTTGATGATAAAATATTTTTATGCTGCTTTGCTCGCCAGTGCTTCAGTCTGGATATCTCCCGCCCAAGCCCAGGTCACACGCAATGCGGAATGGTGTTCATTCCGGGAAAACCGCAACAAAGACAGATGCCGTGTGCCTGCGCAAAAACCATGGCATCAGCCGGATCGTGCGGCGCGTATTAATCGGCCTGCCCCGGCAAAGCCAGTCATTCAGCGCACAAAGCAGAAAATGACACGGGATACGAGCGGAACGTGGGAATGCAACCGCGTCGGCGGCGGCTCATCCTATGGAACATATGGAATGATAAACAATCCCGCGTTTATTCGCAGCTCTTGCAGAAAAGTCGCCAATTAAGCTTTCATTCCTGCAAGAAGCTGCGTGACAGAGACTGAATACATCAGCCTCGCCCAACGAATGGCATTTTCGTCGACATCACATTCATGACAAGCACGTTCGCCTCAAGCGGCAAACTGGCCATGTGGAGCACGGAATTGGCGACGTGCTGCACATCAATCACCGGCTCGATCTTCAGCGAGCCATCAGCCTGCGGCACACCTCGCGTCATTTTTTCCGCCATTTCCGTGAGCGCATTGCCAATATCAATCTGGCCGCAGGCAATATCATATTTGCGCCCATCAAGCGCGGTCGATTTCGTCAGGCCCGTGATCGCATGCTTTGTTGCGGTGTAGGGCATCGAGCCAGGGCGCGGCGCATAGGCCGATACCGAGCCATTATTGATGATGCGCCCGCCCATTGGCGTCTGGCCCTTCATCACCCTGAACGCCTCGCGCGTGCAATAAAACGGCCCGGATAAATTCGTATCCACGGCCGCCTTCCAATCCTCAATTGTAATATCTTCAGGCGATCCGCCCTTAGAGACACCCGCATTGTTGAACAGCACATCGACACGGCCGAATTTCGCCTTCGCCGCCGCGAACAGCTTTTCCACAGAAGCCGGATCAGTCACGTCTGTGGAAACACACAGCGTGTTCGCATCCGTTCCGCCAGCCTTCGCCACCGTTTCCTTCAGCGCATCCTCGCGGCGCCCAGCAAGCACCACCCGGTACCCGTCCTTGACAAACGCGACGACGCAGGCACGCCCGACGCCCGACCCTGCACCCGTGATGATGGCGACTTTATTATGTGACATTTTTCTTCCCTGGTTCCATGGATGAGTGTCGCTTATTTATTGAGACCCAACCAGCCTGCATTCACTCATAGCTGCCAGTCGCAAACGTCGGCTCACATCCTGAACACGCCAAATCGCGTCTCAGGTACCGGCGCATTGAGGCAGGCGGAAAAGGCCAACCCCAGCACGCGCCGGGTTTCGGAGGGCAAAATAATCCCGTCATCCCACAGCCGCGCCGTCGCAAAGTAAGGCGAGCCTTCATCCTCATATTTTTGACGAATGGGCGCCTTGAAGGCATCTTCGTCCTGCGTGCTCCAGGACTTGCCTTCCATTTCGATATTGTCCCGGCGCACGGTGGCGAGCACGGAGGCCGCCTGTTCACCGCCCATCACGGAAATGCGGCTGTTTGGCCAGGTGAACAGAAAACGCGGGCCATAGGCGCGCCCGCACATGCCATAATTGCCGGCACCGAATGAACCACCCACGAGCACGGTGATTTTCGGCACCTGCGCGCAGGCCACCGCTGTCACCAATTTCGCACCGTCTTTCGCAATGCCGCGCGATTCAAATTCGCGGCCTACCATGAAGCCGGTAATATTCTGCAAAAACAACAGCGGAATGCGGCGCTGGCAGCACAGTTCGATAAAATGCGCGCCCTTTTGCGCACTTTCGGAAAACAAGATGCCGTTGTTGGCGATAATGCCGACGGGAATGCCGTGAATGCGCGCAAATCCAGTCACCAGAGTGGTGCCATACAGCGCCTTGAATTCATCGAATTCGGAATCATCAACCAGCCGCGCGATCACTTCGCGGATGTCGTATTGCTTTTTGAGATCGGTCGGCACAATCGTTTCAAGTTCGAGCGGATCAAACCGCGGCTCGACGGATTTATGCAGCGCAATATCCAAATCCTTGCGCGTATTGAGATTGACAACAATACGCCGTGCCGTCGCCAGCGCATGGGTGTCATCCAGCGCATAATGATCGGCCACGCCGGAAAGGCGCGTGTGCACGTCAGCGCCACCCAAATCTTCCGCTGACACAACTTCGCCGGTGGCAGCTTTGACCAGCGGTGGGCCGCCGAGAAAAATCGTGCCCTGCTTGCGCACAATCACTGTTTCATCCGACATGGCCGGCACATAGGCGCCGCCCGCCGTGCAGCTGCCCATCACCACGGCAATTTGCGGAATACCAAGCGAAGAGAGAGTGGCCTGATTATAAAAAATCCGGCCGAAATGGTCCCGGTCGGGAAACACCTCCGCCTGCTGGGGCAAATTCGCTCCGCCGGAGTCCACCAGATAAATACAGGGCAATCGATTTTCGCGCGCAATTTCTTGCGCCCGCAAATGCTTTTTCACCGTCATCGGATAATAGGTGCCGCCCTTGATCGTTGCATCATTGCAGACAATCATCACCTCGCGCCCCTCGACGCGGCCAATGCCGCAGATCATGCCTGCCGCATGCACGTCCCCTTCATACATGCCGTTGGCGGCCAGAAGGCCAATTTCCAGAAACGGCGAACCTGGGTCCATCAACCGCATCACCCGCTCGCGTGGCAGCAATTTTCCGCGCGCCACATGCCGCTCACGCGATTTTTGCGGCCCCCCTGCGGCGGCCTCAGCCCGCTTTTCCAGAAGTGCGGCCCGCGCCCGCGCCCATTCGGCGGCATTGGCAGAAAAACCGGCGTCGGAAGGATCAAGTTTGGGAGAAAGAATGGCCACGCGTGTAACTCCGGTTTGTCCGCCCTTTATGCAGGGTTGTGCGGGATTCTCAAACCCCGCCAAACACGTGCGCGAAGGCGCGCTTCAGCGCCACATCCACATCGGCCATGCTGACCAGCAGGCCCAGATCATGCAGACTGGTCACGCCATAGCGCGGGTCAGCGACACCACATGGCACAATGCCTGAAAAATGCGACAAATCCGGCTCCACATTGATGGCGATGCCATGAAATGTGACCCAGCGGCGGATGCGGATGCCGATCGCGGCAATCTTGTCCTCATACCCTTCGCCCTTGTCTGGCCGCTTCACCCACACGCCAACCCGGTCTTCCCGCCGCTCACCGCGCACATTGAATTGATCCAACGTGCGGATGATCCATTCTTCCAGCCCGGCCACAAAGGCGCGCACGTCTGGCCTGCGGCGCTTCAGGTCGAGCATCACATAGCCGATGCGCTGGCCGGGGCCGTGATAGGTAAATTCGCCGCCGCGCCCGGTGTGGAATACCGGAAACCGGTCTGGCGCGACGAGGTCACCCGCCTTGGCGGACGTGCCAGCGGTGTAAAGCGGCGGATGTTCGAGCAGCCAAACGCACTCAGCGGCCACGCCAGAGGCAATCTGCCCGGCCCGTTGCTCCATGAAAGCCAGCGAATCGGCATAAGGCACCAGCCCGTCACTGATCCGCCACTCCACCGGCGAGGCGGCGGCGGCGTGTAATGGCGTGGCTATGTCATCGCGCATGGTCATGATCGCGGGCATCATCAGCAGGCAGGCATGATGCGGTCAACCCGCACATTTTCACGCAACATTAACCATGTCCGTGTTGCATCAGCAGGACGGGGTGCGTCTGCGTGGGTAGATGCGTCGGAACAGGCTGCGGCAGAATAAACAATTTCACGCCGGACTGGCCTGTTTGCTGAAAGTTGGGTTGGGGAGCGTCATCGCGTGAGCACCATCGAAGCGGTTGATCTGGATATCTCGGTTGTACTGGGACGGGCCCGCATGCCGATTCACATGCTGCTGAAAATGGGCCGCGGTGCTGTTATCACACTGGATACGACCGAAAAGGACGAGGTGGAAATTCTGGCCAATGATCACCCCGTGGCCAAAGGCATCGTGGTCGTGAACGGGGCGGATATCGCCATCGAAATCGCCTCACTGGTGAAACGCCCTGTCAGCGAGCGGACCGCGACAGTCGCGATTGACGAGAGTATGTAGCCCTACATTGCACTTTGTGCGCGTCGCATTTAAGTGAATGAAATATATAGACTAATTGTAGTTGACAGACAATCCGAATCAGCTTGAGTATCAATCCCCAAAATGGGGATATTTTCATGACGCTCGCTACCGCTTCAAGCAATTTTCAAATCAATAGCACTGCGGCCAATTTTGAGTTTTTAAGGGCTGTCGAAAAATTATCGAACGGCAATTACCTGGCATTTTATATGTCGATGCCATCAGCTGGCGGTATGACACTGCTGGCGCGTCCGCTCGGAACAAATGGCACGCCATCAGGGCCTGAATTTTCGCTGGCATTGCCGACGTTCCCCGTCAACTATTCAACAGATGCTGACAATATTGATATTGCAGTGTTGTCGAATGACACCATCGTTTTGGCCATCACAGGATCATACAGTCCGCCAAATGGGCCTCCAAATGCATATGTTCTCATCCAAACATATTCCACAACCGGCAATCCGTTGGGCAGCGCGGTATCGCTGGGATCAACCGCATTAGGCCTTTATACTGATATTGAAAGCATCGTGCCTCTTGGTAACGGCGGGTTTGATGTGCTCACATCAACCTTCAATGGCCTCGCTGAGACTGGCGCGCTGCATCACTTTTCATCATCGGGCGGTTTGACGGGAACCAACACAGTCGGTGACGACAACCTTGGCAATGTATCATTCGGCATAGCAGCAACAGGCAATGGCGTCGCGCAAGGGTGGATCCATCAAACACTGATTGGCAACCAGTATGATTATACTGGCTATATCGCATTTCCAAATTCACAAAACACGGTGCAACTGGATATTGGCCTGGCTACAATTCCTTCTGCCGGCCCTAATTCTTTTCCTTTTGCAGCAGCCCGATTTGAAGGCAGTGCATTGCAAAGCAATGGCGATATGCTCATTGCCATCAAAGTGCAAAGTGCAGTTTCAAACAATATCACTGAAACTGAAACTTATCTGTCACAAAAAATCCAGATTTTTCGCGTCAACAGCAACGGCTCCTCACATCTTTTGACTGAAATCAACGGGCCTTCTAATGCGACAACCGAACTGAACTTCAACGATATTCTCGTCCGGCCCGACAATACATTCATTGTAGCATATTCCATAAATGGCAACGACACGCCACAGGCTTATCTGCGTCACTATACAGTCGGCGGCTTGCAATCCGGGCCAACCGAAGATTTGGGCTTTCCTGCTGGCTTTGATGGCGGCGTTCAACTCGAAAATATGGCCGATGGGTCTATTGCCGCATATTTTACTGCAATAGAAAGCGGAAATGATCCTAATTCTGGCGATTCTTATGTCACATATCTGAATCAAATCAATGCAACACCCAACCCATTTCCGGCAACGACTGGCAACGACATTCTCGACCTCAGCAATGGGAATGATATTTATGATGCTCTTGGCGGCAACGATACTATTCATGGTCTTGAGGGCAACGATACCATTGATGGTAACAGCGGCAGTGACACTCTTTACGGCGACAGTGGTGATGACGTCCTGAATGGCGGCAATGAAAACGATACACTGGACGGCGGCACAGGCAGCGATGTTATGAATGGTGGAGCTGGCATTAATACCATCAGCTATGCTTCGTCTGCGACCGGCGCTGGCCTTTTATTCTACTTGCTCAGTGCCCCGTTGAACGGGGGCGATGCTGCGGGCGACACATATACAAATATTCACACCGTGATCGGCACTTCTGTGAATGATCGAATCTATATGGATAATAATGACAACTATGTTGCGGGTAACGGCGGGTTCGATACAGTCGAATTGTATGCTGGCAATGACATTTATGATGGCGGTGCAGGGTTCGACTACGTATTGGCTGGTACAGGTAACGATGTCATTCGTGTTGGCGATGGTGGCAGCCTGATTTATGGCGAAGATGGTGATGAATATGTCATCGCATCCGCTGGATCGAACTCATTTTATGGAGGCGCCGGTTCAGATGGACTCTATGGCGGCAGCGGTCAGGATGTACTGTTCGGCGGAATCGGCATCGATAATCTGGATGGCAACGGCGGTGATGATTTCATATTTGGCGAAGAGGGTGAAGATATTTTGACCGGCGGCACTGGCAATGACCAGATGCAGGGTAACGCTGACAATGACGAAATATTTGGTGACGCCGGCGTTGACATCATTCTGGGTGGCAGTGGCGACGATTCAATCTTCGGCGGTGATGATGATGATTTTCTTTTTGGTGAAGATGACAATGATACGATGACTGGCGGAAACGGGGCCGACCAGATTTTTGGCGGCTCAGGCAACGACATGATTAACGGTGAACTTGGCATTGATATTCTTTTTGGGAATGACGGAGACGATACTGTCAACGGGGGACAAGGGTTTGACACGCTGGCAGGCAGCGTAAACTTTCTCATTGGCGGCTCAGGCAACGACATCTTGATTGGCACCAGCAGCCAGGACCAGATGTGGGGTGGCGACGGCACAACCAGTGCAGGGTTGGACTCATTCCAGATTGCTGCCAACAGCGGATTCGACATTATTTTCGATTTTGAATCAGGACCGGGCTTGGCTGACATCATAGTAATGACTGGCACTGCTATTTCCAGTTTTGCCCAAATGCAGAGTGAGGGACGTATCACACAGGCAGGCAGTTACACGCACATCCAGCTTGGTGCCGGCAATGATCTTTATCTGGCCAACACAGCAGCCAGCAATCTCGTGGCAGATGATTTCATATTTATATAAGGCATGGATTATGCCATCCAGCTCAAAGCCGCATGCCAAGGATTGTTGAGAAAGCGGCGATGCGGGCCAACCCCGCATCGCCGAATGGTTACATTCCATTCGTATTTATTGCAGAAAAGGATGCACAGGCCGTGATGTGGAAAAACCTCACTGGTGAAACGCCCTGTCAGCGAGCGGACCGCAACAGTCGCGATTGACGAAGGCTGATAAAGTTCAGCCAGCAGGCACAATACTGCGCATCACCTGCGATGTGTGCTGATCTGCCGGAAAAAACAATTCGATCGCCAGTTCCGACACTGTTACGTCAAGCGGTGTGCCAAATACCATCGTCGTGCCGATAAAAGACAAGAGACCCGCCGGCGTATCAATACGCAGTGGCAATACCACCAGCGGCGGCAAGGCAGCACCCGCCGCCTCGCGGATTGGCATGCCCTGCGGCCTGTAGCGCAACAGTTCATCACGCAAGGCGACCAGCTTTTCATCGGCTGTGATTTCGATATCGCGGCGCAGCCGCGCCATGAGATGGCCGGCCCATTCGGAAAATCCGGCAATCCGTGGCGCCAGCCCTTGCGGATGTACACTGAGCCGCAGAATATTGACAGGCGGCTCCAGCAAAAATGGCGCAACGCCCGCCACGAGCGGCGCAACAGCAGCGTTCTGGGCAATCAAATTCCAGTACCGGTCAATAACAATTCCCGGAAATGGCTCATGACGCGTGAGCACCAGTTCCATTGCCTCCCGGCATGATGCCATGGCCGGGTCATCAAGAGGCCGGCTTGGAAAATGCGGTGCGAAACCGGCCGCCACCAGCATCTGGTTGGATTCCCCCGGCGGCACACCCAGATGCTCGGCCAGAACAAGAACCATGTCGCGGCTGGGATTGGCTTTGCCTGTTTCCAGAAAGCTGAGATGGCGTGTCGATAAATCTGCTTCAACGGCAAGATCGATCTGGCTCATGCGGCGGCGCTGCCGCCATGTGCGCAGCAGATCACCAAAGGGTTGGCGCGGCATAGCCGCATGGGTGTGCGATAGGGACATGAGAAACACCTAACGCCCGCGCCGCATAAAACCAATGACCTCCGAGGTAATCGCCTTTCGCCGCCATTCCGCAATCATGCCAGCGTCAATGATGGAGGCTCTGATGATGACCAACGACACCAACAGGCTGCGCACGATCCTGAAGCTCGATGCAGCCACATGTTTTTCCAGCGGATTGTTGCTCACTTTGGGCGCAACCCTGCTTTCGCCTTGGCTTGGCCTGCCCGCCGCATTTCTGTTTTATGCGGGCCTCGTGCTCATGCCTGCTGGCCTTTTTATACTCTGGACAGCCCTCCGGCCCGTACTGCCACAATGGGCTCTGCTTGTGATCATCGTTGGCAATGTCCTGTGGAGTGTCGAGAGCCTGCTGCTTCTTGCCATGCCACACATGGCACCGCGTACAACACTGGGTGCCGTCGGTGTGGTCATGCAGGCCTTCATGGTTGCTGGCTTTGCGCTGTTTGAGTGGCGGGGCTATCGCACGATGCGCCAAAGCCCCGCGCTTGGGTGACAGCGCCCGTTGCCCATATAAGCAGCCTCAATTCCGGGTCGCTGCATCACAGCACCCGGAAAGGTGCAGCAGACACCCGCACCCCGCCCTTGCAACCCCATGCCCCCTCTGTTACACGGCCCGCGCTCCGGTGCTGATCCGCTATGCGGGATATGAATCAGCTCGGCTCTACCTGCGGCCATGGCGGAATTGGTAGACGCGCTAGCTTGAGGTGCTAGTTGGGAGACCAGTGGAGGTTCGAGTCCTCTTGGCCGCACCAATTTTCGGGGCGCGTGCGCGCGCTCCATGGGCGAAAGCTGTGATGTGCTTTTGCCGTTTCTGCCCTGCATAGCCCCACGTTCCGGATTGACATTTTGGCCAAGGCTTTGCCGGCTGCGAAGAACGCGATTTACACAAGCGTTCCGCCTGACTAAGCCACACTGAGATTTCCAGCATTACAGAACGCGGCCAGCGCGGCGAGGCACGCACCCATGCAGGGCACGGACGTTATTGAAACGCCGGCAGTGGCAATCATTGCCCCACCCTTCCGCGATGCGGATGGGGAGATCGAGCGTGCGTTTGTTGACCGCGTCGAAGCAGCAATCACGGCCAGCCAGATTGATGCGCTGCGGGCGCTGACCGAGGATCTGCACGAATCCGACCTCGGCGCGCTGATTGAGGCCCTGCCCCATGATGACCGGCCCCGGCTGATCGAGCTTCTGGGCCGCGACTTCGACTTCACGGCACTGACCGAAGTCGATGATTCGGTCCGCGAGGACATCCTCGAAGAGCTGGAAACCGAAACCGTCGCCGAAGGTGTGCAGGACCTCGATTCCGACGATGCGGTGACGATTCTCGAATCGCTCGATGAGTCCGATCAGGCGCAGGTGCTGGAGCAGCTTCCGGCCACCGAACGCATCGCCATCCAGCGCAGCCTCGATTACGACGAGGATACCGCCGGCCGCATGATGCAGACCGATGTGATCGCAGTGCCACCGTTCTGGACCGTGGGCCAGACCATCGACTTCATGCGCGACACGGCCGATCTGCCCGAGGTGTTTTACGAGATTTTTGTGGTCGATCCCGGCCACCGCCTGCTGGGTGCGGTGTATCTCGACCGGCTTTTGCGCACCCAGCGCCCACAGCGCATGTCCGACATCATGACCGATGAGCTGCACAAGATTGCGGCGACGGACGAGCGCGAGGAAGTGGCACGCACCTTCCAGCGCTACAACATGGTCTCAGCGCCTGTCGTCGATGAGGCTGACCGTCTGGTCGGCGTGCTCATGCATGACGATATTCTCGACGTGATCGAGGAAGAGGTCGATGAGGATTTGCGTGCGCTGGGCGGCGTCAAGGCTGAAGAAGAGCTGTCGGACAGCGTATTCTTCATCACCAGGAGCCGGTTTACCTGGCTGCTGGTGAATTTGATGACCGCCTTTGCCGCGTCCTTCGTGCTCAAGGGGTTTTCCAGCGAACTGGAGAAAATGGTGGCGCTGGCCATCCTCGCCCCCATCGTTGCCAGTCAGGGCGGCAATGCTGCCACACAGACCATGACGGTGGCCGTGCGGGCGCTGGCCACGCGCGAATTGTCGAGCAGCAACCGCATGCGCGTGATCATGCGCGAGCTGCGGGTGGGCATGCTCAATGGCCTCGCCTTTGCGCTGATCACCGGCACCATTGCCGCGATCTGGTTCAAGACCTTCGATCTGGGCATCGTTATCGGTATTGCGATGATCATCAATCTTGTCGCGGCGGCACTGGCTGGTATTCTGATCCCCATCGCCATCGACAGGTTCGACCTTGATCCCGCCGTGGCCTCCGGCCCGTTCGTCACAACCGTGACGGATATTGTCGGTTTTTTCTCGTTTCTCGGCACCGCCACCCTCTGGTTTGGCCTGAAATAGCGCTGTGCGGGCGGGCACGGTGCCAGCGTTAGGGAACTGCTAACGAGAACTTTCGCATTTGCGTGAATCTTTTTACCAACCCCTGTAAATTGCGGCCTATGTCGATTCCAGCATCCTCCCCCTTCTCATCCCGCCCCCGGTCAGCGCTTGCGCGCGGTGCCGCCATTGCCATGCTCGCGCTTGGCGTTGCGGCCTGCTCTGGCGGCAGTGGCCATAATTACCAGTCGAGCCGCTACACCAAGAAGGGCGACACAAAGCCCCATTCTGGTGTGGCCAAGGCGCACACCATGCCTGTGCACGGCATCGATGTGTCGAAATATCAGGGCGATATTGATTGGTATGCGGTGCGCGATGCCGGCACCCAGTTTGCCTTCATCAAGGCAACCGAGGGCGGCGACCATATCGACGAAAAATTCCGCCAGAACTGGAATGGCGCAAAGGCCGCTGGCGTGCCCTATGGCGCCTACCACTTCACCTACTGGTGCCGGTCGCCTGAGGAGCAGATGCAGTGGATGAAGCAGAACATCCCGGTCGATCCCAATGCGCTGCCGCCCGTGCTTGATCTGGAATGGAATGCCCATTCCCGCACCTGCCCGCGCCGTCTGGATTCAGACACCGCCCGCCGCTGGGTGCACCATATGCTGACGGAGATGGAACGCCATTTCGGCAAGAAGCCGATTATCTATACCGACATCACCTTTCACCGCGATGTGCTTGAAGGCCATTTCAACGAGTACAAATATTTCCTGCGCTCGGTGGCGTCTCACCCGTCGGAAAAATACAGCCGCAACCGCTGGTCTTTCTGGCAGTACACGGCCACCGGGACAGTGCCCGGTATTCGCGGTCATGTGGATCGCAACGTGTTTTACGGCTCAGAAGACCAGTGGCTGGCCTTTCTGGATGGCAAGCACTGAAATAGCCTGATGATCTTACCCTTCAAAAAAGCCGCGATACTCTTGTCGCGGCTTTTTATTGTCAGATGATCTGGCCTTTATCACCGCAGACAATCACGGAAATCTGGCAGGCGTCGGGCGATGGTGAATCACGCCGGCAAAATTCCAGAGCGCCATCACGCGATTCATCGCTCTTGGCCCGGGTCGCGACATACGCGCCCCAGAAACGGCGGCCATTGCGGCCCCGCACGTCATAGACCGACAGAGCCGTGCAGGCTGAGCCGGGCGTCGCAATGATCTTGCAGGATGTGCGCGCATTGCGGCGGCAGATAGTCATCGCCTCCGTCTCCGCAATCTTGCGGGTGCCCTTGCCCCACGATGCGCCCCACGCGCCCCGCGCCGAAAATGCCACAGCGCCCCAGATATCGACAGTCTTTGCTGCGCGCAGACGCTGCACGAGGATCGGGTCAATCGAACCATCCGCCTGAATACCGATGCGCTGCTGATAGGCCGTGATCGCATCACTGGTAAGCTTGCCGAAATTGCCGTTGATCGGGCCGGAATAATAATTGAGGCTGTAAAGCTTTTCCTGAATTTCGGTGATCAGCCCCCGCGTTAACACCAGGCGCTCCGCCGGTGGTTCGGCTTGCGGTGATGGCGTAGCCGGGGCCATCAGGGCTTGCGCCGGAGATTGCGGGGCGGCTGGTGCCGGCAGCGGTGCAGGTAGGGGTGCGGCCACCACTGGCGGCGCTGCAGGCGGGCGCGGAGCCGTGGCGGCGCGGCGGATTTCATCAAGCCTGCGCCGGGCCAGCGGGGCCAGACGGCCATTGGGAAAGGCCAGCAGAAACGCTTCGATTTCTTCCGTCCGGTTGCTGTCCTTGATCTGCGTCCAGAGCTGAAGCTCCTCCCGCACAGCGGCAGCATCCGCCGGTGCCGGTGCAGCAGGCGGCGGCGGGGGCTGGATCGAGGGCGCAGCAAGCGGCTGCGGCAATGGCGCAGGCGCAGGTGCAGGTGCAGCGGGTGGCAATTGTGCCACCCGTGGCGGCGGCGCAGAGATGGGCGGCACCACCGGCGCTTCCGCCTGTGGAACCGGCAGCGTTTCAACACCAGCATTGTTTGTGGCCGCAGGAATGGCCGAAAGGCCGACAAACATCATCACCAGAAAAGCCAGCATTGCCACCTCGCAGAACAGCACACCATGTCAATAATGGCGCAATTCCGAACTGCGTCAAACGGGTGACGGTGACATGCGGACAACGCTCAATTAGATTGCGCTATCCCTTTCTCTGATCCGCCGGTTTGTCATGCTCAGCAACGCGCCCCGCCCCTTCAATTTTGACCTCGGTGAAATGGCGGATGCCATCCGTGACACCGTGCAATCCTTTTCGCAGGAAAAAATTGCGCCGCGCGCTGACGCCATCGACAAGGACAATCTGTTTCCCCGTGACCTCTGGCCGGAAATGGGCGCGCTGGGTCTGCATGGCATCACTGTGCCGGAGGAATATGGCGGCTCAGGCCTCGGCTATCTCGAGCATGTGGTGGCGATGGAGGAAATTTCCCGTGCCTCCGCCAGTGTGGGCCTGTCCTACGGCGCGCATTCGAATTTATGCGTCAACCAGATCAACCGCAACGGCAGCGATGCGCAGAAAAAGAAATATCTGCCGAAACTGATCTCAGGCGAGCATGTCGGCTCTCTGGCCATGTCCGAGCCGGGGGCAGGTTCCGATGTTGTGTCGATGCGCACACGGGCGGATAAGAAAGGCGACCGCTATGTGCTCAACGGCACGAAAATGTGGATCACCAATGGCCCGCAATCGGAAACATTCGTGATTTATGCCAAGACAGACATGGATGCGGGCCCGCGCGGCATCACAGCTTTCATTGTCGAAAAAGGCTGGAAGGGTTTTTCGCAAGCCCAGAAACTCGACAAGCTCGGCATGCGCGGCTCTGACACGTGTGAATTGCTGTTCGAGGATTGCGAAGTGCCGGAAGAGAATATTCTCGGCGGCCTCGGCAAGGGTGTGAACGTGCTGATGTCCGGTCTCGATTATGAGCGCGCGGTGCTGGCCGGCGGGCCGCTCGGCATCATGCAGGCGGCCTTCGATATCGTCATGCCCTATGTGCATGAACGCAAACAATTCGGCAAAGCCATTGGCGAATTTCAGCTCGTACAGGGCAAGGTCGCCGACATGTATGTGATGATGAATGCCTGCAAGGCCTACGTTTATTCCGTCGCCAAGGCTTGCGACCGGGGCGAAACCACCCGCGAGGATGCGGCTGGCGCAATCCTCATTTCTGCCGAAAAAGCCACGCTGCTGGCGCTCGATGCTATCCAGCTTCTCGGCGGCAATGGCTATATCAATGATTATCCCGCTGGCCGCCTGCTGCGTGATGCCAAGCTCTATGAAATCGGCGCGGGCACCAGCGAAATCCGCCGCATGCTGATTGGCCGGGAATTGTTTGA
>JBOFCU010000250.1:0-1725 GCA_051646285.1 Beijerinckiaceae bacterium
CCGCACTATCATGCGGCAGGAACAACATCCTGAGCGCCGAACAGCGCTGCCCTGCGGAGCCGAAAGCGGAATTGATCACATCGTCGACCACTTGCTCTCGAAGCGCAGTGGTATCGACGAACATCGCATTCAGCCCGCCGGTTTCAGCGATGAAGGGGATGATCGGGCCGGTTCGCGCCGCAAGACTGCGATTAATCGCCCAGGCCGTTTCGGTGCCGCCAGTAAACGCGACACCATCAATGCCGGGATGCGCCACCAGCGCCGCGCCGATGCTGGCACCGTCACCGGGCAATAGCGCAAGCA
Organism: Beijerinckiaceae bacterium; assembly: GCA_051646285.1. Lineage (GTDB taxonomy): Bacteria > Pseudomonadota > Alphaproteobacteria > Rhizobiales > Beijerinckiaceae > Terrirubrum. The sequence goes on from JBOFCU010000250.1 coordinate 304, forward strand.
GGTCCGGGTCAAGACCGCAGCCGTGGAACAGCTTCACCGCTTCGGCCGCGATCAGCGGGGTCTGCTCCGCTGGCTTGGCAAGGACGGCATTGCCTGCCGCCAGCGCGGCAGCAATCTGCCCGGTGAAAATAGCCAGCGGGAAATTCCACGGAGAGATGCAGACGAAAATGCCGCGTCCGAAAAGCTGCCACTGGTTAGTCTCGCCGACCGGCCCGGTGAGCGTCTGCGGGGCTGTAAACTCACGCTCGGCCAGGCAGGCGTAGTAGCGGCAGAAATCGACTGCCTCGCGAACTTCAGCGACAGCATCGCCCACGGTCTTACCCGCTTCAAGCGCCAGCAAAGCCATCAGCCGGTCCATCTGACCTTCCAGCGCATCGCCCATCGCCCGCAGAACGGCGGCGCGCGCAGCCCCGCCGCTCTTGTCCCATGCCGGTTGCGCAAGGCGTGCGCGCCTGACAGCTTCGTCGATGTGGGCGGCACTGGCATCGCTGGCGGCACCGATGACCTGGCTCCGATCCGATGGGTTGAAAACGTCGCGCGGCGCCTTGCAGTCGAGCTTGCCGCCGTTGATGGCTCCGGCCACCGGCTGCGCTTGTTTCTGTGCGGCAATGGCGGCAGCATGAGTGGCGCGGGTGCTGGCTTGGCTGACATCGCGGCCCAGCGGATTGGCGCGGCCCGCACCGTAAATGTCGCGCGGCAGGGCGATGCGCGGATGCTTGCCCGGCTGCGCTTCGACCAGCGCAACCGGATCACGGACAACGTCCACGGCGGGGACTGTCTCATCAAGCAAGACATGAACGAACGAGCTGTTCGCACCGTTCTCCAGCAGCCGGCGAACGAGATAGGGCAGCAGATCCTCATGCCCGCCAACCGGCGCATAGGCGCGCACGATCAGCGGGCCATATTCATCCGCGGCGGCTTGATAGAGCGCTTCCCCCATCCCGTGCAGCCGCTGGTGCTCGATGGCGACTCCTGCCGCAGCGGCCATGTGGCGCACGGCGGCGAGCGTGTGGGCGTTGTGGCTGGCGAATTGGGGGTAGAGATGCGGGCTGGCGTCAATCAACGCCTTGGCGCAGACAAGGTACGACAGATCCGTCGCGGCCTTGGTGGTGAACACCGGATAGTCAGGCGTGCCCGCCACCTGGGCGCGCTTGATCTCGCTGTCCCAATAGGCACCTTTGACGAGGCGGACCATGATCCGCCGCCCGGAGCGCTGTGCCAGATCGCGCAAAGCCGCAATCACCCCCGGCGCGCGCTTCTGATAAGCCTGAACCACCACGCCCAGACCCTGCCAGCCGCCCAGTTCCTCCTCATGTGCCAGTCGCTCAACCAGCTTCAGAGACAGCACCAACCGATCGGCCTCTTCGGCATCAATCGCGAAATTGAGATCAAACTTGGCGGCGATAAGCGCCAGCGCTTTGA
>JBOFCU010000295.1:0-4545 GCA_051646285.1 Beijerinckiaceae bacterium
CGATGATGCGGATCTCTCCGCGCCGCACGCGCTGTTTGCCAATCCAGTGTCGCAGCTCTGGATGGAACTTGGTTTTGGCGGTGGTGACCACCTGTTGCAGCGCGCTGCGGAGAATCCGGATACAGGATTTTTTGGTTGCGAAGCCTATATCGACGGTGTGGCGCGTGTCGTGGGCGAAATCGTCAAGCAGGGCAGTGGCAATATCCGACTCTATGACGGCGATGCGATTGAATTGATCGAGCGGCTGCCCGACGCATCGCTCGACCGGATTTATTTGCTGTATCCCGATCCCTGGCCGAAGCGGCGGCAGCGCAAGCGGCGCTTTGTATCGGATGAGCGGCTCGCGGCACTCGCGCGCATTCTCAAGCCCGGCGGCGAATTTCGCTTTGCCTCCGATATTGATGATTATGCCGCGTGGGTGCTGGCCCGCGTGCAGCGCTCACCGCATTTTCAATGGCATGCGGAAAAAGCACCGGACTGGTTGCAGCCATGGGACAATTGGAAAAGCACCCGCTATGAAGCCAAGGCGCTGCGCGAGGGGCGTGTGCCGACTTATCTGACCTTTGTGCGGAAGTAAAAACAGCGCGCAAATAATGCCACGTGTCATGGCCGGGCTTGTCCCGGCCATCCACGTCTTTCTTTCTTCAATGCAAACAAGACGTGGATGCCCGCAACAAGTGCGGGCATGACGGTGAAGTTTCAGCCTATTTTCCCCTCAATCGCATCCCAGATCGTCACCGCCAGATCAGGTCCGCCCACGCGCTTGATTGCGCGCACGCCGGTTGGTGATGTGACATTGATTTCCGTGAGATTGCCGTCGATCACGTCAATGCCGGTGAACAGCAGGCCCATTTTTTTCAAGTATGGGCCAATGCGTTCACAAATCTCGGCTTCGCGCGGCGTCAGCTGGGTTGATTCCGCCGCACCGCCACGCACCATGTTGGAGCGGATGTCATCGCCCTGCGGCACACGGTTGATCGCACCGGCAAACACGCCATCAACCAGAATAATGCGTTTGTCACCTTTCGACACGGCGGGCAGAAATCGCTGCACCACCCATGGTTCGCGGAATTGCGTGGAGAACAGATCATACAGCGAGCCAAAATTGGGATCATTGGTTGCAACTTTGAAGACCGCTGCGCCGCCATTGCCGTAAAGCGGTTTCATGACAATATCGCCATGCTCCTGGCGGAAGGCGTTGATGCGGTCCTTGTCGCGCGTGATCAGCGTTGGTGGCATCAGGTCAGGAAATTCGGTAACGAATATTTTCTCCGGCGCGTTGCGCACATGGTGCGGGTCATTCACCACCAGCGTTTTGGGATGGATGCGCTCAAGAATATGCGTCGTTGTGATGTAACCCATGTCGAATGGCGGGTCCTGCCGCAGCAGGATGACGTCAAGCGCCGATAAATCCGTCAGCACAGCATCACCGACGGCTGCATGTTCGCCCTGCACATCCTTGACGGTGACGGGACGGATGGGCGCGATCACGGCACCATCTTTCAGCGACAATTGGTCCGGCGTATAATAGAATAATGTGTGACCGCGCGCCTGCGCTTCCAGCAGCAGGGCAAAACTGGAATCGCCGGCAATTTTGATTTTTTCAATCGGGTCCATCTGGACAGCGACTTTAAGACCCATGATCATCATCCCTCGTGTGGCTGGCAACGCATAGCGCATCGTTCCGGGTAGGTAAAATCAGCGCTGATTATAATGGAAACACATTTTCGAGATGCTGCGGCCAGCGCCGCGGCACAATCAGCACGGCATCAGCGCGCAGGGTGTAAGTGTTCGACCAGCCATTGCGCATCAGCCACGCCTCTGCGGCGCGGCGAAAGCGCTCGATCTTGCCGGCTCCAATCGCTTCCAGCGCCGCATCAGCGGTGGCCCGCGCCTTGACCTCGACAAAGGCAACGGTTCTGCCCCGTTTGACGATCAGATCAATTTCGCCGCCATGGGCCGCGTAGCGGATGTGCAGCGGGCGATAGCCTTTGGCGAGCAGGTAGGCGGCTGCAATATATTCCGCCCGATGGCCGGTGCGCAGCGCCCGCTGCCGGGCTGCCCTGTTGCGCGGGGCGTTGCTCACATATCCTCGCGTGTCAGATCCAGTGCGCGGGCGTAGATAGCGCGGCGCGGCTCGCCGGTGGCTGCCGCAACATGGGCCACGGCCTCTTTGAGCGAATGGGTTTCCAGCGCCGTGCGCAGCAGGGCATCAAGCCTGTCGCCCGTGTCGGCCATTTCGGATTTTTGCGTGTGCGCTGCACCGATCAGCACGACGATCTCGCCCTTGGGCGTTGGGGCCTGCGCGTAATGGGCGGCCAGGGCTGGCAAGACATCGCGCCGTACCTCCTCGTAGAATTTGGTCAATTCCCGCGCCACCGCAGCAGGGCGCTCGCCCAGCATCAGCGCAGCATCAGCCAGCATCGCCGCAACACGGCGCGGCGATTCAAAAAACACCAGCGTGCCCGGCACGGTGGCGAGTGCCTTGAGGCGGGTGCGCCGTGCCGATGCCTTGGGCGGCAAAAACCCCTCGAAGAAAAACCGGTCGGTGGGCATGCCCGCCACCATCAGGGCCGCCAGCACCGCCGATGCGCCGGGAATGCCGGTGACGCGCACGCCAGCGGCAATGGCATCCTCCGCGAGCTTGTAGCCAGGGTCGGACACCATGGGCGTGCCCGCATCTGATACCAGCGCCAGCGCCTGCCCTTCGGCCAGCCGCCTCATGATCTCTGGCCGCAGCCGCTCCGCGTTGTGCTCGTGATAGGCGATCAGCGGCGTTGAAATGCCATAATGGGCCAAAAGCGTTTTGGTGACGCGGGTATCTTCTGCCAGCACAGCGTCAGCCGCTGCCAGGGTTTGCAGGGCGCGGAAGGAAATATCGCTCAGGTTGCCAATGGGTGTCGCCACCACATGCAGGCCGGGATGCAGGCGCTCGGCCTCCATCGTCAGGCCAAAGGCCGTGTAGGCCGGGCGGGGGTGTGGTTTGTGCATCATCGCTTCGCTGAAAGACCGTGCACCAGCCTAGACGATTTTCTCCGGCCAAGGGAGCGAATTTGCGCATGACTTTCCGGATGAGTTTGGGAGCGCATTTGCGATGAAGTCGGGGCGGAAATTGCGAGAGCCGTGCCTGTCCGGCAGGCATGCTGGCCAAACCGGCGTGAGCGCTTTCGGATTCACCCCGGTCGGAAACAGGTCTAACGTCTTTGAACCGAATCGCAGTGTATTCTCAGGCGCGAATCGGCACGGACCGGGATTGTCGGAGGGGCATATGGCGCAGCGGACATGGTTTTCAATGGCGGGAGCGGCCACGCGCCGGCGCCTGTCGCTGGCAGGTGCAGCCTTCACCGCGCTGCTGCTGGCCGGTTGCGGCGGCACGCTCGGGTCATTGACTGGCGGCGAGGAGCCCGCCCAGCCTGCCCAACCCACGGTCCCAACACCAAACGCCAATGCGGTGCGCGTCGGGTTGATCCTGCCGCTCACGGGCGGCGGGCCTGTGGCGCAGGGCTTGCGCAATGCGGCGGAACTCGCTGTCGCGCAATTTGACAGCCCCAACATTGCGCTGATCGTGAAGGACGACAAGGCCACGGCTGATGGTGCCCGCGCGGCGGCGCAGGAAGCCATTCGAGACGGCGCGGAGATCATCATCGGCCCCCTGTTTGCTCCCACCGTGCAGGCCGCTGGGCAGGTGGCCAAGGCGGCGAACCGTCCGATGATCGCCTTCTCGTCGGATGCGACGGTGGCATCGCGCGGCGTTTATCTGCTCAGCTTCCTGCCCGAGAATGAGGTGGACCGCGTGGTGGCTTATGCCGTGTCACAAGGCAAACGCTCCTTCGCAGCGCTGATTCCGGAAGATGCCTATGGCAATGTCGCGCGCGCCGCATTCGAACAGGCGGTCTCACGCCATGGCGCACGGCTTGTAGCGGTGGAAACATTTCCGCTCGACAAGGCGCGGATGCAGGCGCCGGTCGCCAAGATGGCCCCGGTGATCGGCGGGGCCGCCCCGCAGGCTGACGCGCTGTTTATCCCTGCGCGCGGCGACGTGCTGCCCATGGTGGCGGAGCACTTGCGCGCCATCAATTTCAATCCGCAGAAGGTCAAGCCGATTGGTCCCGGCCAGTGGAATGAAGCCAGCGTCTATCGCATTGCGCAATTGCAGGGCGGATGGTTTTCAGCCCCCGATCCGGCGGGGTTCAACAATTTCGCCCAGCGTTACCAGCAGCGTTACAATGCAAGCCCGACGCGGATTTCAACGCTCGCCTATGATGCGACCTCGCTGGTGATTGCGCTGGTGCGCACGCAAGGGCCGCGCCGCTTCAATGAAGAGGTGCTGATCAACCCATCGGGCTTTGGCGGCGCGGATGGCATTTTCCGTTTCCGGCAGGATGGCACCAATGAGCGGGCGCTGGCCGTGAATGAAATCCGCAATGGGCAGATCGTGCCCGTTAGCCCCGCACCAAAAACTTTCCAGAGCGGGACATAGCATCGCGCGAAAAAGTGGGAACCGGTTTTTCGATCATCGCGATGCGGCAGAAGAGCATCGCGCGA
>JBOFCU010000323.1:0-6693 GCA_051646285.1 Beijerinckiaceae bacterium
CGCGTATAAAAGCAAGGCCGTAGCCCAATTGCCGTGCAATCCGACGATCATTGGCTCCTCATCTGGCTGACCGAATGACTTTGAGTAACAACTCGGGGAGGCTGTCGAGCCTTCGCTGTGCTGTAGCAGGCAGCATGTACGGCTTGGTCATCGTCACTTCGCCGTCAGCGAGCGAGCAGCGCGGGCAGGATACCCTTTTTCCGACATCGAACCCGTAGTTTATCCGCGCAAGGCCGCCGCCCGCTCGCGCATCGCCGCAATCGCTTCATCCACTGTCTTGTGCAAGGGTCGGCAGGTGTAAACGCCAGGCAAGCGAAAGTTCTGCCCAAACTCGGCCTTGAATGCCTTGAGCGCAGCCTCAGCCTCATCCTCGCGACTCTGGTGGATCAGCACCTCGATCAGCCGCCCGCGGTTGAGCGCCACATCCACGCCCCGCTCAATCTGGCGGCGCACGATCGGCTCGACCAGATGTGCAGTGCGCACGTGGCTGACTTCGGCCTCGACCAATCCCTTGATGATGAAGGCCTGGATAGCGGTGTCGATATGTTCGCCAACGCATCCGACCGTCTCCCGCTCCCCGCGAGCGAGCAGCGCGGGCAGGATATCCTTGACGAATAAGGCAAACTTGTTTGTCTCCAGCACTGTTGCGTGAATCAGGCCCAGCATCTCGCGCCGGATACGCGGATCAGGATCCTCCAGCAGGCCGCTTTTCACAGCATGGCGCGCTGCCGCGAGATTTGTCGTGCTGCTGAACCCATGCATTCTTTTGGCATAGGTGCAGTCGTCGAAAAGCCGTCGCGGCAGTTGCGCGAGAAGGCTGTCCCGGTCGTCGAAAGGCGAGGCTTGCCGAAACCACCGCGTCTCCAGATAGGTGTGCAGCAGCAAGCGCGCTGATACTTCAGCGCCTTGCGTGAAGGCCGCGCCGCAGAACGCGAGGTAGGCGTCGCGGTTGCGCCGGATCAGTTGCTCCTGAAAGTCATCCCCAGGTGGCAGCATGGTGCCAACGTTGGGATAAGTGCGCAGCGTTCCCGGCAATGCGCGACGGCGCAGCCACATTGTGCACAGCGCGCGGTACCACCCGTCGGGCGCACAAATGACAGGGGCGATACCGTCCGCCGCGATGACGAGGTGCGCGCCATCGAAGCGGACGGCCAGCGCTATCCGGGGCTGGGCCCCTACGGCCGTCCAGTCGATATCGCCAACCATCGTAAGAATTGGCTCGTAGAGATCGAAAACAGCGAAAAGATCGTGCGCCATGGCGCTCAAGGCCTCGCTGGCCACGGCGTCGGCCGGCGGCGGTGGTGCGGCGTCGGCCAGCACCTGCAGTGACCCGTCGCGACGGTCGAGCCCGAGCAGAGCAGCATCGGTCCGGATCAGCTCGTGCCAGCCGCGCTCACAAATGAAGGTGATGTCGGCGCGCGTGAGATCGGCTTGGCGTTTACCGCAGAACCAGACACCATTTCCGTCGGTCGCGATCAGATCGGACAGTAACGACGCCTTGCGGGCCTCCAGACCTTCAAGGCGAAGGCCCCTGAACCAGACGTGCCGGTCGTCATGTTGATGGAGATACTGTTAGAAACGTGGGTCCTCGAACCAGCGCACAGCCTCGAATTTCGCGCCTTCCAATGGCCAGATGGCATCATCGGCGGCGTCGGCCATGTGCCAGACGCCGTTTCCGTCATCAAGCACGGTTTGGCTGCGATTGACCGCGTTCTCCGTCCGCGCGCGCAGGCGAAGTTTGCTGAAATCGAATTTCGGCTCAGGCGGCAGCTTCAGAACCCGATGTGCCCAGAACAGCGACTTGCCGTCGGTAGCATAGATGTCACTCAGCAACCGCGCATCCGGCCCCTGCGGGCGCAGACTCGGTTTACCTTTCCAGAGAAGCTGCTGGCCATCATGGGTGTACATCGAAAGCACTCCAGACAATTCGGTCGGGACAAAGGCGTCATCACCGGATGCTCAGCCCTGTCAGCCCCATATACTTGCCCGGGCAGTTGTGACACAGAGTGATCCTGAAGACGCAGTCACAGTCAGGTTGCCCTCACACAGTGCCAGAGTTTGCCAATCACGTTTGATATTGCCCTATGTCCGTTGTGTCTGATCCTGTTGTGTCTCTCCCCGATATGACCGAAGGCCCGCGCCCAGCGTTTCCAGAAGCGCTTTTGGCGTTCGTGCTGATCGCGAAATTCCTCGGCGTCCCCGCTGACGCAGCCCAGATTGCCCATGACCATGGCGGCAATGGCAGCCAATACCGGCTTGAGGATCTGGCGCGCATCACCAAGCGTCTCGGTATTGTCGGCAAGATCAAGGCGATTGCCGCCAATACGCTGCCCAAGGTGCCGCTGCCGGCGCTGGCTGAACTCAGGGACGGGCAATCCATCATTCTCCTGAAGGTAGACGCGCAGCCGGATGGCGCGCGCTATCTCATCCAGCGTGGTTCTGGCCAGCGCCCGGAAATCTGGACCGAGCAGGATATGCGCGAGGCCTATGCCGGACGGCTCCTGCTGATGACCACGCGCGAACTGATGGCGGGCGCTGCACGGCCCTTCGACATCAGCTGGTTCATTCCCGCGCTCGTGAAATATCGGGGGCCGCTGCGCGATGTGCTGGTCGGGTCTTTCTTCCTGCAACTGATGGGGCTGATCGCGCCGATCTTCTTTCAGCTCGTCATCGACAAGGTGCTGGTACATCAATCGCTGACAACGCTCGACGTGCTCGCCATCGGACTGGCGACGGTGCTGATTTTCGAGACTGGTCTGTCCGCCTTGCGCAACTGGCTGTTTGCCCACACCACCAACCGGGTAGACAGCGAATTGTCGGCGCGGCTGTTCCGTCATCTGCTGAATCTGCCGCTCTCTTATTTCGAGGCGCGAAGGGTCGGCGACAGCGTGGCGCGCGTGCGCGAGCTGGAACGCATCCGCGAATTTCTCACTTCCAATTCCGTCACCGTGGTGATCGACCTGTTTTTCACTGTGGTGTTTTTCGCGGTGATGTATGTCTACAGTCCGATGCTGACACTGATCGTCGTGCTGTCGATCCCACTCTATGTGGCGATTTCGGTTTTTATCACGCCGCCGCTGCGCGAGAGGCTGGATGAGAAATTCCGGCGCGGGGCGGAAAATCAATCTTTCCTGGTTGAGACTGTCACGGGCATCGGCACGCTGAAGGCTATGGCAGTCGAACCGCAGATGCGTGACAAATGGGAACGCCAGTTCGCGGGTTACACCGCAACCGGCTTTCAGGTGGCGACGCTCGCCAACTGGGGCAGCCACCTCATCCAGCTGGTGTCTAAACTGACCACCGTCGCCATTCTTTATTTTGGCGCAAAATCAGTGATTGCCGGCGATCTCTCCGTCGGCTCGCTCGTTGCATTCAACATGCTGGCAGGACGGGTGGCGCAGCCGATTTTGCGCCTGTCCCAACTTTGGCAGGATTTCCAGCAGGTGCGCATTTCCGTGGACAGGCTGGGCGATGTGCTCAATGCGCCGGCGGAGCCGGAGCATAATCCCAACCGCGCCAGCCTTCCCCCCATCAACGGCGAAGTGCGGTTTGACCGTGTGCGCTTCCGCTATCGGCCTGATGCACCGGAAGCGCTGCGCGGCGTGGCGTTGACCATCGCGCCGGGGGAAATGATCGGCGTCGTCGGGCCATCCGGTTCGGGAAAATCGACGCTGGCAAAACTGGTGCAGCGTTTATATGTGCCGGAGCAGGGCCGTGTGCTGGTGGATGGCGTTGATCTCGCGCTTGTCGATCCGGCCTGGCTGCGGCGGCAGATCGGCGTCGTGCTTCAGGAAAATATCCTGTTCAACCGCTCCGTGCGCGAAAATATTGCGCTGGCGGATACAACCATGCCGATGGAGCAGGTGATTGGTGCTGCGCAGCTTGCGGGCGCGCATGATTTTATTCTCGGGCTGTCTCACGGTTATGACACGGTCATCGATGAGCGTGGCGGCAATCTCTCCGGCGGTCAGCGCCAGCGCATTGCCATTGCGCGCGCGCTGATCGGTAATCCGCGCATTCTGATTTTCGATGAAGCCACCAGCGCGCTCGATGCGGAGAGCGAAGCGGTCATTCAGGAGAACCTTGCCGGCATCGCCGAGGGGCGCACCGTGATCATCATCGCGCATCGCCTGTCCGCCGTGCGTCAATGCGACCGCATCGTCACGGTTGAAGCCGGAGAAATCACGGAAACCGGCAGCCATAAGGAATTGTTGGCGCAGGGCGGCCGTTACGCCAAACTCTACGCCAAGCAGATGGGGCATGCGGAATGAGCGCCATCGGCAAGCACCTGTCCGTGTTGCGCGAGAGCTGGCGCACGCAAAATCAGACGGAGCGAAATAAGAAGCCCATCGCCGAACACGAATTTCTGCCGGCCGCTCTGGAAATCATGGAAAAGCCGCCAAGCCCCGGCCTGCGCATGCTGCTCCTGATGATCTGCGCCTTCTTTTCCGTGGCGCTGCTTTGGGCCGTCATTGGCAAAATCGACGTGGTGGCTGTTGCAGGTGGAAAAATCATTCCCTCCAGCAAGGTCAAAACCCTGCAAGCTATGGAAATAGGCTCCGTGAAGGCTGTGCATGTCGCCAACGGCCAGCGCGTCGAGGAAGGGCAGGTGCTGGTCGAACTTGATCCCACCATGGCGACGGCGGAACAGTCGCAGGCGCGGCAGAATGTGTTGACGGCGCGCATCGTGCAGGCGCGCACCACTGTCCTGCTCAACCATCTTGATGGCAAGCCCGCCGAATTCATTGCGCCTGAAGGCACGCCGGATATGACTTTGACAGTCGAGCGTCAATTCGTCCGCACGAGCATTGCCGAATATGAAGCGCAGGCGGCGGCGCTGCGCCAGCAGATCGCCCAGCGCGCAGCAGAAATCACATCTGCCGAAGCGGAAGTCACAAAACTGCGCCGCACCCTCCCGCTGATCGACCAGCAATTTCAGGCCCGCCGCCAGCTCGCAGAGCAGGGCAACTTCGCCAAGCTGAAACTGCTTGAATATGAGCAGCTGCGCATCGAGCATATGCAGAATATCGAGGTGCAGCTTGCGAATGCGGACCGCGCGCGCGCCGCCCGCAGCGCGCTCGAAGCGGAACTCGGAAAATTGCGTGAAACCTTTGCACGCAACGCCGTGACCGAACTTGTGCAGGCGCGCGACAAGGCGGAACTGGCCACTGACGAACTGCGCAAAGCCTCGCGCCGCCTTGATCTCCTGCAACTGAAAGCGCCTGTTTCTGGCACTGTGCAGCAACTCGTGGTCAACACCATAGGCGGTGTTGTGCAATCAGCGCAGCCGCTGATGATTATTGTGCCCGACGGCACGGATATTGAGGTTGAGGCGCAGGTGCTGAACAAGGATATCGGCTTTGTGCGCGAGGGGCAGCCGGTGCGCGTCAAACTCGAAGCCTTTCCTTTCACAGAGCACGGCTTGATCCCCGGCATTGTCGAGAGCATCAGCCGCGATGCCATCGACCTTTCGCAATCGGGCGCGGCCCAGCGCGATGACCGCGGCCGGCCTGTGCAACCCGGCCTCGTCTATTCCGCGCGCATCCGGCTCTTGGAAAACAGTATCATGGTCGCTGGCCGGCGGCAGACGCTGGGGCCGGGCATGTCTGTGCAGGCTGAAATCAAGACCGGCGAACGCCGCATCATCCAGTATCTGCTGTCACCGCTCACCCGTGCGCTGGATGAGGCTGGGCGCGAGCGGTGAATACATGCTGGACAAAGCGCAGGTGGAAGAGAAGCCCGACAGCGGGAGCACGCAATGAGCGACAGAGCTTGGATGAGCGGCATAATGGGCGACTCCTCTATTGGCGACAAGCAAGGAATCCGTATCAAATATTATAATACCGAGTGGGAACCCGCAAAGCATCAAATTCCGCTTAAGCCACCGCATGTCTGGGACGCATTGAACAAATATTATGCTGGTTATGCATTGACGCAGGAGGAATTACCTGAGGCGATAGCTCTATGGAATCGTGGCTGCTTTCGGCGCACAAAGGAATTGTTTATGGGCGGTTTCGTCTATGCTGTGCGGGGCAAACTGGCCGAGGTCCTTTCAGAGTTTAATCTGGGTGAAAAAAGCGGGCTCGTACCATTCGATATCATTCAGGACGATGTGAAAACACCTCTCGACGGCCAATATTACTATGTCAATTGGGATGGGCATAAAGATACGTTCCTGCCGGAGAAAAGCCAGAATGTGGAATTGTTTGCAAGAAATGTAGAAAAAGACATCGAATGGTGGGATCCCACCTTGGATGCAGTGGATAAAGATATAGCACTATCTTCATCCGCGCTTTTGGCGCAGATGTCTGGATAGAAAAGCGAGTGCGTAGAAAACTGTTTATGAGCGACAGACTAGTCGCCCGCTTGCGAGAAGCAAAGATCAATATTGATTTCCGGCTGATGGAATGCCGCATCACAAAGTCGGAGTGATGGCGCTCGCCAATTTCAAGCAGGTGGTGAAGGACAAGCCCATCCGCATCCACCCCGTCGTCACCCAGCGCGTCGATCCTGCCATGCTGGAGAAGATGAAGGTGAAGGGTGAGGGGAAGGGCGCAATATGATCTGGGACGATATCGCTTCGGCGACATTCAAATAAGCAAAATTCTATCGGAGCGAAAGAGCAATCAATCATGGGCCTGACTTATCATTTTATCGAAGACACTCCGTATGCGAGCATTATCGGCTCTAAAT
>JBOFCU010000339.1:0-3114 GCA_051646285.1 Beijerinckiaceae bacterium
GCCCATTTGCCGGCATTGTCGACGAGGTTGCCGATCATCTCCTCGATGTCCTGCTTTTCGCCGCGGAAGCGCGGTTCGGCCTCGCCGGTAAAACGGTCGGAAAAATCGATCGTGCGGTGAATTTTGGAGAAAGCGCGCAGCAGTCCGTCCAGCACGGGCCGCACGTCGGTCACGGTGCCGAGCGCACCGGCGAGTGCGGCAGCGCGGGCACGATTGAGATAATAGTCAATCTGATGGCGCATCAGCGCCACCTGCTCCGCCATTTTCGCCGCGTGGATGCCACCGCTGGCGTCTGCCTCATTGGCCATGACGCTGAGCGGCGTTTTCAAGGCGTGGGCGAGATTGCCAACCTGTGTGCGGGCGCGCTCGAGAATTTCGCGGTTGGTATCAATCAGCAGATTCAGTTCGCTGGCCAGCGGCGCCAGATCATCAGGATAAACGCCTTCAATATGGGCGCGCTTGCCTTCGCGCACGGCAGAGACGTTGGTGCGCAACTGCGTCAGCGGCTTGAGGCCATAGCCCACCTGCAAAACGGTGGAGCCGGTCAGGGCGATGCCGAGCAGCAGAAATGTCAGCCCCAGCGCGAGCTGAAATTCGGCAATATCACGCTCCACCTCATCGGCTTCTGCTGCGACATTGAGAATGAACTGGCCGTCTTCGCCCAGATCAATCGGGCGTTCGATCACGCGCAGGCGGCGCTCATCCGGCCCGGTGATATAGCCGCGCCGCCACGGCTCGAAGGCTTCCAGCGGCACCTTATCACCCAGTATGGGCAGGCGCTGGCCAAACAGCGAGCGCGAGACTTTGACCTGCGTGCCATCAGATTTGAGAATCTGCCAGTACCAGCCCGACCCCTGCAACTGAAAGCGCGGCTCGCCGAGATTGCCCAGCTCGGTTTTCTCGCCTTCCGTCGGCGCGGCCAGATCAGCCACCAATTCCTTCAGATACACATTCAGCCGCTCGTCGAACGAGGCCATGGTCGTGCGGCGGTAGATGGTGGACAGCACCACACCGGCAATGAACAGCACCACCGCGCTCCAGAACGCCGCAGACGCAAACAGCCGCGCCGCAATGGAGCTTTGCCGCAAGGGGGTCAGGCCTTTGTATCAGGCGGTGCCAGCATATAGCCGAGGCCGCGCACGGTCTGAATGATATCGACGCCGAGCTTGCGGCGGATGCGGCCCACAAACACTTCCACCGTATTGGAGTCGCGGTCAAAATCCTGGTCGTAGAGATGCTCGACAATTTCGTTGCGTGAAATCACGCGGCCGCCGTGATGCATGAGATACGACAGCAGGCGAAATTCGTGGCTGGTGAGCTTGATCGGCTCGCCATTGCTGGTGACGCGGCCCGCGCGCGCATCCAGCCGCACCGGCCCGCAAATCAGCTCATTGGTGGCGTGGCCAGCCGAGCGGCGCAGCAGCGCGCGCAACCGGGCCAGAATTTCCTCGATATGAAATGGCTTGGCGACATAATCATCCGCCCCGACATCAAAGGCCTCGACCTTGTCCGACCAACGGTCACGGGCGGTGAGAATCAGAACAGGCATTTTCTTGCCGGCCTTGCGCCACGCTTTCAAAACGCTGACGCCATCAATTTTCGGCAGGCCGAGATCCAGCACCACCGCATCATACGGTTCGGTCTCGCCGAGGAACTGGCCCTCTTCCCCATCCAGCGCATGATCCACAGCGTAGCCAGCCTGGCCAAGCGCCGTCACAAGCTGACGGTTCAGATCACGATCATCTTCCACAACGAGCAGGCGCAATGATATTTTCTCCCCGGTGCCGGCGGGTCAAGGCCTCAGCGCATCTCGATCATGCTGCCATCAAGGGCCTTGATCAGAACGCGCGTGACCTTGCTGTCGCGGCCAAGCACCGTCACCCAATACACCATGTCGTCGTTATGATGGCAGAGCCGGGCACGCAAGGCTTCTCCGCCCTGAACATGAAATCGCGCGGCTTTCAGGGCAGCATGGGGAGTAATCGCCAGCCGTTGCTCAACCGCAGCCTGTGTCTGGGCCGAGGACAGGCAATCGACCTCAGCACGGGCACCACCAGCCATCGCCACGGCTGCGAGACAGCCGAGCCAGACAGTGCGAAGGCCATACAGGCGCGCCATACCGATTTCCAATGCGAGAGAACCGGAGCCAAACACTCCGCTTCACGATTCCCAATCCCCTTCCGTCATGGGCGGGGGTGTGTGAATGCGGCCTGAATATCGCCAGCTATTTCAAACGGCCATGCATCTGCACCGTCTGCGGCAAAGGCGCCCTATCCGCGCGCCAGCGATTGACCGGGGCGTCTGCATCGCCATACCCCAGCGCAATCGCGGCAAAAACCATCCGTTCCGGCGGCCAGTTCAGGCATTTGGCCGTGAGTTTGGGCCAGACGCACCAGATTTCCTGTGCGCAGGTATCCAGCCCCGCCTCCGCCGCCAGCAGCATCACGGTCTGCATATACATGCCCATGTCGGCCCATTGCGGCGGCCCCATGCGCCTGTCGATGGAGATCATCAAGGCCGCCGGCGCGCCGAAAAACGTGAAATTCTTAAGATACTGGCGCAGCCGGCCCTGCTTGTCCTCGCGCGGGACGGACAGCGCGGCATACAGATCCTCGCCGACGCCATACCGGCGTGACTCATACGGCTCCGGCACCGGGGAAGGGTAAACCGCATATTCCGGCGGCTCGCCCCGGGGATGGGTTTGGCGCGCTTCAGCCACCGCTGCCACATAGTGCGCAAGCACATCGCCCATGAGCACATCCACATGCCAGGGCTGCAAATTGCCGCCAGACGGCGCACGCTGGGCCTTTTCCAAGATTGACTGCACGCAGGCAGGGTCAACCGGCGTGGGCAGAAAGGCACGGCAGGAATAGCGGCGGGCGACGGCTTGGGTGACGGACTGGAGAGCGGATGTGTCTGGCTGAATCATGCCAGCACCATGGCGCGCAACGGATGACAGCTCAAGGCGCGCTGATTATTTCCCCCACCCGCACAATTCCCGGCCAACCGCATTGTGCTCCACCGCCTGCGCCTGCGTTTCCCGCGTATCAGCACGTGACCAGCGCACGGGCCTGGCCAGCGCACAAAAGCCGGACGCGCCATCAGTCACGGCGG
>JBOFCU010000001.1:0-12684 GCA_051646285.1 Beijerinckiaceae bacterium
GCATTGTCGGATTCCAAGCCGCTGCGGCGTGCCGCCCTCTTGCATAAGGTGCCTTACTACACCACACTCTCAGGCGCGATTGCTGCTGCGAAGGGCATAGAAGCTTGGGGCAGTGGTGATCTGGCGGTGCGGGCCTTGCAGGATTACGCTGCCTGATCTGCCCTGCGGCAGATTGAATATCTTGGGTTTGGATGCTGCTGCGCGTAGCGCCTGAAATGGCACACGCGGGTGGCATCCTTTTTTTGAATGAGGACCGTATGGAACGTGTTCCGATTACAGCCGGTGGATTTGCTGCGCTGGAAACCGAACTGAAGCACCGTCAGCAGGTGGAGCGCCAGCGGATTATTCAGGCGATCTCTGAAGCGCGGGCGCTTGGCGATTTGTCAGAAAATGCCGAATACCACTCCGCCAAGGAAGCGCAGTCCCACAATGAGGGGCGTATCCTTGAGCTTGAGTCGCTGATTGGCCGGGCGGAGGTGATTGATGTGTCCAAGCTTGATGGCAATACCATCATGTTTGGTGCCACGGTCACCCTGATTGATGATGACACCGAGGCCAAGAAGGTCTGGCAAATCGTCGGTGAGCCGGAGGCGGATGTGCGCTCTGGCCGCGTGTCCATCACTTCACCCATCGGCCGGGCGCTGATTGGCAAGAAGGTGGGCGATGCGGTGGAGGTCCAGACACCGGGTGGCGGTAAATCCTATGAAATCATGGGCATTGCCTGGAAGTGATCGCGTCCCCACATGAAAGGGAACGCAGGCCGGGAGTTGCAATCATGATCCATCGCCGTTTCTTTGCAGGCTTGGCCGCATCGGCCATGATGATGCCTGCCGTTGCGCTGGCCCAGCGCGCGCAGGTCCGGCCCGCCTTGGGGGTGCGTATTGATCTGGCACCGCTTCGCGCCAGCGGCATGGGTGGTCCGCCACTGACTGTTATTGAGCGCGCGCTGCGCCGGGCGCTTGAGCCGGCGGCTGTGGCGCAGGGCGGTGGGTTCATCGTCCGGATCGATTCTGTGTCGCTGAGCGGTTTTGCTGGCGGTGGCAGTGCGGACCGCGGGCGCTGGAGCGGCCTTGGCTCGGGTGCGAATGATTACATGGCAGGTGAGGTGATCCGCACCGATGCGGCGGGACGGGTTGTCGCCCGTTTCCCGATGCACAACGCGCTTGCCCCCACGGGTGCGTGGTATGATCCAGCGATTGACTTGCGCCGCCTTGATGATCTTGCGACCCATTTTGGCCAATGGGCGATCCGGCAGGCGGGCTGATCACCGCGTCTTGTGTGCGGGATGTCCTGGATATCCACGGGACGCCATGCAGTGAGACGGGGTGCAGCCTTACGGGGTGAACGGCACCATTGGCTCGTCTTTCACCGGTTCAAGCGCCAGTGCGGTGCGCACATTGCGCACATTGGGTGTCGCTGTCAGTTCCGACACGAAATTCTGGAAAGCGCGCAGGTCAGGTGCGACGCATTTCAGCATGAAATCAATATCGCCGGAGAGTGACCAGCATTCCCGCACCATGGGCCAGGCGCGCACGCGGGCGCTGAAGGATTTCAGCTCCTGCCCGGCCTGACTGGCAAGCTGCACCATGGCAAAGCAGGTGATCTCATGGCCCAGTTTTTTCTGGTCGAGCATGGCCCTGTAGCCGGTGATGTAGCCTGCCTCTTCCAGTGCCCGGACCCGGCGCAGGCATGGCGGCGGGGAAATGCCGACACGGGCAGCAAGATCGACGTTGGTCATGCGGCCATCAGCCTGCAATTCCCGCAAAATCGCAATATCAATGGCGTCGAGACCGGAGCGCACGCGAAGTCCTTTGTAATTTTATTTCAATGTGTTTAAGCCGCTCTCCATGCACTCACAAGACAAACCATCCCGCTCTCCACCTCCAACTGTCTGGGTCGTCACGGACGGCAAAGCTGGTGATGAGGGGCAATGTGCCGGTGTCGCCGATGCGATGGGCACCGCGCCGGTGCTCAAGCGCATCGCGCCACGCCCGCCCTTTGCATGGTTTTTGCCCTATGGGCCGGTGGATCCGCGAGAATCGCCGGGTGCACCCGGCAGCCCGCTGCAGCCGCCATGGCCAGACATCGTCATCACCTCCGGCCGCCGTGCCGTGAAATATGGCCGGGCCATCAAACAGGCATCCCAAGGGCGGACATTCAGCGTCATTCTGAAAGACCCGCGCGCGGGCAGCGGGCTGGCTGATTTCATCTGGGTGCCGGCCCATGACAAGCTGCGTGGCGATAATGTGCTGGTGACGCTGACCTCGCCGCACCGCATTTCGGCTGACAGGCTGGCGCAGGCCAAATCTGCCATGCCCGCCTTTGTCCAGGGCCTGCCGTCCGGCCCGCGCGCCGCAGTTCTGGTTGGCGGCGATTCGCGCCATTATACCTTCACGGATGATGCCATCCGCGCCTTTGCCGAACGTCTGGCCGTGCTGGCCGGATCAGGCGTCGCCCTGATGGGCACCCTGTCGCGGCGCACGCCGCCGGCACTCGCCGTCACGGTCAAGCATGTGTTCGCACACCATGGCGGCTGGCTGTGGGACGGCACGGGCGATAATCCGCTCATTCCCCTGCTTGCCCATGCCGATGCGGTGATCGTCACCGCCGACAGTGTGAATATGGTCGGTGAAGCCGCAGCCACGGGCAAGCCGGTGCTGGTGTTTGAGCCGCCAGCCGGCAAGGGGCGGAGTGGACATCGCAAGATTGTCACGTTTCTCTCCGCACTTCGTGAACAGGGAATCGTTCACAATTTTTCAGGCCGCCTTGAAGGCACACCCTACCACCCCTTAGATGCAACACCTGTGATCGCCACCGCGATCCTCGACCGTTTCGCTGCATTTCGCCGGAGGCATCCGTGACCACATCCCAGATTCATACACGGCACGAAAAGCTGATCATCGTCGGCTCTGGCCCGGCGGGGTATACCGCTGCCATTTATGCGGCACGGGCGATGCTGAAGCCGGTGCTGATTGCCGGATTCGAGCAGGGCGGCCAGTTGATGATCACCACGGATGTGGAAAATTATCCGGGCTTCGCTGCGGCTGTGCAGGGTCCATGGCTGATGGAGCAGATGAAAGCGCAGGCCGAACATGTCGGCACGGAGATGATCAACGACTATATTGTTTCAACCGATCTCACCCGCCGGCCTTTTACGCTGACGGCCGATTCCGGCACGATTTACACCTGTGATGCGCTGATCATTGCCACGGGTGCCAAGGCGAAATGGCTTGGCATACCCTCGGAAGAAAAATTCAAGGGCTTTGGCGTTTCTGCCTGTGCCACCTGCGATGGTTTTTTCTTCCGTAACAAGGAGGTGCTGGTTGTCGGCGGCGGCAATTCTGCCGTTGAGGAATCGCTCTATCTCGCCAATATCGCATCCAAGGTCACGGTCGTGCACCGGCGCGATGCGTTCAAATCCGAAAAGATTTTGCAGGAGCGCCTTTTTGCCAATCCCAAGATTGAAGTGGTGTGGGATTCGGCGATTGACGAAATTCTTGGCACCGAGCAACCGCTGGGTGTCACGCATGTGCGACTGAAAAACGTCAAGTCAGGCGCAACGCAGGAACGCAAGGTGGATGGGGTGTTTGTCGCCATTGGCCATGCCCCGGCGACCGACCTGATCAAGGGGCAGCTTCAGATGAAGCCGAACGGCTATATCTGGACGGCGCCGGATTCGACCGCGACCAATATCGAAGGCGTTTATGCGGCTGGTGACGTGACCGATGATATTTACCGGCAAGCCGTCACTGCCGCCGGCATGGGCTGCATGGCCGCTTTGGAGGCCGAGCGCTGGCTGGCCATGCAGGAAGCCAAGCATGCAAAAATTGCTGCGGAGTGAGTCAGGCTCAATGAAGTGCATGGCCGGACTCGTCCCGGCCATAACGTCTTTCACGATACGCAAGCTGATGAAACGCGACGCGCTCGTGCGTACAGGTGTTTTTCGAATTTATTGCCGGACGTGATCCGGCATCCTGAACGGCCTCTCGCGCTCAAAGGCGCGGGCCGCCTGCAAGACACGATCGTCCCGCATTTTGGGCGCAACAATTTGCAGACCAACCGGCAAGCCATCTGCGGTAAAGCCGCACGGCACCGATGCTGCCGGTTGCTGTGTGAGATTGAACGGGTAAGTATATTCGCTCCAGCTGACCCATGCCAAGGGCCCGCTGCGTGCCTTGAAATTCACTGGCACATCGCGGCCCACATCAAAGGCTGTTACCGGCATCATGGGCGTCAGCAGCAGATCATATCTGGCGTGAAACTGATTCATCACATCCACAAGCGCGCCGCGCCCGGAGGCAAAGGCGTTGACGAAACGGTTGAGATCCATCTTTTCCGCTGCTTCCAGCACGGCGCGAAAACCGGGATCCAGTTCGGCGCGCTGCTGGGCTGAAAATTCTTTCGCTGCGACAGATGAGCCTGCAAACCACATGGCTTCAAGACTATCGTAAGGGTCGGAAAATCCCGGATCAACCTCTTCCACAATCGCGCCGGCATCGGCAAAAACTCCGACGGCATTATCCACAATGCGGCCAATTTCCGGATCGAGATTCTGAATATAGCCAAGCGTGCGGCTGTACCCAATGCGCAGGCCCTTGACGCCCTTTTCCAAATCGCTGGTGTAATCACCGGCAGGCGCATTCCACGCGAGGTGATCGCGCAGGTCAGGTGAGGAAATGACGTTCA
Source organism: Beijerinckiaceae bacterium (assembly GCA_051646285.1). GTDB lineage: Bacteria > Pseudomonadota > Alphaproteobacteria > Rhizobiales > Beijerinckiaceae > Terrirubrum. The sequence goes on from JBOFCU010000001.1 coordinate 4,687, forward strand.
TCATGATGGCAGCATCGCCCACATTGCGCGTCAGCGGGCCATGGTGCGACAGCACGGTGAAACTGGAGGCCGGATGCGAAGGCACACGGCCATAGGTCGGCTTGATACCGAAAACCCCTGTAAAGGCAGCAGGAATACGAATAGAACCGGCCCCATCGGTGCCAATGTGCAGGGCGCCAATGGATAAGGCCGCTGCGGCTGCTGCACCGCCGGATGAGCCGCCCGTGGTGCGATTGCGATTCCACGGGTTGCGGGTGATGCCGGTCAGCGGCGAGTTGCAATGGCCGATCCAGCCAAATTCGGGCATTGTCGTGCGGCCCAGAAAGACCGCACCTGCTTCCGCCATCGCTTTCGGGCCAGATGCCTCAATGGGAAATGGCGCGGCGCTCGTGCCGCGTGAGCCAAGACGGCGCGGCAAACCCTTTTGCGGAATATTATCTTTGACCGTCACGGGTATGCCATCAAGCACTCCCATCGGCTCATTTCTGAACCAGCGTGCCTCTGAAGCTTTTGCCTGCGCCAGCGCGGTGTCGCGCGTCACGAGGCAAAAGGCATTGATGTCTTTTTCAAAACGGTCGAGCCGTGCATAGCAGGCTTCAGCGACATCGACAGGCGAGACAGTTTTCGCGCGAAATGCCACGCGCATATCTGCCACCGATAACAGCGCGGGATCACCCATCGCGTAGCCTCTTTTTCAAGCGTCAGGATTTGTGGCCATGATCGTGGTGGGCGTGATCATGGCTGTGGTCATGCTTGTGGCCATGGTGATGATCGTGCGCATGATGGCCGTGATCGTGGGCATGATCATGCCCGCAATGCGGACCATGCACATGGGCTTCCTGCTCCGGTGAAAAACCGCGCGTTTGTGCTGTCACCGTCATGCCGATGCTGCGCAGCATTTCCTCAATGTTGGCGTCACGGCGGATCAGCAACCCCTCATCCGTCATTTCGACCAGTGCGTGATGGCTGCCGAGATTCCATGCGGCGCGCATCATCCGCGTGGCATTGGTGCTCGACACCAGCGCCAATTCTTCCGATGCGGCCTTGACCAAAACCAGCGTGCCATCATCGAGCTTGAATGCATCGCCATCGCGCAAGCCGGGTGCCTGCGGCAAATCAACATCAAGATGCAGCCCTTTTTCGCCATGCACATGCAGATGCGTGGCCTGGCGCTGGGCGTGATCCAGCACGACCGTATCGATTATTTTATCGGCTTTGACAGCGGCTTTGCGAACAAGGCCTGAAGCGCGCGCGTGCATTGTGGAATCCTGCATGAAGTGGTGTTGATGAACCTTATCGCATCCGCAAATGATCTGCCAATGGCGTTATTGGGCCGGATGCCTCCCGCGCCACAGGCCGGGTGGCTGATGCAAGCCAAACCGCGCCGGGCTGGATGCAATGGCGGCAAGGCCCGGAAAAGCAGACCCCTCGCGTGTGACAATATGCAGCGGCACCTGTTCCAACAGGTTTCGCAGTGGCGGCTTTTCGCAGAAATTTTTGAGAAACACGTTCCGGTCAAGCCAGGGCAGCAGATGGCCAATGACGCCGCCGGCAATCCAGGCCCCGCCGGTGGTCTTTGCCGCCAGAACAAGATTGGCGGTGGCGTTCGCCAGCAGGCGCAGGAAAACGCGGATGGTTTCTTGCGCCTGCCTTTGATCTGCCCCCGCTGCCGCAACAATGGCTGACGGCTCCATGATATGGCCATGCAGGGCGCGATGCAGGCGGCTTAGCCCTGGTCCTGACAGGATGGATTCCATATCCTGTGCGGGATGAAATGTGCGAAGGGCCGTTGCGAATTTCTCATGATCATCGGGCGCAAGCGGCAGATCCATATGGCCTGCCTCACTGGCGACAATGGAAAATCCGTCATGAACGGGATGCAGAAAAGCGGTGCCAAACCCCGTGCCAGCACCAACAATCAAGCGCGTGCCTGCGGCATTGGCCCTGCCAGCTTGCAGCGTCATGCAATCCTGCGGCTGAAAGGCCGTGATGGCCGCTGCCTGCGCTTCAAAATCATTCACCAGAAGCACACTGTCATAGTTGAGGCGCGTGCCGATGGCTGCGGCATCTATCGACCATGGCAAATTCGTCAGGGTCATGCGCGGGCTTTCAACCACGCCAGCCACAGCCAGCACCGCGGCACGCACGGATTTTCCGGCCGTTGCGGCCTGCAAGGCGTGCGGCAGATCGGTGATGGATGCGGAAGCGAGGCGGGCCAGCGGCAACGGCTGCGCGCCCGCCTTTTCCTGCACGGCCAGCCGGCAATGTGTTCCGCCAATATCGGCAAGCAGAACCGGAAATTCGAATTGCATGGCGGGCACGGGCACTGGCCGGATTTGGAAAATGGAAAAGAAATGCTAGAGCATCGCACCATGCAAGAAAAGACAGAAATGACCGTTGGTGTTGGATCGCTCGCTGGACACTATGATGTGGTGTTTTGCGATATTTGGGGCGTGCTGCATGATGGCGTGCGGGCCTACGATGCCGCTGGTGAGGCGCTGATGCGCTGGCGTGCTATGGGTGCGAGCGTTGTGCTGGTGTCCAATGCCCCATTTCCTGCTGCGCGGGTTGCACGTGTACTCGATGAAAAAGGCGTGCGCCGTGATGCGTGGGATGCCATCGTGTCATCAGGCGATGTCACACGCGCTGAAATGATTGCGCATGGCGGTGATGTCTATCATATCGGGCCGGAGCGGGATCGTTCGACGTTCGAAAATTTGCCGGTCCAGCGCGTGCCGCTTGATCAGGCGGCGCTCGCTGTGGTGACAGGCCTTGTGCATGACACGCGTGAAACGGCTGAGGATTATCGGGAAATTCTGTCGCAATGCCTGACGCGTGGTCTGCCCTTGATTTGCGCCAATCCCGACCGTGTTGTGCATGTGGGCGCGCAGTTATTGCCGTGCGCGGGTGTGATTGCAGATGTGTATGAGGCCATGGGCGGCACGGTTGTATGGGCTGGCAAGCCTTACCGGCCCATTTATGAGCGGGCTTTGCAGGCCGCAGTGCAATTGCGTGGCGCAGATGTTGCCAGGGAGCGCATTGTGATGATTGGCGACTCCCTGAAAACAGATATTGCCGGAGCGCGGCAATTCGGCATTGATGCGATTTTCATCGCCCAGGGTATTCACCGCGATGCGATGGCCAGCGGGGGTGATGAAAAAAGGATGATCACTGATTTTCTGGCACGTGAGAATGCAGATGTAATCGCCGCCTTGCCCGCCTTGAGGTGGTGAATATCAAGCTGACTCAGGGCAGAAAATGGTGAAACACCATATCGGGAGCCGAGGTGTTGTGCCGCGACGGCACAAGCCGCCCGATCCAGATATCACTGGCTGATGTTTGGCCGAATTGCATGATGTTTTGTTCGCTCCAGCCCTTCGCCTTCGGGTCCTTGAAGGCGATGCGCGCAGCATCTGCATTAAATTCAGTGATATACATCGAGCGCAGGCCGAGCAGCGGCCGGTCAGTGACAGTTTTTTCCAATTCTGCATTCAGGACCATGCGATTGTCGTCAACGCTGGCGATATTGAGCGTGCCCTTGCTGCCATCGGCATAGGTCATGGTGAAGGTTTTCGTTTTTGGATCAAACGCAATCTCCTTCATGTTGACGACAGGCCGGCCCGCTTCCTGATCAATCGGGCCAACAAGAAATGAACTGCCATAGGCGGACCAGCGCAAATGCTGCGGCGGGAGCGGGCGTGCACGCCAATAGCCATCGGGCGGATAAACCACCAGCAATTCCTCGGCGCGGTCCTTTTGCAGCATCCAGACCTGCACCAGATGCAGGCCGCGTTCGACCCGGTCACCGACGCGGAAGGGAACATCATTTTTACGCCAGAAGCTCGGAAACGTATATCCCACAAGCCAAAGGTCTATGGATTCGTAAAACGTCACCTTGCGCGGCTGGGCTGGAAAAACCGGATCGCCGGTCATGTCGCAATTGGTCCAGTCCGCATCCCAGCTGTCGCGTTGCAGTGTGTTGATATAATTGGGGTGTGCTGCCTCGATGGTGAATTTGCGCGCCTGTGGCGACTTGAACATCACGGAGACATTGTCTTTTTCCGCGCACAAGACAGGTTCGGATTCATTTTTAACATCGACAGCAAGACCCGGCGGCTTGGGCGGCGGCGGTGCTACGCTTGATTGGGCAAAAGCGGAAAAAGACATGAGCGTGGCCATGCCAAAAGCCATCCATTTTGTTTTATTTCTCATGGCTGAATTCCTTTTACGCCCTTGCATAAACATCGCCGGAATTGGCTTCATGGGGAAGATCGCGAATGAGCGAAGCCATGGCATCCATGCTGATAAATTCATCCTGCACAAACAGCTGACTTTCGCCCATTGCGATGTTGAATTTTGCAAAGCCAAGATGAGCAAGCCGCTTCAGGCAGTCATAGGCGACATCGCGCTGGATGGTTGTAAACTCGAAAGACAATGCCGGGATTTTTTGCGACAGGCCTGCCAGCACGCTGGCTTCAAATCCCTCGACATCAATCTTTGCAAAGGCGGGAATGCCATATCGGGTAATCAACGCGTCCATGGTGGTGAGGGACACAATCCGCTCTTCATCCCAGACCTGTCCCTCCCAGCCACCCGCACCATCGGCGGCTTTGACAAAATCGGTGGATGCTGTGGATACGGTGGGATTGGCAGAATTGATCCTGAACGTAATGGTGCCCTCATGATCGCCGCAGGCCGCTTCAACCAGTGTGACGTCTGGGTCGCGGCCATGGATCAAACGTAAGACGCGTGCGGGCAAGGGTTGCGGCTCCAGCGCAACAACTTTGGCGCCAAGGCGGCGGAATGAGGATATACGGTCACCAACATGGCTGCCAATGTCAAAAGCCAGATCGCCGGGATTGATAAAAACGCCATACAGGGCGTCCATGGCGATGCTGCGCTCTTTTGCTGCTTCGCCATGATAAATCCGCAGCGAGCGGGAAATGCTTTTCCAGCGTGGCGTTGCCTGGGCTTTCATCACGCATTCGCTCCCTGCCGCAGGGTCTGAATTTCCAGCGGCGTTTCAAATTCCTCTGGGATGCCGTTCAGCCCTGCGCGCGACAGCGCTGTGCCGAGCGCGGGAGACGCGGTGAGGACGGCAAAGGGAATGGCCAGAAAATAGCCAATGGTGAGTGGCAGCGACCACCACAAAACGGTTGGCGACAATATGTAAAGTGCGCCGCAGACGATGAGGCCAAACAGGAATTGCGGCCACAACCCTTCGGCCGCAGTCTGGAAAGAAATACCATGGGTATCGCGCGCCTGGCCATTCCACGCAATTTTTGAATGGCCAAACAACAGCCCGATCATGAACAACGTCGTGCGGAAGGTGGAGACGGCGCCCTGCATGAATGAGAAAATGAGTTCAATGGCTGCGCCACTGAGAAAACGCATGGTGCCGCCATACCGCTGCGCACCATTCTTCGTCAGCAGAATATCGAGAAATCCTGCGAGTTTCGGCATCAGATACATGGCAAAAAACAGCAGATACACGGTCTTGGCCAGGCCCGGTGAAAAATCCGGCAGATGCCGGTCTTCCAATACCTTGATGGGTGACAATGCAATCATCAATGTGAAGGCGGGCACGCCAATAAACATCAGGATGGCCCATACCAGCTGAAAGCGGCTCATCGGCAGCAGGCCGGGAATATTCAGCAATTTCACATATTGCATGTTGCCCTGGCACCAGCGCAAATCGCGGCGGACAAATTCCAGAATGGTCGGCGGGTTTTCTTCCCAGCTGCCCAATTCTTCAGGGAGCACGCGCACTTCATAACCGGCGCGGCGCATCAGCGTTGCCTCAACCTGATCGTGCGAGAGCACATGGCCGCCGAGCGGCGGTCCGCCTGATAAGACCGGCAAATGACATTCATCGCGGAACGGCGCGATGCGCACAAACGCATTGTGCCCCCAGAACGGGCCGCAGTCGGCAATCCACCAGGCGCTGCCCATGGTGTAGCTGCGCATGCCATGACGCATGCCAAACTGAAAAATACGGGCGAACGCGGATGTGGAGGGCATGCCGACAACAAGGCTCTGCAATATCCCGAGTTTCGGATAGGCCTGCATCATACGTGTCATGCGGATAATGCTTTCGCCGGACATGAGGGAGTCTGCATCCAGCGGCAGCATCAATTCAAATTCATGGCCCCAGCGCTCGCAGAAGTCGCGGACGTTGCCGGCCTTGTAGCCGGTATTATCGGTACGGCGGCGATAGATGATGCGCGCTGCATCCTCGGCACTCATGCTCGCCTGCCACTCTGCGCTCATGCGCGCTTCAGCGGTGCCGACATCCTCGACATTGGTGTCGCTCAAAATAAAATAGCTGTAATGCGCGCCCTGGCCCGTGGCATCGACGCTCTGCTTGACAATGCGCAGGCGGGCAAAGGCCCGCGCCGGATCTTCATTGCGCAATGTCATGAGGATTGCGGTTTTAACGGTGACGGGTTCGCGCGTGTTGCCATCGCGGGCGAAGGGCGCGACCTGATCCATGCCGTCCTGCCGGCCATGCAGCAGCCACAGGCCGATCAGTGCATTCCAGAAGCCGAGCACGGACCAGGGCAGGCCGATGCCAAAGCAGATGAAAATGATGATATCCGTCAGCGTCCAGCCGCCGGCGCCAAGCACCTTGCCCATCAGCGTCATCATCAGCAGGTAGGTCGCGATATTGAGGGTCGCGACAATGATGCGGCGGCGGCGGATTTCGGCAGCAGGCTGTATGCCTGCCGGGGTCATTGGTGTAGGGGACACGGGAAACTTGCCTTTGAGACGATGCTGGGCAGAAAGCACGCCTGCTCCTATCAACGGGGGCGGCTGAACGAAAGATGAGCGGCGGGGAATATGGCATCCAAAAGCGATATTGCACGGGCTTTGTGGATTGTGGGGCCGGGCAAGGCCCAGATTGGCGAGGAATCGCTGCCGCCTGTTGGCGCGGGGCAGGCGCGGGTGCGCACGCTGTGGTCTGGCATTTCGCGCGGCACCGAACGGCTGGTGTTCAACGGCAAGGTGCCGAAATCGGAATATGAGTCGATGCGCGGGCCGCATATGGGCGGGCTTTTCCCGTTTCCGGTGAAATATGGCTATTGCGCCGTGGGTATCGTCGAGGATGGCCCGGCTGAGATGGCGGGCAGGGAAGCCTTCGTGCTGCATCCGCATCAGGACAGGTTCGTGGTCGATGCGGCGATGGTGAATGTGCTGCCTGAGGCGTTGCCGGCGCGGCGGGCGGTGCTGGCTGCGAATATGGAAACGGCGCTTAATGCGGTGTGGGATTCTGGCGCATCCGCAGGAGACAGGATTGTGGTGGTTGGCGCGGGCATTTTGGGCCTGCTCACCGCATCGCTGATGGCGAAGCTGCCGGGCGCGGATGTGACGGTGGTTGATCCGGTCACGGAGCGGCGGGCGTTGGTCGAGAGCTTCGGCGCGGCGTTTGCAGCGCCCGATGATGCGCCACGGGATGCGGATGTGGTGGTGCATGCCAGCGCCAATCCAGCCGGGCTGACGACGGCGCTGAGTTGCGCGGGCAATCAGGCCACGGTCGTTGAATTGAGCTGGTATGGCGAACAACTTGTGCCTGCTGCTCTTGGTGGCGCATTCCATTCCAAGCGATTGCGGCTCGTCGCCTCTCAGGTCGGGCAAATTCCGCCCCTGCGCACGCCGCGCTGGAATTATGCGCGGCGGATGGCCAAGGCGATGGATTTGCTGTGCGATGGCCGGTACGACGCCCTGATTTCCGAGGAGGTCGCGTTTGCGGATCTGCCCACGACAATGCCGCGCCTGCTCGGCGCCGATGCGCCGGGGCTGACGGCGGTCATCCGGTATTCATGAGAGTTCCGCCACAAGCGGCGAAAAATGAGAGGAATAAATAATGTTTGCAGTTGAAGTGCGGGATCGCATCATGATCGGCCATTCCCTGCCCGATCCGTTCTTCGGCCCGGCGCAGGGTATGCACGGGGCGAGTTTCATCGTTGACGTGGCATTCTTTCGTGAAGAGATGACGAA
>JBOFCU010000006.1:0-7469 GCA_051646285.1 Beijerinckiaceae bacterium
ATGACCATTCGCTTCAACCCTGTTTTTGCCGATCTGCCGACCACTGTTTTTGAGGTGATGTCGCGGCTGGCGCGCGAGAACAATGCCGTCAATCTGGGGCAGGGGTTTCCTGATGATCCCGGCCCGGAGGATGTGCGCCGCAAGGCCGCCGATGCGTCCATCAATGGCTGGAACCAGTATCCGCCGATGATGGGCATCCCCGAATTGCGCCACGCCGTGGCGTCCCACTATGCTCGCCATCAGCAGGTGGCCTTCAATCCTGACAGCGAGGTGATGGTGACATCCGGCGCCACGGAGGCGCTGGCGGGCGCGCTCATGGCGCTGATCGAGCCGGGCGATGAGGTGGTGCTGTTCCAGCCCATGTATGATGCCTATCTGCCGCTCGTGAAACGGGCCGGCGGCGTGCCGAAATTCGTAACGCTGAAACCGCCGCACTGGCGCTTCACGCAGGAGGATCTGGCGCAGGCTTTTTCGCCGCGCACCAAGGCCGTGCTGTTTAACAATCCGCTCAACCCCTCGGGCATTGTATATGATCATGAGGATCTGGCGCTGCTCGCAAAATTCTGTGTTGCCAATGATTGCATCGCCCTGTGCGACGAGGTCTGGGAGCATGTGATTTTTGATGGCCGCACCCATCTGCCGCTGATGGCCTTGCCGGGGATGCGTGAGCGCACAGTGAAAATCGGTTCGGCCGGAAAAATATTCTCCCTGACCGGCTGGAAGGTCGGCTTTGTTTGCGCCGCGCCTCCTCTCATGCGCGTGCTGGCCAAGGCCCATCAATTTCTCACCTTCACGACGCCGCCCAATTTGCAGGCCGCCGCTGCTTACGGGCTGATGAAGGAGGATGATTATTTTACCGGCATGCGCGCCGCCTTTCAGCGCTCCCGGGACCGTTTCGCCGATGGCCTGACGCAGCGCGGATTTTGTGTGTTGCCGAGTGCCGGTACCTATTTCCTGAATGTCGATCTGACCCCGCTGGGTGTTGATGATGATGTGGCCTTTTGTGAAAATCTGGTCCGGCAGCATGGCGTTGCAGCCATTCCCGTCTCGGCCTTTTATGCGCAGGATGCAGTAAAGACGGTGGCGCGCTTCTGTTTCGCCAAAACGGATGCGACGCTTGATGCCGCCCTGGCCCGCCTTGAAAATATTGCGGCTGCTCGCTGACACGGTGGGAACGCACGGAGGCAGAGCCAGATGATACAGCGCCTTCTGCTTTTGAGCCTGCTGGCTGCGGCCTCTTGTTTTCCTGCGGTGGCGCAGGACCGCACGGTGAATGTGTACAATTGGGCGGATTATATCGACCCGGATGTGCTGGAGGAATTTACCCGTCAAACCGGCATAAAAGTCGTTTATGACATCTATGACAGGAATGAAACGCTGGAAGCCAAATTGCGGGCAGGCCAGTCAGGTTATGATGTCGTTGTGGTGTCAGGCCCGGTCTTGCAGCGGTCTATCGAGACAAGGCGGGTGCTGCCGCTTGATGCTGCGAAACTGCCCAACATCACCCATATGTGGGGCGATATCCAGCAGAAATTGGCGGCTTACGATCCTGGCAATAAATTTGCCGTCAATTATATGTGGGGCACAATCGGCATCGGCATGAATGTCAGGAAGGTCAGGGAAGTGCTGGGCGATATCCCGCTTCAGACATGGGATATGGTGCTGGATATAAGGAAGATCGAGAAGCTGAGACATTGCGGCGTGATGATGCTGGATGCTCCGGACGATATTTTTCCAGGCATATTGCGCGCACTCAAGATTAACCCCGCTACCAGAATTACCGATGATTATCGCAAGGCCTCTGCGGCGCTGGTCAGGATTAGAAATGCGGTGGCGAAATTCCATTCCCACGATTATGTCGCAGCACTCGCGAACGGCGATATATGTCTGGCTGTGGGATATTCTGGCGATCTGCTGCAGGCCCGCAAACAGGCGATTGAAGCCCGCAATGATGTGGAGATTGCCTATATCATCCCCCGTGAAGGCGCGCAGATGAGCCTCGATTCTTTCGCCATTCCGGCTGATGCAAAAAATGTCAGCGAGGCGCACGCATTCATTGATTTCATGATGCGGCCCGATATGGCTGCGCGCAATGTCAATGCCGTGGCCTTTGCGTCCGGCAACAGGGCTGCCAGAGAGAAAATCAGGCCGGAAATCAACGGCGACAAGAGTATTTATCCCGAGGATGAAATTTTCACACGGCTCTTCACCACACCGGCGCCTGATGACAATTTGCGAAAGGTGATCGCACGCGAATGGCTGCGCGTGACAACCGGCAAGTGACAGGGCTTCCTGCCCGCTCCAGCATCCGTTTTCATCCTGATGCAATGTTTGAGCGACATCATGGAATGGCCGTTTTCAAAGCTGTAGGATAGCATCAGCGAAAAAGCGGAGGATATGCGATGGGTGAAGCATTGATGATTCCAGCGGGCGCATGGGTGCTGGTGGCTGACGGGCGCAAGGCGTTGATCCTGCAAAATGAAGGCAGCAGCCGCGTTACCGATCTCCAGACGCGCAAGGTGCTGGAAGCGCCTGACAATCCTGCGACGAGTGCACAGGGCACAGATGCCCCGCCGCGCGTCCTGTCAGGCACCCATCGCAGCGCCATCGAACAGACGGACTGGCATCAGCTGGCGGAAGACAAGTTTGCCAGCGATGTGGTGGACAGTCTTGGCGCATTGCATGATGCGGAGCCCGTCAAGCATCTGATTATAGTCGCTGCGCCCCGCACATTGGCTGCCTTGCGGAAATGCTTGCCGTCAAAATTGCGCAGCCTTGTCACGGCGGAAGTCGACAAAGATTTAACAAAGCATACTGTGCATGACATTCAGCGATTGCTGGGTTGATTGCCGCCTGGCAATAATGACGGTGAACAGTGCATTGATTGCTGCGCCATTATATCCACGGTGCGCACCAGCAGTGCCAGATCGTGTGGGCGTGACAGCCGGTGGTCACCGTCCTTGACAAGTGTCATGCTGGTTGCGGCGGCTGGCAGATGTTCCAGAAGCGTCATCGCATGGGCCCATGGCACATCCGGATCTTGCATTCCCTGCAAGATATGCACGGCGCAGCCCGGCGCGATGGGGCGGCCAAATAAATGATGGGTGCGTCCATCCGCGATCAGTTTTTTGGTGATTGGATAAGGCTCCGGCGCATAGTCGGATGGGCGCAGCCATTGCCCGGTTTCTTCAATCTCGTCACGCACGCTTTGCGGAAAACGCTCCCACATCAGCGCATCGGTGAAATCAACCGCCGGTGCAATCAGCACCAGTCCACCCGCTGCGGTCCCCTTGGCTTGCAACAGGCGCGCTACCAGCAGGGCAATCCATCCCCCCATGGAGGAGCCGACCAGAACAGGCGCCGGGCCGGCCAGTCTGGTGATGGCTTGCAGCGCATCGTCAGTCCAGCCGCTGATCGTGCCATCGGCAAAATCGCCGGATGATTCCCCATGGCCCGAATAATCGAACCGCAGAAAGTTTCGGCCCGTCTGCACGGCCCATGTATCCAGCGCCTCGGCCTTGGTCGCACGCATGTCAGAGCGGAAGCCGCCGAGCCACACGATGCATGGCCCCGCCCCGTTCCGCCGTAAAAAAGCGATGGTCCGGGTGCCATGGTGATTGGCAATGGAAAAGTGGTCAGCGCGCATCATCGTCCCGGAAATGGTGGTCAGGTGGATAACATGGTTGCGTTATGGCCGTTCCTACGGGATTTTGCACCGCAATGCGATTCGCTGACACCCGCCTTCTGGTCCAGACCTCCCGCCATCCGCTGGAGGGGCTGACTGTTCTTCAGATCATCCCGCAACTCCATGGCGGCGGTGCCGAGCGCAGCGTGATTGACGGGGCGGAGGCTCTGGCCTCGGTCGGTGCCCGGGCCTTGGTGGCCGCGCGCGGCGGCAGGCTGGTTGGCGAGTTGCAGGCCAAGGGCGGGGTATGGCTGCCTTTTCCTGCCGACAGCAAGAACCCGCTTGTCATGGCGCGCAACATCGGTCGGCTGAAAAGCCTCATCAAGACCGAGCGCATTGCCATTGTCCATGTCCATTCCCGTGCTCCGGCCTGGGCGGCATGGAGTGCCGCGCGCGCGTGCGGTGTGCCCTTCATCACCAGCTATCACGGTGCCTATTCGGCGAAATCACCGGGTAAGGCACACTACAATTCGGTGATGGCGCGGGGCGATTACGTCATCGCCAACTCGGCCTTTACCGCCAACCATGTGCGTCTGGCCTATCCGGACGCGTCCGAGCGTATCCGCATCATCCAGTGCGGCACGGATCTGGGAATTTACGCACCGGCGTCAGTGGATGCCAACCGCGTCGCGGCTGTGCGCACCCGCTGGCGGGTGCAGCCGCATGAACGGGTCGTGTTGCTGGCAGCGCGGATGACGGCATTGAAGGGCCACAAGGTTCTGGTCGAGGCAGCCCGTCTCCTGCATGCCGAAGGCTTGCAGGATACCGTGTTCATTCTCGCTGGCGAGAATGATGGCAAGGACCGTTATGTCGGCGAAATTGATGCTGCCATCGCTAAGGCTGGCTTGGACGGCATCGTCCGCCGCGTCGGTTTTTGTGAGGATATGCCAGCGGCTTATCGTGCTGCAGCGCTGGTGGTGGTGCCATCGACGGAGCCTGAAACCTTTGGCCGTGTCGCCGCAGAGGCACAGGCCATGGGCACTCCTGTTGTCGTGTCTGATCTCGGTGCGGCGCCGGAAACCGTGCTGGCGGTTCCCGCAGTGACAGTGGCAGAGCGCACCGGCTGGCGGGTTCCGGCCGGGGATGTTGCTGCGCTCGCCGATGCGATGAGTGAGGCATTGGCGCTCGGTGCATCGGCGAAGGACGCGATGGGCCAGCGGGCCCGTCATCATATCGACGCGCATTTCTCCTATGAGCAGGCGGCACGCGCCACGCTGGCGCTCTATTGCGAGGCGCTGGGCATCGAGCAGAAGCCAGCGCCAGCCCTTCAGGATGGCGTGATGAAACCGGCCGCCCAGACGCCGCGCAGCATTGTGGCTTCGAGCCAGGGAGCCATGCAAACGCCTTTCGCTCCGTCGATACGGATGATGCCGGCCGATCATGTCGAGGCTGCCGCCCACCCCTTGTCGGGGCGCACCATTTTGCAGGTCATACCCTCTCTTGATGCAGGCGGGGCAGAGCAATCCACACTGGATGTGGCGGATGCGCTGGCTGCTGTTGGGGCCCGCTCGCTGGTGCTGTCGGAAGGCGGGCGGATGGTGCGCGACATCGAGGCGGGCGGCTCGATCTGGCTGCCTTTCCCCGCCGCAACGAAAAACCCGCTGATGATGGCGCGCAATGTCCTGCGGATGCAGGAGCTGTGCCGGCAGCACCGGGTTGATCTCATTCATGTGCGCTCCCGCGCGCCGGCCTGGACAGCGCTCAGCGTCGCGCGGCGCCTGAAACTGCCCTTTGTCACAACCTATCATGGTGCCTATTCCGGCACTTTGCCGGTTAAGGTGACCTATAATTCCATCATGGCGAAAGGCGATATCGTCATTGCCAACTCGCGTTACACTGCCCGCGAAATTATCCGGCAATGGCCGGAATGTGTGGACAGGCTGCGTATTTTGTATTCCGGCACCAATATGGATGTATTCGATCCCGCCAGGATCACGCCAGACCGTATTGATGCCCTGCGCCGCCAATGGGGCCTTCATCCCGGTCAGCGCGTCGTTCTGCTGCCGGCGCGCCTGACCCGCTGGAAGGGGCAGATCGAATTTGTTGATGCGGCGGCCTATGTCCGCGGTTCCGGCATGACCGATGCGGTGTTCATTATGGCCGGTGACGCTCAGGGCCGTGATGATTACGCCAAGGCAATTGATGACAGGGTCCGTGCTCTCGGCCTCGAGGGCGTGGTGCGCCGTGTCGGGCATTGCACGGACGTGCCGGCGGCCTGCCTGCTCGCTGATGTGGTCACGGTCTGTTCGATTGAGCCTGAAGCCTTTGGCCGCACGGCCGTGGAGGCGCAGGCCATGGGCGCACCCACCGTCGTGTTCGATGCTGGTGCATTGCGTGAAACCGTTCTTTCCCCGCCCGATGTGCCGGAAGAGGCGCGCACGGGCTGGCGTGTCGAACTGGGCAATACACAGGCGCTGGCCGCTGCCATCCTTGAGGCCCTGCAACTGCCGCCATCAATGCGGGCTGCCATGGCCCTGCGCCAGCGCCAGCATGTCGGCCAGCAATTCTCGGCCAGCGTGTCGGTCGCAGGTTCGCTGGAGGTGTATCAGGAGCTGATTGCCCGCAAGGCCGGCCGGTCGGACACAGAGGGCAGCCAGGGCAACGGCAACGGCAAGGGCAACGGCAACGGCAAGGCGCATTAGGCTGGCTGGGTGGCCGCTGATAGCCGCGTGTCATGCTTACCCTGTTGCGACAGGCCCATTTTCTTTAGGCGCGCCTTGTGGCACATAACAACAGGACTCACATCATCGAGCCGTCAAAGAGGAGATTACTGCCATTCGTCGTCCCTACCGTGCCATGCCTTTGCCCCAAAAGGAGGGGCCCCGTGCCAACCGCGACATTCGCGGTGTCCGTGAAGTCCAGTTGATCGATGATACCGGTCAGAACCGCGGCGTGATGGGCTTTCTCGATGCCCTGAAGCTGGCTGAGGATGCGGGTCTTGATCTGGTCGAGATCGCGCCGAATTCCGAGCCGCCGGTCTGCAAAATCCTTGATTACGGACGGTTCCGCTTTGCGGAGCAGAAAAAGGCTGCCGAAGCGCGCAAGAAGCAGAAAATCATCGAAATCAAGGAAATCAAGCTGCGTCCCGGCATCGACAAGCATGATTACGATGTGAAAATGCGGTCGATGAAGAGCTTCTTTGAAGAAGGCGACAAGGTGAAGGTGACGCTGCGCTTCCGGGGCCGCGAAATGGCCCACACCGATCTCGGCATGAAAGTGCTGGAGCGCGTGAAGCAGGATATTGTCGATATTGCCAAGGTCGAGAGTGAGCCATCCATGGAAGGCCGCCAGATGACCATGATGCTGGCGCCGAAATAAAACTGGCAATCCGGATTGGACAAAAGCCCGGCATCGTCCGGGCTTTTTTTGACTTGTCATCAGACTGCCGATTTCGCACTCTCGATCATTGCCATTGAGGAGCACCAATGACCGCGACATTGCGCCGTGAACTGGCCGCCGCCCTGCAACTGGCGGCGCTGCATGATTTCAACGAAGGCATCTGCAATCATTTCTCGCTTGTCGTGCCGGGGCCGTCAGAGCGGTATCTGATCAATCCCTACGGCATTCACTGGCGGGAGATGAAGCCGGATGACTTGCTGATGATTGATGGTGCAGGCAATATTCTGGAAGGTGAGGGCGAGGTTGAGGCGACAGCGCGCAACATTCATATTGCCGGCCACCGCGCCAACCCGCGCCATCAGGCCATTTTCCATGTGCATATGCCCTACGCCACATCATTGACAATGATCGAGGGCGGCAGGCTGGAAATGGCGCACCAGACCGC
>JBOFCU010000016.1:0-9430 GCA_051646285.1 Beijerinckiaceae bacterium
TCGCCATCGCCTATCCGGAAATTGCGGAAATGCAGGCGCGGGCGATATTTGAGGCGGCGGTAAAATCCGCCAAGGAGACGGGCGCGGCGGTGATGCCGGAAATCATGGTGCCGCTGGTGATGACCAAACCGGAGTTTGATTCCGTCAAGGCGCGCATTGACGCCATGGGCAAGGCGGTCATGCAGGAATCCGGCACCACCATCGCCTATCAGGTCGGCACAATGATCGAGCTGCCGCGTGCCTGCATCATGGCCGGGGATATTGCGCAGACCGCCGAATTTTTCTCCTTCGGCACCAATGATCTGACGCAAACCACACTGGGCATTTCGCGCGACGATGCGGCATCATTCCTTGGCCCCTACACGTCCAAGGGCATTTTGCCGTCAGATCCCTTTGTAACCATTGATCAGGACGGCGTCGGTGCGCTGATGCGCATGGGTGTTGAGCGTGGCCGCGCCGTGCGCAAGGACATCAAGCTTGGTATTTGCGGTGAGCATGGCGGTGATCCTGCCTCGATCCAGTTTTGTGAAACAGTGGGACTCGATTATGTCTCCTGTTCGCCCTATCGTGCGCCCATCGCACGGCTGGCTGCAGCGCAGGCTGCGCTTGGCACCATTGCGGTCAAAGACGCTTAACATCACGAGGTATTCATGCCGTCGCTCCAGCCACTACATTATGTATTTTTCGGTTGGAGCGCGCTGGTCGGCATTGTATGCGGATATTTGTCGGCCAAATATCCCGGCTTTCGCGACAGTGCGTTGCCGCCGCTGGCGTATATCTTTGTGGGGATCGCTATTTTTGAGGCGGCTGTGATGCTGTCCGGGCGTGCCGGGCCGGGGGCTGGTGGCGCGGTGCCCATGCCGGTGCGGATTGCCGGGCTTATCCTTTCTGTTGGGTTTCTTTTTCTCGCCCCCACGGTGTTTGGGTAAGATGATGCACGGCACAAGCGCCTTTCTGCAAAGGCCGTTTGGCCGTTTATATTTTGAAAGCGTGGGTGAGGCGCGGGCCGATGCGCCGCCCTTGGTGTTTGCCCACGGCCTTGGCGGCAATCATCTGTCCTGGTGGCAGCAGGTCGCACATTTTTCAAAGACCCATCGCTGCATCAGTTTCGCCCACCGCAGCTTTGCCCCGTCCGATCCGTTGCACGAACTGCCGCGCATCAGTGATTTTGCCGATGATCTGGCCGCTCTGCTGGATCACTGCGCGGTGCAGGACTGTGTGCTTGTCGCGCAATCCATGGGCGGCTGGACGGCCGTTGAATATGCATTGAAATATCCGCAGCGTGTGCGGGCCATTGTTTTTGCCTGCACCACAGGCTCAATTGATTTTACCAAGGCCGCACATGCCGCGCTGGCGCGGTTGCCGGAATGGGAAGCGCACAGCCAGAAAACGCTGACGGACTGGAAATTGCGCGGCATCAATCCCGCTTGCGGCGCGCGCATGGAGCAGGAGCAGCCCGCGCTGCATGAATTGTATAATCAGGTCGACCGCATGAAAATCGGTTTTGACAAGCCTGCGATGCTGGATGCGCTGTGGGCCGCGCGCGTGCGTCATCCTGATGAATTAAAGGCGCTGAACAAACCGGTGCTGTTTATGTCCGGCCTCGAGGATATTGTCATTCCGCCCTGCGGCGTCGAGGCGGTTGCGGCGGTAACGGGCGGTGATTTTCTGGCTGTGCCGGAGGCCGGCCATTCCGTTTATTTCGAGCGTGCTGATATTTTCAATCAGGCGCTGGCACAATTTCTTAACAAAATATGATGCGCGCAAGGCGCAAAAGCAGGTGTGCCTCAACGGCACGCATGAAATTTTCCGCGTTTACGTCTGCTCAACCCTAATGCGTCATAAACGGCAGCGGATGAATTGTATTCATCCCTGCACAGCGGCGGATTTGGGTACTGCGTACCGCCCCGTGCCGGGATCTCATCTGCGTCATGTGCGCACTGTTGTGCGTATTGGTTTGCGTTGGTTGCGTTGCGTTCGAGTGTGCGGTGCGTATGCGTCAGTTTCGTCGGCGTTTGCAATGGATTGGCGCGACCTTTGCGCCATGGGGTCTGGCTGGCGGGCTGTTGGTGTCGTTCACCGCTGCCGCAGGCCACAACCCTGCTTTGACAGCCAATCTCAGTGCCTTGTCCTCTGTCCTGCCGCATCGTCTGGCGGCGGCCTCAGCCGTGCCGTTGCTGGATGGGCGGGTGCGCGTCGCCAGCCTCGGCAGCAGCGCCATCACGCTGGAAGACACGTCCTATCTCGCCATTGTCCGCAGCACGCGCATTCTCAGCAATGAGCTGACGCCGCGCCCGGACCTGAAGGCAGTGGCGGCGGTGTATCCGGATGTGGACCGGACCCTGAAGGGCGATCCCATCACCAACAGCGCCGGTTTGCGCCGCAGCCTCAGCCGGGCCGTCAGTCCCAATCGTGATGTGGCGCTGGCAGGTCTCACATTTGAGCTGGATGAGCGTGACCTCACCGTCAGCGCCTTCGCGCCCGCCAGTAACCTTTCGCAGTTTGATGCTGAATCGGTGACCATGTTTGAACCGCGCGAGGCCCTGATGGCCTCGCAGCAGACCAGCATGGCCAACAGCGACCAGTCGCCGGAAGCGGCCGAGTCCACCCCGACAGCGGCCGTGGGGCCGGAACAGTCCGGTGCGACACCGGCGGTTCCCCGTGCGCTGGTTCTGGCATCGGCCACACCGGCAGCCGCCGATGCCACACCGCTGGCGATTGCGGCGGTGCCCGTTTCGCCGAAAGCCGCAGCGGCGGCGCAAGGCAGCCTCATTGCCAGGGCTGATCCACTGAAGGCTGATCCGCTGAAGCCTGATGCGCCCAGGCTGGTGCGGTCGCGTTTCGCCGGCATCGTGACGCCGGCCAATATCCAGCGCGAATTGAAATGCCTGGCCGAGGCGGTGTATTTTGAAGCCCGCTCCGAGCCTGAATCTGGTCAGGCCGCCGTGGCCCAGGTGGTGCTCAACCGCGCCATGAGCGGGCTTTATCCCGCCAGCGTGTGCGGCGTCGTCTATCAGAACCGCCACCGTTATCTCGCCTGCCAGTTTACCTTTGCCTGCGAAGGCAAGTCGCTGCGCATCACCGAGCCGGAGCACTGGCGGGTCGCCACCCGCGTGGCCCGCGCCGTGTTTGACGGCAAAACCTATCTTGATGGCGTTGGGTCGGCGACCCATTATCACGCCACCTATGTCCGCCCCTATTGGGCCAAGCGTCTGCGCCGCATGGATAAAATCGGCCAGCACGTGTTCTACAAGCTGCGCCCCGGCCAGACCTGACCGCAGCGTCAGATTGCCGTTACCCCGGATTTTTACCCTGCGCCGTCCCAATCCGGGACGGCGTTAATCTTTGCGGCCAAATTCGAAACAATTCCGCTCCAATCTGACATAGTAACCAAACCATTGATTTGATTTAGTTAATACAGAAAATGCAATTGATTTTGCGGCGCTCTGGCCGCATCCTCTGTCTCACCACGGCGCAGATGTGCTGCCGGATTTGAATGCGGGCGTCAGGCCCGGACAGACTTGAGGGAGTCGGACATGAACACGGGTCGTTTGATTATTGGATTTTCGGTTGGCATGGCTGCCATCATCGGCGGCTTCGCCAGTGCCAAGGCTGGCGAGCGGTGCGTTGGCGCCTGCTATCAGAAGGTTGTAACCCCGCCGAGCTTTGCCACGGTGGCTGAACAGGTCGTCGTCCGCCCCGGCTATGCGGTTGCGCACCAGACACCGGCAACTTTCTCCACCGTGCACGAACATGTCACCATCCGCCCGGAACACACCGTCCAGCGCCATATTGCGCCTGAATATGCGACAGTTGCCGAGACCGTGCAGGTGTCTCCCGGTGGCAAAGTCTGGCAGGTCACGCGTGACCATCATGGCCGCGAAGTCGGCTGCTGGGTCACAGTAAAGCCGACCTTCGCAACCCGCCACAAGACCGTGATGGTCAAGCCCGGCGGCGTTGTTTACGACCGCGTTCCCGCCGTGACCGCCGTGCGCGCCCGGCAGGTCATGGTCACGCCGCCATCCGTTTATCATGAGCAGGTCCCGGCTGTGACCGCCGTCCGTCACCGCACGGTGATGACCGCGCCGGCCACGGCAAGCTGGCAGCCGCTGGGGCATGGCCGCCGCCACCACGCTT
This sequence comes from Beijerinckiaceae bacterium, assembly GCA_051646285.1. Lineage (GTDB taxonomy): Bacteria > Pseudomonadota > Alphaproteobacteria > Rhizobiales > Beijerinckiaceae > Terrirubrum. Next base: position 4,138 of record JBOFCU010000016.1, read on the forward strand.
ACTGAGCACGAAAACCGCCTTCGCTGCTTCTGTTCCCTTACCGGAGCGGGAATGGCGCAAAGCGCCAGCCGCGGTTTGTCCGCCCGCGGCTGGCGTTCTCTTTTGCAAGACCCATGCATCGCGACGACATATTCATCACGCGCATGGCATCCATCCATCACGGACAATGACTGTCACACCCGGAAAAACCCGGTTATGGTCGGCGGCTCCCACATGGAAAGCCTGCCTGAATGATCAGCGATTCTGCTAAAGCCACTGCTACGCCTCCATCCGCTCCAAGCTGGCGCACGCCGCTGCTGATCGCGATTGCCGGTGCGCTCATTTCTTTCATCGGCTTCGGGCCGCGTTCGGTTTTCGGATTCTTCCTCCAGCCCATCTCCAATGAATTTCAGTGGAGCCGCAGTATCTTCGCGTTTTCCTTCGCGTTGCAGCAACTGTTCTGGGGCATTGGCCAGCCTTTTGCCGGTGCGATTGCCGACCGTTTCGGCACCACCCGCGTGCTGATCGGCGGCGCCATTCTTTATGTGGCTGGGCTGGCCCTGATGACCGTGTCGCGTGAGCCGGTCTTCATGCACCTCACTGCCGGTGTGCTGCTTGGCTTTGCGCTGGCCGGCTGTTCATTCAACGTGGTGCTGGGTGCATTCGGCAAATTGCTGCCGCCGGAAAAGCGCGGGCTTGGGCTGGGGCTTGGCACGGCGGCCGGCTCGTTCGGCCAGTTCGTCTTTTCGCCATTTGCGCCTCTGCTGATTGATACGGTGGGCTGGAAAGGCACGCTGCTGATTTTGGCGCTCGTGGTGTGCGCTATTGTGCCGCTGGCATTTGCGCTGTGGACCGCACCGCTATCGAAAAAGGTCACGGCTGCTGACGGTCCCTCCTCGATTTCGGCGGCGCTGAAAGAGGCGTTTGCGCACCCCTCCTATATTCTGCTGGTGCTCGGCTTTTTCACCTGCGGCTTTCAGCTCGCCTTTATTACCGGTCACTTGCCGCAATATCTGGTGGACAAGGGGTTGTCGCCGCAGATCGGCGGTTATGCGCTTGCCTGTATCGGCTTGACCAATATTGCCGGCTCATTGCTGGCGGGGTGGCTGATGAGCCGCTACTCCCGCCCTTACATGCTGGCTTTTATTTATACCATGCGCTCTGTGGCAACGATTGCGTTCATCATGCTGCCGGTGACGCCGGTGACGGCCATCGGGTTTGCGCTGAGCATGGGATTTTTGTGGCTCTCGACAGTGCCGCCGACATCATCATTGGTCGCGCTCATGTTCGGCGTGCGCTATATGACGATGCTGTATGGTTTTGCATTTTTCTCCCATCAGGTCGGCGGGTTTTTCGGCGCATGGCTCGGCGGCCTGCTGTATGAGTCGATGAAGAGCTATGATGTGGTGTGGTGGCTCTCCATTGCGCTGGGCTTTGCATCGGCCATCATCAATTTGCCGATCCGCGAAAAGGCGGTGGAACGTGCTGAACCTGCATCTGCATAAGATGTGTGCATAAAATATCGGCGCGGCGGGAGACGCGCGCAGCGCAGCGCGCTTTGCCGGTTCATCAAATCTGCGGGAGAAATTGCATGTCATCATTCAAGGCCATCGTGATCGCCAGCAAGGAAACGCCGGCCGTTCTCGGCACGTTTGCCGATGCCGATTTGATGGAAGGCGATGTCACGGTGCGCGTATCGCATTCCACCATCAATTATAAGGATGGTCTGGCGCTGACGGGGAAAAGCCCTGTCGTGCGCCGCTTTCCAATGATCCCCGGTATTGATGGCGCGGGCGTGGTTGAACAGTCCGCGCATCCCGACTGGAAAGCGGGTGACAAGGTTATTCTGAATGGCTGGGGCACAGGCGAAACCCATCTTGGCGCGTTCGCCGAAAAGACCCGCGTGAAAGGCGATTGGCTCGTGCCGCTGCCGGAAGGGATGACACCGGCGCAGGCCATGGCGATTGGCACGGCAGGCTATACCGCCATGCTGGCAGTGATGGCGATCGAGCGTCAATTTCTGCGGCCGGATAATGGGCCGGTGCTGGTGACAGGGGCAGCGGGCGGTGTCGGATCGGTGGCGATTGCGCTTCTGTCAAAGATTGGCTGGCATGTCATGGCCTCAACGGGCCGCGCGCAGGAAGCGGATTATCTGAAAAATCTCGGTGCGGCTGAAATTATTGACCGCGCGGAATTGTCAGGCCCGGCCCGGCCCCTGAACAAGGAGCGCTGGATTGCAGCGGTGGATTCCGTCGGATCGCACACACTCGCCAACGTCCTGTCGATGACGAAATATGGCGGTGCTGTTGCTGCGTGCGGTCTGGCGCAGGGCATGGATCTGCCAACGAGCGTGGCACCATTTATTTTGCGCGGTGTGTCCCTGCTGGGAATCGATTCCGTGATGGCACCCAAAACGCGCCGTCTGGAAGCATGGTCGCGCCTGTCGCGGGATCTGTCGCATGGCAAACTGGCGAGCCTCACAACCACCATCCCGCTCGATGATGTCATCCGCTACGGCGCAGAAATTCTTGATGGCAAGGTGCGCGGCCGTATCGTGGTTGAAATTGCATAGGTATGCGGCCAGCCTGATGAAAAAGGCGGCAGGAGCGGCTGCGGGCGCACCGGCCGGATGATAATTTTTAACGATTATGTCCATACTTTCTTTACGATGTTTACCGCCTTTTAACGCAGGCACCGCATTGTCAAACCCAGCAGGGCGGTGCCGCGAAGACTCCACAATTCCGGCCACGCCATGCCCCAATGCCGGGGCATATCGTCATTGCGGCCACTGAGCGCCGCGCAACATTGAGCACATCCATGGGTCAGTCATCGCCGCCGCGCCACGTTCAGCGTCCGCCAACGGCTTCAGTCATCAAGCCATTCGGGGATATTGGAATTCCCGCTCTGGCCGCCGCCGCGCATGTCAACGCGCGCCGTCCGAAGGAAATCACCAAGGCACGGGATATTCCGCACATCCTGCGCAAGGACCGGTTTTACGACTGATCGCGCCCCAGCAGCAGATTTTATTTTTGAGGCCGCGCCCCTTCAAAGCGCGGCTTTAATTTTGTGATGGCCTCTGCGCCGAAATCCATGAAGGCGCGCACCCGCGGGGATTGCCGCAGTTCCGGGTGGGTCAACAGCCACAGCGATGAATTGAATTCCGGCACCACATCGGTGACGCGCACCAGATCAGGGCGGGTGTCGGCCTGAAAGCAGGGCAACGGCCCGACGCCTGCACCCGATTCCACGGCTTCGCACAGGCCCAGCACGCTGTTGATTTTATAAACGATACGATCAGCCGGCACATGGGCGCGCACATATTTGGCCGCCTGAATATGCAGAAAACCATCGCCAAGGGCGACCCAGTTTTCCTTTTCAATCGCTGTGGCCAGATCAGGCGGTGCACTGCCATCACGCGGGCGGCGCGTATATATGGCCCAGCTCATGCCGCAGATACGGCGGCCAACGAGATTCTCCGGCGGCGTATCGGTGGGGCGCACGGCAATGTCGGCATCGCGTTTGGACAGGTTCAGCGCCTGATTGGTCATCACCACATCAAGGCGGATGGCTGGATAGGCTTCGCGGAAGTGGGCCAGCATCGGGGCCAATACATAGGCCAGCAAGGATTCACTGGTGGTGATGCGCAGTTCGCCGGAGGGTTTCACCTCGCGCCCGGCCAGCCGCAATGCAAAGGCGGTGGCATTGGCATCGAAGGAATCGGCCATTGCCACCATTTCTTCGCCAGCCGCTGTTGGCACATAGCCGGTGCGGTGCCGCTCAAACAGGGTGATACCGATCTTCTCCTCAGCCTCGCCCAACCGGCGGAACACGGTCGACGGGTTCACGCCCATCGCTGCAGCAGCACCCGCGAGTGAGCGGGTTTCAGCAATGGTTTTGACGAGACGGAAATCGTCCCACGAAAGGCGTGATGCTGGCATGCGATTGTGCAATCCTTGTTGCCGCAACTTACGTTATGGCTTGCAGAAATGACAATCAACTCTTCGCGAATGTGAGCATGCACCTATTCGCGAACAGCGGCCCGCTGGAGCCGGTCGCGGATGGCTTCACCCAGGCCATCTGCCGGGATGGGCACGACCGCGATGCGGGTCGCACCGGACTGGTCGAGATGACGCAGCGCGGCAAACAGGGTGGCGGCCGCTTCTGCCAGATCGCCGGAGGGGCTGAGATTGAAGTGCGTCAGCGCGCCGTCCAGGCCGGCCGGGGCATCAGGCCCGAACAGCAGCGCGGCCTCACCGGGTGCAATGGTCCTGGCATCCAGCCGCACCAGCGCCTGTGGGGCATAGTGGGCAGACAGCATGCCAGGGGCAATCACCGCCATGGCGCCTTCATCTGCGGGAGGCGCGGCGATGGCGCGGCCCAGCACACGTTCAATGGCCGCCCGCGGCACACCGCCCGCCCGCAACAGCAATGGCCCGCCATCGAGGCAGGAGATGATGGTGGATTCGACCCCCACAGCCGTTGGCCCGCCATCAATGACCGCATCAATCCGGCCATCCAGATCAGCCAGTACATGATCTGCCGTGGTGGCGGAGACATGGCCGGAGCGGTTGGCGGAAGGCGCACAGACCGGCCGCCCAGCCGCCCGCAACAGCGCCTGCGCCAGCGGATGATCCGGCACCCGCAGCGCCACCGAGGCCAGCCCCGCCCGCGCAAGATCCGTGACAGGGCAGGTGGCAGACGCTGGCACCACCAGCGTCAATGGCCCCGGCCAGAAAGCATCGGCAAGCTTGCGGGCATCCCCGTTGAACACGCCGGCTGCCATGGCTTCGGCGGCATCGGCGCAATGGGCAATCAGCGGGTTGAACTGCGGCCGCCCCTTCGCCGCATAGATTTTGGCGATGGCCCGCCCATCAGTCGCGTCAGCGCCGAGGCCGTAAACCGTCTCCGTCGGAAATGCGACTGTCCCGCCCCCGCATAGGATGGCTGCGGCGGCAGCAATGCCGTCACGGTCAGCCCGCAGGCGGCGTGTGATCACGGGGGCAGCCGGTGCTGACACGGGGCAGGGCTCCGGTTGACGGACAATCGCCCGCGTTTCAAGGAAGAACAGGTCCCGCTTTTGCCGGTGTCGCCGTTGCGGTCAAGTCAGGGCGGTGCTGCTGCGGATGATTTTGCTTTGCTTGAGAAGACGGGCGCGTGCGCCCTGCTGAAAAGGATCGTGCCATGAGCTTTCGCGCCCCGGTTGAGGATATCGCGTTCACCCTGCGCCAGACCGGCCTCGATGCCGCTCTCGAAAAAGGCCTGCATGGTGACCTGTCGCAGGATCTGGTCGATTCCATTCTCGCAGAGGCTGGCA
>JBOFCU010000045.1:0-15287 GCA_051646285.1 Beijerinckiaceae bacterium
ATCCGCTTTTGATGATGGCCAGATCATCAACAACACGATCAACAACAATCGGCTTGATGGTCGCCACATTATTATCGACCGCAAAAACATACTGCCCCTGCTGGCCGTTCATCACCGCAAGGCGCGGCACGACAATGACGCCGGGATCGGTGCGCAGGGTGACACGGACATTGGACAATGAGCCCGGCCACAGAATCTCATCATCATTGTCGAATTCGGCGCGGACCAGAATGGTGCCGGTCGCAGCATCAACGGAATTTTCCAGCACCGACACGCGGCCCTTCGCGGCGCGGTTCAGGCCTTGCGGCGTGGCGCTCACCTCCGCGCTGTTGTTGGCAGCGGCATCGCGCAATTCCGGCAGCAGACGCTGCGGCACCGGGAAGGCGACATAGATGGGCGAAATCTGGTTGATGGTCGCCAGCACCTGCGCCGCCTCACCCTGCCGGGCGATATTGCCTTCCTTCAACCCGGCAATGCCGACGCGGCCGGAAATGGGGGCGAGAATGTCATAGAACGTGCGCTGCACCTTGAGATTGTCGAGCGCCGCTTCATCAGCGCGCAACTGAGCCTTGGCGGTGGCGACATTGGCGCGCGATGTATCGAGCAGCGCCTGCGAGGAGGCCTGCACCCGTGACAATGCCTCCTTGCGCTTGGCATCCAGCTCGTTGAGTTCCAGCGTCGCCTTGGCGCGCAGCACCGTGCCTTCGGCCTGCTTGATCTGGGCATCAATCTGGCGCGCATCGAGGCGGAAGAGGTGGTCGCCCTTCTTCACCCGCGCGCCATCGTGAAACTCAACCGCCAGGATCTGGCTGTCGACCCGTGACCGGACAACAACACTGGCGAGCGGCTGAACCGTGCCAATAGCCTCGAACCGCACCGGCATGTCGCGCTTTTCGGCTTTTGCAAGCCGCACGCTGACCGGCGGCCGCTGCTGCGCACCTCCGCCGCCGCCCCCTGCACCCGGTGCACCCCCACCGGGGCCACGTTGGCCGGCAGCCGGTGCGGCATCTGTCGGGCCGATCTGAGCCGACGGCGTTGAGGTAAGCGTCACACCGGCATAACCGGCGACCTTGTTTGCTGCTGCAACCACCGGATCGTGCAACCCGAAGGGCAGGGTGAAACGCCCTGTCGCCGCGCCGTAACCAGCGCCGCCTATAGTCGCCGCACCGATCAGTGCCCACACAGCTTTACGATTGACCGGCATAACGGACCCTTGCGGCAAATAAGAAGGAAGACGTCCGCTCCCACATCGGAACCCCAATCCAACATGCACAGACTCCCTGAACATAGGTCAGACATGCCGCGCCGTAAATTGCATCTGTGCCTGCAAACCGGGCATTCGGGCCAGGTTACGATAATTTAATCTGCCGTAACGGCGGTTTGTGTGGCATTTCACAGGCTTGTGAACGGCAGAAGGTTTGCCGACAAAGCCTCTTCCCCTTTTCTTCGCGCCGCTCTACGCTCTGATTCAAGCGCCGCATGCCGTGACTTGGGCAAGCTGTGTCATGTGTCTGTCACGCGGCGGGCGCACAGGCGCGGATGCGGAAATAGCAAAACAGGGAGACGACAATGCTGAAATTCAATTGGCGCGCTGGTTCACTGATGGCGGGCGTCGCGAGTGCCGCGCTTGTCATGACGGCAGGCGGAGCCGCAGCGCAGACTGAAATCCAGTGGTGGCATGCCATGACCGGCGCCAACAATGATGTGGTGAACCGTCTCGCGGCGGAATTCAATGCCAGCCAGAAGGACTACAAGGTCGTGGTCGCCTACAAGGGCTCCTATCCTGACACGATGAATGCTGGCATTGCCGCCTTCCGCGCCGGCAATGCGCCGCACATCCTGCAGGTGTTTGAAGTCGGCACCGCCTCAATGATGGCGGCGTCGCGCGCGGTGAAGCCAGTTGCTGAGCTGATGAAGGAAGCTGGAGAATCATTCGATCCGAAGGCCTATTTGCCAGCAGTGACCGGCTATTATTCAAACTCGAAGGGCGAAATGCTGTCCTTCCCCTTCAACTCCTCCTCGTCGGTGATGTGGTACAACAAGGATGCCTTCAAGAAGGCTGGCCTTGATGCCGACAATCCGCCCAAGACCTGGCCGGAAGTGTTTGAGGCCGCCAAGAAATTGCAGGCCACAACCAACCCGGCCTGCGGCATGGCCTCGGCCTGGATCACCTGGCTGAACATTGAGCAGTTTTCCGTCTGGCACAATGTGCCGCTGGCCACCCGCGGCAACGGCATTGACGGCTTTGATGCCGAGCTGAAAATCAATTCGCCGCTGCATGTGAGGCATCTGCAAAATCTGATGGATTTGCAGAAGACAAAGGCGTTCGATTATTCCGGCCGCACCAACACCGGCGAGGGGCGCTTCACGTCGGGCGAATGCCCGATCATGCTCACCTCCTCCGGCTTCTATGGCAACGTCAAGGCCAATGCGAAATTCGATTGGGCCAATGCGCCGATGCCGTATTATCCGGATGTGCCGGGCGCTCCGCAAAACTCCACACTCGGCGGCGCGTCGCTGTGGGTGATGGGTGGCAAGAATGCCGCTGAATACAAGGGCGTTGCGAAATTCTTCACCTTCCTGTCGGACACGGACCGTCAGGCGAAGCTGCACACGGAATCGGGCTATCTGCCGATCACCAAGGCGGCTTATGAAAAGGTCAAGGCCTCGGGTTTCTACAAGGATAATCCGTATCTCGAAACACCGATCAAGGAGCTGACCAACAAGGAGCCGACCGAATATTCGCGCGGTCTGCGGCTTGGCAATCTGGTGCAGATCCGTGACGTGTGGGCAGAAGAGATCGAAGGCGCGCTCGCTGGCAAGAAAACGGCCAAGGAAGCGATGGATGCTGCGGTGGAACGCGGCAATGCCATGCTGCGCCAGTTCGAGCGCACTGTTCAAAAATAATGGCTCACCAATCCCGCCAGTGCCTCACTGGCGGGATTTTTCTGTGCGCATCATGCGCGCAGATTTATTCTGACAAGCGATAAAACCGGCGTCACAAGCCGGGCAATGCAAGGCGAGGGCAGGCGACGATGGAAAAGCGCACGGTATTTGCAGGCTATAGCATACCCGTCATGCTGCTTTTGCCTCAGCTTCTCATCACGATCATTTTCTTTTATCTGCCGGCAGGGCAGGCGGTGTGGCAATCCTTTCAGCTTGAAGATGCCTTTGGCACGACAACGCAATTTGTCGGGTTTGAAAATTACCGTGATCTGCTTGGCAAGCCGGACTATTACCGGGCCATGGGCACCACGGCGGTTTTTTCCATCGCCGTCGCCTTCCTGTCATTGTCGCTGTCATTGCTGCTGGCGGTGATGGCCAACAAGCAGATCAAGGGCGCAGGCATTTATAAGACACTGCTGATCTGGCCATATGCAGTGGCGCCGGCCATTGCAGGCGTGCTCTGGCTCTTCATGTTCCAGCCCTCCATGGGGGTGATTTCCAAATTTCTCAAAAGCATGGGAATGGACTGGAATCCGCTGCTGAACGGCAACCACGCGATGGCGCTGGTTATTATGGCTGCGACATGGAAGCAGATTTCCTACAATTTCCTGTTTTTCCTCGCCGGGTTGCAATCCATTCCGCAAAGCGTCATCGAGGCGTCTGCCATTGATGGGGCCACGCCGGTGCGCCGGTTCTGGACGATTATTTTCCCGCTGCTGTCGCCCACGACATTCTTTCTGCTGGTTGTGAATGTGACTTATGTTTTCTTCGATACCTTTGGCATCATCGATTCCATGACCGGCGGTGGCCCGGCCAAGGCGACGGAAACATTGGTGTATAAGGTGTTTGCTGATGGGCGGCTTGGCGGCGATCTTGGCGGTTCAGCGGCACAATCCGTCATCTTGATGATCATGGTTATTGGCCTGACAGCAGTGCAGTTCAAATATATCGAGCGGAAGGTGAGCTACTGATGGTCGAGCGCAAATCCTTCTTCCGCACAGTCTTTCCGCACATTGTCTTGATCCTCGGTGTGCTGGTTGTTTTCTTCCCCGTCTATCTCGCCTTTGTGGCATCGACCTGGGACGCATCGACCATTGCCAATGGCCAGATGGGGCTGACACCTGGCCCTTATATGCTGGATAATTATTACAAGACGCTGTTTGTCGGCACCAGTTCGTCCACGCGCGAGCCGGTGGGTAACATGATGCTCAATTCGCTGATCATGGCGCTGATGATTGCCGGCGGCAAAATCTTCATTTCCATTCTCTCCGCCTTCGCGATTGTGTATTACCGCTTCCCGTTCCGCATGGCCGCGTTCTGGATTATTTTTGTGACGCTGATGCTGCCGGTGGAAGTGCGCATTTATCCCACATACAAGATCGTGTCTGACCTTGGCATGCTGGATACCTATTCAGGCCTGACCGTTCCCCTGATCGCGTCGGCGACAGGCACGCTGCTGTTCCGCCAGTTTTTCATGACTGTGCCGGATGAATTGCTGGAAGCGTCGCAGATTGATGCGGCAGGCCCGTTCCGGTTTTTCAAGGATACGCTGCTGCCCTTGTCGCTGACGACAATCGCTGCGCTGTTCGTCATCCAGTTCATTTATGGCTGGAACCAGTATCTCTGGCCGTTGCTGATCACAACGAAGGATTCGATGCAGACCATCGTGATCGGCATCAAGAAAATGATCGTGACGCAGGATGCCTTGACGGAATGGCAACTGGCGATGACGACGGCTGTGCTGGCGCTTTTGCCGCCGGTGGCCGTGGTGATTTTGATGCAGCGGCTGTTCGTCAAGGGGCTGGTGGAGACCGAGAAGTAATGCAGTGGCTGCTGACGGTTTTGATTGCATCACTTGTGGTTGGCTACGCCATCCTCAGCCGTGTGAGTGATTACGCCCATGCCGGCCAGCGGCAAGAGATGTGGCAAGTCTCGGTTGGTGGATTTCCGCTCAGTGGTCTTCTGATTATTTTCAGTGTTGCCGGAGTTCTGGCTTTCATGGCCGGCTATAGCCGTTCGCTGCATAAATATTCATGGCATGCGCGGTTTAACAGTGCGGCAACGGCCGCCATGCTGGCGGGATTGGCCAGTGCGCTTTTCAAAGGATGATTGAGGATGGGCTCGGTAACGCTCGACAAGGTCAAGAAGGTTTATCCCGGCAATGTGGAGGCGGTGAAGTCGGCCTCACTGATGGTGCCGGATGGCTCGTTTACCGTGCTGCTGGGGCCATCAGGCTGCGGTAAATCAACTTTGCTGCGCATGATTGCCGGACTGGAGCGCATCACGTCCGGCACCATTTCCATCGGCAACCGTGTGGTGAATGACATTGAGCCGGCGGACCGCGATATTGCGATGGTGTTTCAGAATTATGCGCTTTATCCGCATATGAGCGTTTATGACAATATGGCGTATGGTCTGCGCAACCGCAAAATGCCGGAAGAGGATATTAAAAAGCGGGTGGCCGAAGCTTCGCGCATGCTGGCCATCGAGGAATATCTGACGCGCAAGCCGCGCGCCCTGTCTGGCGGGCAGCGCCAGCGTGTCGCGATGGGCCGCGCCATTGTGCGCGAGCCGCAGGTGTTTTTATTCGACGAGCCGCTGTCCAATCTTGATGCGAAATTGCGTGTGCAGATGCGGCTGGAAATTCGCCGCCTTCATGCGCGCCTGCGCGCCACGTCGATTTTCGTCACCCATGATCAGGTTGAGGCGATGACTCTGGCCGATACGGTTGTGGTGATGAGCAAGGGCGAAATTCAGCAGGTCGGCACGCCCACAGACGTGTACCGCAGGCCCCGCACCACATTTGTCGCAACCTTCATTGGCTCTCCAGCCATGAACGTGGTGCCTGGCCGGGTCATTGAACAGGGCAGGGTGTCAGTCGCGGATGCGGGCACGCTGGATTATGATGCCAGCACGTTCGCGGTGGCGAATGGCACGGAGGTACAGGTCGGCGTGCGCCCTGAGGAATGGACGCTGACGGCGGACGGCGAGGGCGGGTTGGCCTTTGCCCGTGAGTTTGAGGAAGAATTGGGGGCGACCCGCCTTGTGCATGGCACCATCGGCAAATCGCCCGTCGTCGTGGCCGTGGCATCGGGCAATCATGATCCCGGCGGGCCTGCATCCCGCCTGACGGCGGCTGCCCCGGTTGTGGCGCTGTTCGACAAGGCAACGGGCGTGACCCTGCGCCGGGATGACAAGCCGCCATCGGTCTGACACTCCGGTGGCAGCCCGCATTTCGGGCGCAGGGCTGCGCCCGGAGCAACACGGGTTGCGCTTGCACTTCACGGTGGCCCATTGCAGTCTGTGATCACAACATCTGCCTGAAGGGTTTGGCCTGCGTGAACAGCCTGACGCCATTGCCAGCGCACGATCGTATCGTCGCGGCGCTCATTGAGCGCCTCGGTGCCGGCATGGTATTGACGGGCAACGATATTCCCGTCCGCAACACCCATGACTGGAGCCCGCAGCCGGCATGCAATCCGGTTGCCGTGATCAGGCCGGTGGATGCGGCCGGTGTTTCGGCTGCGATTCAGGTGTGCCGTTCGCTGCAAATCCCATTTGTGGCGCAGGGCGGAATGACGGGCCTGTGCGGCGGCGCCACGCCCTTGCCTGGATGGGTCGCGGTTTCGCTGGAGCGGATGACCGGCATCGAGGAGATTGACACCGCCAGCACCACGATGACCGTGAAAGCGGGCACACCGCTGGAAACCATTCAGAAAGCGGCAGATGCGGCCGGACTGTATTTCCCGCTTGATCTGGGGTCACGCGGCAGTTGCCTGATCGGCGGCAATCTCTCCACCAATGCCGGCGGCAACCGCGTCATCCGTTACGGCATGACGCGCGAACTGGTGCTGGGCCTCGAAGCCGTCCTCCCCGACGGAACAATTATTACCAATTTAAATAAATTATTGAAGAATAATTCCGGCCCCGACCTCAAACACATTTTTATTGGCGCTGAGGGAACACTTGGCATTATCACACGTATCGTGCTGCGTCTGTTTCCCAAGCCGCACAGTGAAAAAGCTGCATTGTGCGCTGTTGGAAGCTACCATGCAGTCGTAAAATTATTAAATGCGGCACGCAGTGGTCTTGGTCCGCAATTGTCGGCCTTCGAAGTGATGTGGCCGGATTACTGGCATGTTGTGACAGAGATCGTGGGCACGCGAACGCCAATTGGCAAGGGGCATGCGGTATATGTTCTTGTTGAAGCACAGGGCACCGATGACATGATTGATGGAGCCCGGTTTGATGCGTGGCTTGAAAAGCTCATGACAGATGGCGTGCTGATTGATGGTGCCGTTTCGCAATCACAGTCGCAGCTCAGGGATTTCTGGGGCGTGCGAGATGCATGTTCGGAATTTGGCCGTGCGTTAGGGCCTCACATATCCTACGATGTCGGCTTGGAAGTGCGCCGCATGGACGATTTCGTGCAGCGCTGCAAGGCTGAATTGGCGAACAGCATCGCAGGATGCGAAAGTATTTATTATGGCCACATTGGCGATGGAAACCTGCATCTTGTTGCATGGGTGCCCGATCTGCCAATCGAGCAGCAACCGAAGGAGGAGATGGATTGCATCATTTATGGTATCGTGCGCGATATGGGCGGCAGCATTTCCGCCGAGCATGGTATCGGTATGGTCAAGAAAAAATGGCTTGGCCACGCGCGCAGCGACGCAGAAATTGCATTGATGCGTAGGTTAAAGAAGGCGCTTGATCCTGACAATCTCCTCAATCCGGGGAAAATTATCTAGAACGTCAATAAATACAATGTCACTGGAGGAAACGATGGCATATATTTCACGTCGCGGCGTTATGCAGGCTGGTGCAGGTGCGATGCTTGCAACAACAGCCATTCCCAATCTGGCTCGCGCACAAATTCAGGCTGCCGACGTTGCGCCGCCGACATTCAACATCGAAAAAGGCGCCAGCATCCGGGTATTGCGCCCGGCAAAATTTGTCGCTGCCGATGAGACGGTGTTCAATGAAAATACCAAGCGCTTTACTGAAAAAACCGGCGTGCAGGTGCGAGTCGATTATCAAGCTTGGGAAGATTTGCGTCCGCAAACGGCCGTGAGCGCCAACACTGGTGTCGGCCCGGACGTAGTTATTGGCTGGACAGATGATCCGCATTTGTATTCCGACAAGCTGATTGAGTTGACGGATATTGCCGAGTATCTCGGCAAGAAATATGGCGGCTGGTATCCGCTGGCAGAAAAGCTTGGCAAAAAGTTTGGCACAAATAACTGGATTGCCATTCCGCTCGGAGGCTCTGGCGGCCCGGCGGTTTACCGTGAATCATGGGTCAAGGAAGCGGGCTTCAATGCAGTGCCAAAGGACCTCGACGGGTTCCTGAATCTCTGTCGCGCCCTGAAGAAAAACAATCACCCTGCTGGATTTGCACTTGGTCATGCTGTAGGCGACGGCAATTCGTTCACGCATTGGCTGTTGTGGAGCCACGGCGGCTCAGTGGTTGATGAAAGTGGCAAGGTCATCATCAATTCCAAGGAAACTGTAGAGGCACTGAAATATTCCAAAGCGCTTTATGAGACTTTTATTCCTGGCACACAAAGCTGGCTTGACCCATCCAACAACAAGGCCATGCTAGCCGGTGAAATCGGCCTGACCCAGAATGGCGTTTCGGTTTATTATGCGTTCCGCAATTCGCAGGATCCGAAGGTGAAGGAGCTTTCGGCCGATATCAATCATGCGCCGATGCCGATTGGCCCGGTCGGCCGTGGCACCGAGACGGCGCTGGTTGTGAATTCGATGATCTTCAAGCATACGAAGTCACCGAACGCTGCCCGCGCCTATCTCACTTTCATGATGGAAGCGGAGCAATATGACAAATGGCTGACAGCCTCATCCGGCTATTGGGCGCACCCGCTGGCTGCTTACGAAAAGAGTGCAGTGTGGGGCAGCGATCCTAAAATTGCTGTATATCGTGACACAATGAAAAACTCTCTTTGGTATGGGTACAAAGGCCCGATCAGCGAGGCATCGGCGGCCGTTGTGGCAGATTACGTCACGGTTGATATGTTTGCCTCGGTCTGCACGGGGGCTTCTACGCCAGAAGCCGCTGCAGCTGAGGCGGCTCGCCGTGCCGAGCGCTATTACAAAAAAGGCTGATCTTCTTCAGTGCAATCCGGCGCACAGTGTGCGCCGGATTTTCATGCCTCATAACTGGAATAATTCATGACGCAAATGGCGCGTGCGAATGCCGCTGGCGCGGTGCAGAACAATTGGCTTGTGCGTTTATTCGACTACAAGCCATTTTTGGTTTTTGTCTGTCTGGCCCCTGCGCTTGGCATTTTGTTTGTATTTTTGACTTATCCGCTGGGCCTTGGTTTCTGGCTGGCATTTACCGATGCTAAAATAGGCCGCGCCGGACGGTTTATCGGATTTGACAATTTTGTATCACTTTTCAAGGACAGTATATTTTGGCTTTCCGTGTTCAACACGCTTGTCTATACATTTATTGCGACAGCTCTAAAATTTGGACTTGGTTTGTGGCTCGCCCTGCTGCTGAATGAAAATCAGCATTTCAAATCGCTCATTCGCGCCATCGTGCTTGTGCCGTGGATCGTACCAACGGTTCTGTCTGCAATGGCATTCTGGTGGATTTATGACCCGCAATTTTCTATTATTTCCTATACGCTAAAGAACGTCCTGGGGTGGCGCGATACCAACATCGATTTTCTTGGTACACCATGGGGGGCAAGGTTTTCTTTGATTGCAGCCAACGTCTGGCGCGGTATTCCATTCGTTGCCATCAGTTTGCTGGCTGGCCTGCAAACGATTTCCCAATCGCTCTATGAAGCAGCGGTTCTGGATGGTGCGTCACCATGGCAGCGTTTCAGACACATCACGTTCCCATTGCTGATGCCGGTGCTCGCGATTGTGCTGACATTTTCGGTGCTGTTCACATTCACGGATTTCCAGCTGGTTTACGCCATTACCCGGGGCGGGCCGGTTAATTCGACGCATCTCATGGCCACGCTGGCCTTTCAGCGCGGCATTCCCGGCGGGCAGTTGGGGGAAGGAGCTGCCATTGCTGTTGCGATGATCCCGTTCCTCGTCGCTGCTACGCTTCTCAGCTATTTCGGCCTTGCGCGCAGCAAGTGGCAACAGGGATCTAGCGATGAGTGAACTTAGCCAAAGCAACGTGAGCGATTTTCGCGGTACGCCCACTTGGGACAGTCGCATGCGGCGCATCATGACGCTGTATATCCCTCTGGCATTGTTTGTATTTGTGCTGCTGTTTCCTTTTTACTGGATGACGCTCACGACGTTCAAACCAAACAATGAGCTGTTCAATTACAAAGAGCACAATCCATTCTGGATAACGTCACCAACGCTGGATAACGTCAAGAAACTGTTGTTTGAAACGGATTATCCGCGTTGGCTGTGGACGACCATGACAGTTGCTTTTGCGTCAACATTTCTGTCGTTGGTGGCAAGCGTGCTGGCGGCGTATGCAATCCAGCGCTTACGATTCAAGGGCTCGGAATGGGTCGGTCTTGGCATTTATCTGGCTTATCTGGTGCCGCCGTCGATCTTGTTTATTCCATTGGCGACAGTTGTTTTCCAGCTTGGACTCTACGACTCCTCCTGGGCACTGATACTGACCTATCCCACATTCCTGATACCATTCTGCACATGGCTTCTCATCGGGTATTTCAAATCGATACCGTATGAACTTGAAGAATGCGCAATGATTGATGGCGCTACGCGGCTGCAAATCTTGCGGCGGATCACCTTGCCTCTGGCGATACCGGGACTGATTTCTGCTGGCATTTTTGCCTTCACCCTGTCGTGGAATGAGTTTATTTATGCGCTCGCTTTCATCCAGTCGTCAGAAAACAAAACGGTGCCAGTAGCGGTGCTGACCCAGCTTGTACAAGGCGATGATTATCAGTGGGGAGCGCTGATGGCTGGCGCGCTGCTGGGTTCAATACCTGTCGCCATCTTCTATTCCTTCTTTGTTGACTATTACGTGTCGAGCATGACCGGCGCTGTAAAAGAATAGGTGAGCGGCGCATGAATGCGCCGCTCATGACCCTATCAACCCTTCACTTGCAGCATGATCTTGCCGACATGAGCGCTTGATTCCATCAGTGTGTGCGCCTCATTCGCTTTTTCTAGCGGGAAGACTTTATAGATAATGGGTTTGACCAAGCCACTATCCAGCATGGGCCAGATATCGCTGCGCAACTTTTCAGCAATAGCTGCTTTTAGCGCGACGGATCGCGGCCGCAGTGTTGATCCTGTGAGTGTCAGGCGCTTGATCATTACCGGCATGAAGTCCAATTCGACCTTGCTCGTCTGCAAAAATGCGATCTGCACCAGCCGCCCTTCGACAGCCAGGGATGTTATGTTTTTAGCAATGTACGGCCCGCCTACCATATCTAGAATGACATCGACGCCGCGTTTGACCGTCAGCGAGCGTACCTCATCCGCAAAATCCTTGCTGCGATAATTGATTGCAACATCTGCGCCGAGTGAGACACAAAAATCGCATTTTTCATCAGAGCCGACGGTAGTGTATACCTTTGCACCGGCCTGTTTCGCGAGTTGTATGGCGGTTGAGCCAATACCACTTGATCCGCCATGGATGAGAACGGTTTCACCTTTCGCCAGCCGCCCGCGCGTAAAGACATTGTCATATACGGTGTAATAATTTTCTGGTACACCTGCCGCTTCCAGAAGTGAAAGCGATTTGGGAATTGGCAGACACAAAGGCCAGTCGGCCACACAGTAGTCAGCATATCCGCCACTAACTGTCAGTGCGCAAACGCTTTGCCCAATCACAGATGAATCCACGCCGCCGCCAACTGATATAATCGTGCCGGATATTTCAAGTCCGGGCACAGCTGTAGCGCCGGGAGGCGGCGGGTAGCGCCCTTCACGCTGGATGCAATCTGGCCGGTTGATGCCCGCTGCAGCAACCTCAATCAAAACTTGTCCTGTGCCGGGCTGTGGCACGGCAGCCTGTACGCATTTGACCACCTCTGGGCCACCCGCGCCGTCGAAGATAACCTGTCGCATGGTGGAAGGAAGGCTGGGCATGATAATCTCCGTTCAATGTGCGATATGCGTCCATCAATACCTGCTGATAGGCGATGTCGACTGTAAAAATCAAATCAGTCTAAGTTTGCCGCGCCGCCAGATGGGCGCGCGCCTTTTTGCGAAACTCTGTTGGCGTGAATTGTGTTTGCTTACGGAAGAACCGGCCAAAATAGGCATCATCTGCAAAACCAAGTGTTGCCGCGATTTGCTTGACGGACAGGCTCGAATAAATCAGCTCGCGTTCTGCCTCTTGCACAATGCGTGCATTCACAATGTCGCGGCTCGACATGCCCAAGGTATCGCGGCAAAGGCGCGATAGCTGGCCAGCAGTGATGCCAATTTCTCTGGCGCAGCAAGCAATGGAAAGTCCGGTGCGAAAGCGGGCATCCACCATGGCACGAAACTTTTCAATCACTGCTGCCCGACGCGTATCCGCACCACCATCATAAATCTTCTGCATGTCACCGATGCGGGCGAGTTGAACAAAAAGCGCAACAAGCAGCGCTGTCCCAGCAGCAAGTTGTCCGGATGCGCTGAATTGAGACTCACGTCTGATCGCTTCCAGAACAGGCTCAAGAGCATCTTCGTGGCGTGGTGCGGACGCCACCGTCATGACACGGGCTTGTCGAATTGTGCCAATGAGAGCCGGCGCTGTGATCGCTGCGAGAGATTCAACCGGCCTTTGCGCCGCAGTGATGACCTGTCCATCGACATCCGGCGAGAATTGAAACCCATGCACTGTGTTGGCTGGCACAATCGCAATGCTCCCGGGGTTCAGAGGCCAGCGCCGCCCGTCCATAAATGCCTCACCTCCGCCTTGCCGCACATACAGAACTTGGAAAAGACCTTCATGTCTGTGGGCTTCAATATTGAAATCATAAAGGCTGGATCGCTCCCTGATCTGCTCAAAACCGATCATTTCTGCCCACGCCTCGGCTGCAGCATCACCATAAAGGGCGTAACGCGGAATGACGGAATTGCGTTGGGCCATAACAGTCACGTTGATAATAGGAACGCACGATTTGTCCGGTCTTTTGCCTGCTTTGTCAATTGCAGGGCGGTCGTGCTGGCCTGTATGATTGATCCAGAGCCGTCGGCCAGCCATTCTCGAATAAAAGCAGCTCGGCACCAACAAATGGCGCAGCTGAAGTGGGGAAGATCATGAAAGATACAGATTGGCTGGGTCTGAAGGGCAAGGTGTGTGCCGTAACAGGTGCGGGCAGTGGCATCGGCGCAGCGGTTGCTGAAGGATTTGTGAAAGCCGGCGCGCATGTTGCGTTGCTCGACCGCGATGAAAAAGCTGTCAAAACAGTAGCGGATAAACTCAAGGCTGCGGGCGGAAAAATTCACGTGTCTGTTTGCAACATCGCGGATGAAGCGGCAGTAATTGCTGCGGCGCAAACAATGCGCGCCACATTGGGCCCGTGCCAAGCGCTTATCAACAATGCAGGGCTGTTGCGTCCTGGCGCACTGGAGGCGATTTCCATCGGCGAATGGAATGATGTCCTTGCTGTCAATCTTACTGGATATCTCTTGTGTGCCCGGGCATTTGGCCGCGACATGCTGGCGGCAGGCAATGGCAGCATTGTGCATATTGCCTCCATTTCAGCATTGCATCCGCAGACTCGCAGCGGTGCATACTCGGCCAGCAAAGCCGGTGTGTTGCTGCTGTCCAAACAATTGGCGGCGGAGTGGGGTCCGCATGGTGTGCGCAGCAATGCGATTTGTCCAGGCATGATCCGCACAGCTCTGTCTGCGAAATTCTATGAGGAGCCGGGCTTTGAACAGCGCCGCGCTTTGGTAACGGCAAACCGGCGCATTGGGGAGCCTGAGGATATTGCCAGCCCGGCACTGTTTCTGAGCAGCGAACGTGCAAGTTACATCAATGGCGCAGAGATCGTTGTTGATGGCGGGCTGGATTGTATGCTGATGGATATGGTGCCACGTCCTGGCTACAACGATACGAAAAGCAATTGAACAAGGCGGAAATGCTTATGAGCAATTTAGAAAAATCTGCACGCATATTGCGTTGTGATGTGCTGGTGGTTGGATCAGGCGCAGGCGGGTTATCAACTGCTATTACAGCGAAAAAGCACGGGCTTGACGTTATCGTTGTGGAAAAGGAACCCCTGTTTGGCGGCACCACCGCTTTTTCCGGTGGGGTTCTGTGGATTCCCGGCAACAAGCATTGCCCTGCCAGTGCCGAGGATACGCGCGAGAATATGGAAATCTACATGCGCCACGAAACGGGTGCGCGCTATGATGAAGCAGCGGTAAAAACGTTTCTCGACCATGGTCCAGCCATGGTTGAATGGTTTGAGCGGGAGACGGATGTGAAGTTCGTGCCAACCTTATATCCTGATTATCATCCCGATAAGCCGGGTGGTGTGAACGTGGGGCGTGCCATTCTGGCGGCGCCTTATGATATTCGCGGCCTTGGTAAGGAAATGGCGCGTTTGCGGCCGCCGCTTGAAACCATCACGTTCATGGGCATGATGTTCAACTCATCCAATGCCGACCTGAAGCATTTTTTCAATGCTACAAAATCTCTTAAGTCATTTCTGTATGTTGCCAAGCGGCTTGCTATTCATATCAAGGAGCTTGTGCAATATCGCAGAGGTGTCGCCGTAACCAGTGGCAATGCGCTTGCAGCCCGTCTTGCCAAATCTGCTTTTGATCTCGGCATACCCTTGCACACCAGCGCGCCTGCGAAATCATTGATCACAACAGGTGACAGCCATGTGATTGGTGCGATTGTATCTTTGGATGGTATTGATGTGCGCATCGAGGCGGCACGCGGGGTTGTGCTTGCATGTGGCGGTTTTCCCCATGACGTCGAGCGTATACGCAAAGCCTATCCGCATCTCCAGCGTGGCGGCGAACATGCTTCGCCAACGCCGAAGGGGAACACAGGAGATGGCTTGAAATTGGCGGAAAGTGTTGGCGGCGACGCCAGATTGAAATTTGAGGACGCCGCAGCATGGATGCCAGTATCGAAGGTGCCTTTGGGTGATGGACGCACAGGCATATTTCCGCATCTGCTTGACCGATACAAACCGGGTGTAATCGGCGTTCTGAAAAATGGACAGCGGTTTACCAATGAATCCAATTCTTATCATGATGTTGGCACGGCTCTGATTGCAGCTTGCGCAGATCAGGATGAAACCGCCATGTGGCTGGTATGTGATGCAATTGCCCTCCGGAAATATGGCCTTGGATATGTCAAACCCGCACCAATGCCAGCCAGGCCATTTTTGAAGAACGGCTATCTGTTG